>JAIDWS010000035.1 GCA_029059055.1 Alphaproteobacteria bacterium
ATCAACGCATTGGATTCGTGCATGCAGGATGACTTTGTCTGCGGCAGTGATTATGAAAACTGCTTGGATCCGACCGGCAAATACATCGTTAACGGCGAAATCGTCGTGGGTGGTACACCGGGGGTATCGGGCGGCGAATTATCCAGTTCGACCAGCACCCACACCGGTTTATACAGCACATGGAATTACAAGGCTGATAATGCCAATAAAAACGCATGGGGCAACGGTACATTGGCCGATTATATTGATGCCAACGTGACATCGTCGTTCTATACGGGTGATGCAAACAACATGGCCATTTATCTGCAAAAGAAAATCGGATGGGTTGATTCCGATGGCCGTAACCAGGGTATGTGCATGTCGGTCTTGAACAAATGCCAAGATGTGACATATACCGGCAATACCGGGAACAAGAAATATAACCCGACCAACGAAGTGGTGAAACAATATCTGGCACGCACATTGGTCCAGATTAAGGCCGCCCAGGACGAAGTCTTGGCCGACCATGCGGAAACATGTATTTCGGATGTGGCATCGTGCCTGGCCCAGAACAATTACACGGCCAACCTGTATGGCAGTCAAACTGTCACCGGCAACGCCAATCCGTCTGATGTTGCCATCCGTGCATGTATGTCGGTTATCAACACGTGTAAAAGTGTAACTGAACGCAGTGCCGCAACAACAACCGTCTATGATTGGTTGAACCAGGCATTGGGAACCAATTACAACAAAAGTTAACATATCCATACATCCCGCCACCGGCGGGATTTTTTTTATCCACCCAATGACACATAATCCGCGGCGGGGCAAAACGACTTGCACAAAATGTGCCGATGCGATATAATGTATGGGTACCGATATGACACAATGCCTAATCCAAACCACCGATTAAAATGGCGGTTTTTATTTTTGAAAAAATGCCAGAATCCCGGGTCATTTGCATTTTAATTTTATGCCTAATCTAAACGGTGGTTTTCTTTCGCCATGGTTCGTCCATGACGCCATGGCATATACATGCGGCGGCGGATATTATCTGGGGGCGGACGGAACATGCGTTATATGCAATTCAACCACACGGGACGTCCATTATTGCCCGGGGGATGATTTACGCTATCCATGCCCCCGCACCAATACCGATTACAACGCAGTCAGTGGTGAAACATTACTGTCCGTCAACGGCGAAGCCTTCTGGATATCCCCCCTGGCCGCCAGCAGCCCCCATTCATGTATGGGCGTTCTGTATTTTCGATCCCCCGAAGGCCATGAACGTTTGGTGGAATCACCCTGGAACGGGGAAAATTATTACGGAACGCGGGGCTGGTATTATCGGGCGGGCGTGGGATATTATTTGTCCGGATATGTCTGGCGCAGTGATCGTATATGGTACAGTGGCGTTCAACCATGCACAAACGCACCGGCCCATGCCCACTATACCGATGCCGGCACGCCCGACGCAACCGATGGCAGTTTTGTTGACGCCAACGATTGTCCGTGGGAATGCAACACCGGATATGGCCGCACAGATGAAAACACATGCCAACCGTTATGCACCGCCGGGATGACACAATTGCATGTGGGCAATTCCATTGCATTAAACATATACCAAACCGCCCAAACAACACCGGCATTACATATCGGACATGGGGCCGCGATATGCCATATCAATCTGGCCCCGGGGCGGGCATCCGACACGCTGAATCTGATGATAAACGGCGCGTCATATCACGCAATTAATTAATCGGCCCACCCACCCTGCCAAAAAAAATCCCCGCATGACGCGGGGGATTTTTAATACGATTTGGCCACAAATACATATGTCGGGTCATTATCGTCCAGACAACGGCGACTGATTTTATATTTTTCAATCAACCCGTCAAAACGTTCGTTGGTCGTCATATCGTATTTCAGACGGAAAAACGCAACGCGCCCCGCGGCCAATTCCGCTTCCAACGCGTCCAGGTCCGCAACATTAACAATCATCGATTGGTTGCGCGCCGCAACCGCATCATACATGTCACGCTGAATCTGGGCCAACATACCGGGGGTGCGTTCCACCAACTGCGCAATGGCAATGGTTTGTTTGGACGCCTTGCCTAAATCACGGCGGGTAACGGTCGCCATACCGTCCGCCATTTCGCGCGCACCAATTTCCACGCGCAACGGCACACCACGCTTAATCCATTTCCACATTTTATCCGGCGCACGCATATCGCATGTATCGACCAAAACGCGAACACCGGCCGCACGCAACTGTTGCCCAACGTTTTCGGCAAACGCGTTCAATTCCGCCGCATTTTCATCGCGGGTAATGGGGATAATCACAACCTGGTACGGGGCAACGGCCGGCGGCAAGACCAACCCGTCATCATCGGAATGTGTCATAAACAATCCGCCCATCATACGGGTTGACGTTCCCCATGATGTTGTCCACGCATTTTGCAATTTGCCATCCGCCCCCAGATATTGAATTCCGAACGATTTGGCAAAATGCTGCCCCAGGTCATGCGATGTCCCGGCCTGTAAAGCCTTGCCATCTTGCATAATTTGTTCGACGGTGTACGTATGGTCGGCCCCGGCAAAGCGTTCTTCGGGGGTTTTTTCCCCGCGGATAACCGGAATGGCCAATACATCGCGCATATAATCGGCATAGATACCGTGCATTTTGCGGGCATCGGCATTGGCTTCGGCATGGGTGGCGAATGCATTATGTCCTTCTTGCCAATTGAATTCGGCCGTCCGCAGGAACATACGCGGCCGCATTTCCCATCGCATAACGTTCACCCATTGATTCAATTTCAACGGCAAATCACGATACGATTGAACCCAGCGGGACATAGCTTCGCCGATGATGGTTTCAGACGTGGGTCGAATAATATACGGTTCGGTCAATTTTGAATCCGGGTCCGGTTGCAATGTACCGTCAATCATGCGCAAACGATAATGTGTAACGACGGCGGCTTCTTTGGCAAATCCGGCGACATGTTCGGCTTCTTTGTTAAAGAATTCGATGGGAATCAGCAACGGGAAATTTGCATTCTGGACGCCTTGGGCCTTGATACGTTTATCCATTTCGTCGCGCATCAGTTCCCAGATGGCCCAACCATACGGCTTAATCGTCATACATCCGCGCACGGGCGAATTTTCCGCCAAATCGGCCGCGGTGATTAAGTTCTGGTACCATTCGCTGAAATTTTCAGCGCGCGTGGGTGTAATTGCAGTCTTCATTTTTCACAACTCTTTTCTTTCAGTTCCATAAATTTATTCGATACAATTTCATGCAGCGTGGCTGCGATTTCCTTTCTGTCCATCCCGGCCAGGGACGGCGGTGGCAATATGGTGATATCGACCATAAATCCGCCCACCACCATAATGTGGAACACCTGGGCAAAGGCAGAACGTTCGCGCAAACATTTTGGTCCCATATCCTGTTTCGCGTTATCAAAATACGCATAGTGCTGGGCCATGTCATCATCACTGATGGGTTCGCCGTTACGGTGGCGATAATGCATAACGACGGGTTGGACATGAACATTTGAATCTTCGATAAAATTGAACAGCGTGCTTTTAAAATTCTTTACATACGCGCCGTTTGTGGTGGTTCCTTCGGGGAACAGGAACATCGGATAATCCACGCGGTTCATTTCATCCTGGACGCATTTCAGTGCATCCATCGCGTGCGACGGGCGCCGGTCGACAAAGATAACCCCGAATTTTTTTGCGACCCACCCAACCAGCGGCCATGATTCAATATCTTTTTTGCCAAAGAAACTGCCACCGAATGCCACCGGGAACGTCGCCAATTCGAACACAGAAATATGGTTGCACACCACCATCAGCGGCCGCATATCCGACAATTTGCCATGAACGCGAATTTTAATCCCGGCAAAGAACACCAGAATTCCCATAAACACGCGCATATATGCCACCGACATTTTGCCGCGCGGCATCAACAGCAATATCGGCATCTGTAATAAAATCACCAACCAAAACGCAGTAAATTTCACCACGCCCCATGTGGTATTAAAAAAGTTTTGCCGTCTGACCCGTGCCATATTTAAATTCCATTTGATTAATTAACCGTCCCGCTGGTTTGGATAACATCGTATGATTTTACCATATCGCCGTCAAATCCAACATACAAATTTGTTTCACGATATGTGTACGCATCCTGCCACCAGGACATAATCCATCCAACCACCGGTATCATCCAGTGGTACCGCCCATGCCCCCACACGGTTTTGTATTCGTAATATTCAACGCCGTCACGTTCAAAAATCAAATTCGGGGTCCCGAATTTTTCCCGGACATCCGCGCGTGTTTCAATGCCCACCATCTGGCGGTCGATTTTTGAACTGCTGCGCCCCAGCACCGGGTTCCCAAACTGCGCACTGCACCCGGCAACGGCGACGATTAACAATAACATATACAATACTTTCTTCATTGCCGCCCCCGTTTATTTAACCGTCATCATGTCGACCACGTAATCTGCGCCGAATTCACGACGCCACTGCGCGGCCTGTTTTTCCGGAATCTGGTCCGATTTGTCACTGATGCGGAACGAATTCGTCGGAATGCGTCCGTCGGCGGCGACTTGGTTTTCCGCCTTAATCAAATCAATATGCCCGATATATGTAACCCGGCCCGGTTTTACGACAAAGCGGATATTATCATTCCCTTCGAAATGTTCGTCACGCACGATGTGTGTGGTTGTGACCGTCGTATTGCCCATGTGTTCGGTTGTGGTGTACGTGTATTGCAGATATAAATTCGTCACTTCGTATTCACCGATGGTCAACATCGCAGTGTCATACGAACGATTCCCCAGTTTGGTTTTCAGATAAAATTCTTCGCCGGACTGGACATTGCGAAACGCCATGATGTTTTCATAATTCTTGCCGAAAAATCCTGTCTTGGACACGTTATCGGCCATGGACACAATGACTTCGCCCCGTGCGCCGTATTCAAACAGCGATGCCTGGAACTGGCGCACCCCATGCAACAGGTTTCCTTCGCCTGGGGTCGACGGAAAACTGCACGCACCAACCGTCAATAATAAAGCCAGCCCCCCAACCTGTTTCATATTCATCCCCGTTATTCTTCACCATTTGTCTGGGTATCTTCGATATATTCGATATCGCTGACATCTTCCCGCATCAAGAACGACCCGAACGCGCGCAGTGCCTTGTACGGACCGGTTACCGGGAACAACACAATTTTCCCCAGTGTTTTCATCGCACCGTCTTTGATATCCAGATGTTCGAACGCATTTTCGCTGCCGGCAAAGTGCTTTTGATACGCGGCATCGATTTTTTTGGTCTGCATCATGACAAACACGTCATAGCTGTTAAAGGGCGCATCAACAAACACCCCTTTGCCGAATGTGGCCCCCAGACGCAGATACCCCTTAATCAGCGGGGTCATTTCACGGCGCGCCCGGTCTTCGTCAACGAATGCCGGCGGCAAAATATTCATGCGGGACAAACGCGTATCGACCCCATCGGCGAATTTTTCGGCCAAAACATTTGGTCGCAGACTCAACGGTGCCAAATGATTATAATACAAATACGAAATCGCCTGGGCGGAATCGACCGGATTTTTCCCAACCCACGACGCCACGCCGAATAAAATGGCAATCTGACGTTTGGCAATATATTCGCCCAACCCCAGCCACAGCATACGCATCACCAGGCCGTTTTCACGATACGCGGCATCAACACATGCACGTGACATTTCCGCGATATTTCCCTGGGCTTTTTTAATTTTCGAAATATTGAATTCGGATTCGGTATAAAAACCGCCCATTTTTTCGGCCGCATTGCGGTCGATGATACGATATGTTCCGACGATTTTATCCCCGTGAAACACCGCCATATATTCCGCGAACAAATCAAACGCATCATATTCTTCGCGCAGACTTTTTTGTTCTTCGGTGGCGGACGCCCCTTCTTCTTCGACAAACACGGCATAGCGCAACGCGCGGACCTGTCTGCGTTCTTCTTTGGTTCGGGTCAATCGGACTTCATAGTCGCGTACCTTAATAGCCATTTATTCTATCCTTTGTAGCATATATACCCAAAAGCCTAGCAGACAAAGCCCCTATTATCAATCAATTTTATTTCACCCCCCACAGATATGCAAATTGGAATATTGTCCTAGTGCGGACAACGCCCAGACCGTCTATAACCATATGGCACAATACAGGGAATAAAAGAATATGCATATGCCAACCGTGTCAATTGTGTTGCCATGCTATAATGGCGCACGCTTTTTGGCCACCAGCCTGGATTCAATCCTGGCCCAGACGTTTTCAGATTGGGAATTAATCATCGTTAACGATTGTTCATCCGACCCCAGTCCCCAAATCGCCACCGAATACGCCGACCGCGATACCCGCATTCGCGTGATTCACAATACAAAAAATTTAAAACTGCCCGGCAGTTTGAATGTCGGATTCGACGTGGCGCGGGGGCGTTATCTGACCTGGACCAGCGACGATAACATTGCCAAGGATAACTGGCTGGCGACACTGGTCGAATATCTGAACGCGCATCCCGAAACCGACATGGTATGCGCGGACATGGACCTGATTGACGAAGACGCGAACGTATACGGCGTGCTGTCGGATGAATGTGCGCGCACCGTTACGGAATTGGCATACAAATCAAACGTGGGCGCGGCATTTATGTATCGCAAATCCGCCGCCGACCGCGTGGGCAAATACGATGACGTCATGTTCTGTGCCGAAGATTATGATTACTGGGTCCGCATTGCGTTATCGGGACGCCTGGATTATATCCCCGACAACATCTATCTGTATCGTCAAAACCCGGCATCACTGACCGCGACCCAACAACCGCGCATCTGGGCCAAAACCGCGGCCATAAAGACCAAGTATCACACCCGGTGGCGCGACCGATTGAACCTGGGTTGGTGGGACCGACAAAAACTGGCATACCTGTGTCGCAATCCATACCCGCGTGCGGAATTCAGCCTGGTGGGAATTCGCCATATTCTGGGGCGGCAACTGGTGGGCCTGGTCTTTTTCTGGAACGCAAAACTGCGCCGCCACATAAAAAGCAAACTGGAAATTAAATTGCAATGAACCAAGGGGGAAACATCATCATGAAAAACATCATTGTCATTCTGGGCACCCGACCCGAAGCCATCAAATTGGCGCCGATTATTTTGGAACTGCGCCAGAATCCGGAATATCGGGTCTTTGTCTGCAACACGGAACAACAAAAAGAACTGTCGAACCAGACCCTGGGATTTTTTGGCATTCGGGCTGACTTTAATCTGGATGTTATGCGTCCGAATCAAACCCTGGCCGGGGTCCAGTCGCGTATTTTGACCGCATTGTCGGACGTGTATCAAAACAATCATTTCGACGCCACAATTGTCCAGGGCGACACCATGACCGTATTTTGCGGCGCATTGGTTTCGTTTTACAACCGCACGCCCGTCTTTCATGTCGAAGCGGGCCTGCGTTCATACGACCTGTTTGAACCGTTCCCCGAAGAAGCGATGCGTCAAATGACATCCCGCATCACAGACCTGCATTTTGCCCCGACCCAGCTGGCCTATGATTCATTAATCCGCGAAGGCATCGCCCCGGATAAAATCCGTCTGACCGGCAACACCGTCATCGACGCATTATCGTGTTTGTCGGACGCAACCATGGCCGCGGCATGCGACGCAATGCGCGGGCGTGGCGTACGGTTGGATGATAAATTGATCTTGGTCACGGCACACCGGCGCGAAAATCATGGCGAACGCCTGGTCCGAATTCTGGGCGCGATTCAAACCCTGGCGGCGGAATTCCCCGACCACCAATTTGTGTTGCCGGTCCACCCCAACCCGAATGTACATGACCAAGTCCATGCCGCACTGGGCAACATACCCAACGTTATATTGACCGCGCCGTTGGATTATCCGGAATTGGTCTGTGTCATGCAGCATGCAAAACTGGTTCTGACCGATTCCGGCGGCATCCAAGAAGAAGCCCCCACATTCGGCGCCCCTGTTTTGGTGATGCGTTATGAAACCGAACGCACCGAAGGGGTCGATGCCGGATTTGCCACATTGGTTGGCGCAGATACGGATAAAATTTTAAACCACGCGCGCACCGTTTTATCACGCAACAAATCTGAAACACGCCTGGACGGGTCAAAAAATCCGTACGGCGACGGACAATCCGCACAGAAAATTGTCACCGCAATACAGGATTTTTGGAAATGACCGCCCCCCGTTTCATCGCCATCACCATTGTCCGGAATGAAACCGGAAATTATCTGACTGAATGGTTGAAAAACGTCGGGTCAATCGCGGATTATCATATCTTTCTGGACGATGGTTCCGACGACGATACGCCTGACGTTATCGCCCGGCATTTGGAAACACATCCCGGGCAACTGCATCGACGCAAAACATCACTGTTTCGCGAAAATGAACCGGCACTGCGCGGCCAGTTATGGGAATACGTACGCCGCACCGCCCGCCCCGGCGATTGGATTTGGATTGTCGACGCCGACGAATTTTACGACCACAATCTGGTGCGGTTAAAGCCAAAATTATTGGCCAACGAATATCCGGATGCCGATGTGGTCAAAACATCATGCCTGGACATGTGGAACAAAACGTCATACCGCACAGACGGGCTGTGGTCACCGGAATATGCCGACACACGCATCATCCGTTTCCACGACGTTCCATTTGGCGCCACGGGTTCTGAATTACACATGCCGCCATACCCCGCATCCACAGATTTGACACGGAATTTAAAAATCTGGATTCCGAAAATTCATATGGCGTATTTACGCCAGGACGATAAAATGCGGCGTTATAAATTTTATACCGCGAACGTGTCCACCGACACAAATCCGGCATACCACCGCCATGCGTTATCCATTGCGGACACACATGTAACGTGCAAAAAATATATCACACCAATGCAAACATTGGCCGCGTATTTTCGGGGCCGAACGCACTATCTGCGTATCAGACGCACTTTAAAAAAATATGGGAAATAAAAATGACGATTAAAAAAGCACTTAAAAAGACATTTCGATTTGTTCGCGACATTGTAACGGTTCGCCCCCTGCGCAAATATGTGGGGCGCAAAATCGCCATACAAAAATACCGGCGCATTGTCCAAGATGTCGAATCCCGATATACCGGCCGTGTGGTATTGATATTCCAACATGCGATGTTTGACACGCGTGGCGAAAAATGTTTCAACGGCGGCGCAGAACGCTATGTAACCGACCTGGCGGATATCTTAACAGACCGCGGATACACCCCGGTTTTGATTCAGATGGGCGATACCGGGGTTGGCCTGTGGGAACAGCGCGTCGGCAACCTGCGCATTTTCGGCATGCCGGTCCGGGATTATCTGGCGGTTTTGCCCCTGTTTCGAAAATATGAATTCGCCATTTATTCCGGCGCGACGCATTGGGGTAAAAAACTGCATCCGAACATCATGATATCGCATGGCATTACATGGGACGTTCATGGTCATGATGTAAAGCCCAACGATATTCTGTCCATGTTTGCCGGTGTGGACAAATTCGTATCGGTCGACACAAACACAATTTCATGGTTGCGCACAACATTTGCAAAAACATTGCGTCACTTTGATGCAAATTATGTACCGAATTATGTCGACACATCCATCTATACCCCCAATCCCCGCAAACCAGACGGCCATATTCAAATTACATTTCCGCGGCGCGCCGCGCCCGAACGCGGATATTGGTTAATGTCGGCCGCATTGCCGCCCATTATGGAAAAATATCCGAATGTCGTTTTTGACTTTGTGGGTTTTGCACACGGTGACGCCATCAACAACGACATCAAAAAATTGATTGCGCAATTCCCGGGCCGCGTTAAACACTATGTCTGCGCACCGGACGAAATGCCCGCAATTTATCAACGCGCAGACATATCCCTGGTCCCGACCATCTATGCCGAAGGCACATCCCTGTCCTGTCTGGAAGCCCAATCCACCGGCAACATCGTCATTGCGACCAATATTGGCGGATTGCCGAATTTGGTGTTTGACGGGTATAACGGATTACTGATTAACCCCGACGCATACAGTCTGATGACAGCATTGGACCGTGTATTGGCAGACCCGGATTTACAGAAAAAATTATCCCGCAACGCCATTGCCGTCGCGACCGCGTTTGACAAGAAAAACTGGATACGCCGCTGGGGGAATATTATCGATTCAATGAACACGGGGGAAATACAGAAATGAAAAATCCGTTTCGCCGTCATAAACATTGCGCCCCCGCGGGGACCGACCAAATCGCCCGATTTTTGCACGACATCAAATCGGCCGCGCCGCAATCATACGACCGCCTGACCAGTGATGCGTGGGCGGCGGCACACGATGACCAATGCGCCCAAATACAAACCCAGATTCGCAGTGACGCATTTCTGAACGAATGGACGGCGGAAATGGAACGTCTGACCATGCCGGGTGAAACAGTTTTGGAAATCGGATGCGCATTGGGGGCAACGTCCCTGTATCTGGCGCGACGCGGTCGCCATGTGACCGGATTGGATTATGCGCAACGCATGTGTGATACATTTGTGGCCAATGCGGCGGCGCTGGGGTTAAACGTGTCATCCATTTGCGCCGACATAACGCGCCCATTGCCGATTACAGACAACACATTCGACGTCGTCTGGCATGCGGGTGTTATTGAACATTTTTCCCCCGCCGAATCCCAATTTATCATTCGCGAAAACGCCCGCGTGGCACGTCGATGCGTGATATCAATGGCCCCGAACGCGGCGTCCATTGCATACCGCATCGGCAAAGAATACGCAGAACGCACCGGCGCATGGCGGGCCGGCACCGAATACCCAAAATACACCCAACAAGATTTGTTTATCAACGCGGGGCTGGGTGATATTCGCGAATATTCCATCGACATGGATTTTGCCCTGGCATTTTTACCGCCCGGCCAATTGCGCGACACATTGGCAACGATTTATCACAATCTGCCGACCGATGATGATATTCACCAGGGCTATTTATTGGTCACCATCGGATACAAAAAATAAAACGGGGCGTCGCCCCGTTTTTTATTTCAATTCATCGGCCAGTGTTGCGACCGCAATCGCATACCAGTTTGAATTATTCCATTTTTTAATCCGATAAAAATTCGGATATGTCAAATATGCCACAATAACGGGCCGCGGCGCGACATCTGTATCTGCGTCTGCGCCATATTGGGATTGTACGTCATCGACAACCGTCCCCGCCGCGGTCAATGCATCTTGGTTCAAATCAGCCACCAGCCCGGCCACCATATTTGCCAACGGGATTGGGGTTCCATCCGGATTTGTCACACCCATTGCGGCCCAATCCGCCAAATCTTTTTTGGTTTTACCATCCAACAGCGACACATCAAAATCCGCCGGCAAAACCACACGGCGCACGATACGCTGTGCCGGGTCCCACCCCAGTTTATTCAGATAATTACCCGCGCTGAACATCGCATCACCCACACTGTTGATGATATCGATTTTACCATCCCCGTTTCCATCCGCGCCATATTGTTCCAGTGTGGTTGGGATAAATTGAAAATGCCCCATGGCCCCGGCCCAGCTGCCGTGGATATCGGTAATATCCAATTTATTTTTACTGGCGATTTTCATCAGCGCCAGCAATTGCTTTTTAAAGAACGTTTCACGTCGTCCTTCGTACATCAGGGTTAAAAACGCATCGGTTAATTGATGGCGTGCCTTGGTGGCCCCATAATTTGATTCCAGCCCCCAAAACGCCAAAATCACATGCGCCGGCACACCGTACGTGGATTCGACCCGCCCCAGCATCGTGGGATAAACATCGCGCATTTTTCGTCCTGTGGCGATACGGTTTTGATTAATCATACGCCCCAGATATTGGTCCAATGTCAATTTAAATTCGGCCTGGTTGGCGTCGCTGCGAACGATTGACGGGATAAATTGCGGCGACCGCAAAGCATCTTTGATTGTATCGGCATCGACACCGGCGGCACTGGCACTGGTGCGAACATCGGCCAAAATGGCATCCCACCGGTCCATGTCAAAGCATCCCCGATCCGCGCCCATCGCGCCCCCCGACACCAGGCACAGCACCACCAGCCCGCACAAACGTGACATAAAATGATTCATATCAACAACCTTGGTTTAAAAAAACTAAAACGCGTACTTTACACCGATGTGCAATCCGAACGATTGCCACGTGGCATATTTCAAAGAATTCGATACATCTTCGGTATGTGCCGGCACCGTTTCCAAAATCGGCAGATTATTGTCATCCAAGATATACTGGCCATTTTCATCAATCAAATAATGGCTGTATTCCGCGATGTACAATTTGCCCGGGATTTTTCCCACATGGAAACAGTTTGTATCAACCTTGATTGACAATTTCAACCGGTCGGACAATCGGTAATCGTATTCCATTTCTGCGACATACGAATATGCGCCTTTGCTGCCTTCGTCCAAGAAACTGGGGTTTTGTTGCCAATCCGTACGGTTGGGCCAAATACCTTCGGATGAATACTTTGGCAAACCGAACTGAACGTAAAAGCGCAACTTGTCGTTCAGTGTCATTTGCTTTTCCACTTCTAACCCGACGTAAAAACCACTCCATGTCGTGTTATAAATGTGCGTTGTACCGTCAATCCGCACCATGCCGTCACCACCGATGATGACGCAATCCCCGGCTTCAACACCCCACGGAATGGTACCCATGGCCGGGTCATAATCGCCGGTCACCAACTGGTTCCCCAATTCAAAGAACCCACTGCCTGGGGCCTGGACCAATTTGATATCTTCGGGCGACATACAAACCTGGTACCAATCATCGGGCGCGGTTGTCCCGACCGGCAACGTAAAATAATACCCTTCGGCATTGCCGTAAACATAATCGCCCTTGTCCGTCATTAACGGCAGATATATCCCGGGATTGGGATAAATATGGTCGGACATTTCCAGGTTATGTTTAAATATTTCGTATCCGATGGACGGCGACAATTTCCACCCGCCAATATCCCAGATATGATATGCCCCCAATCCGATACGCAAATGATTACTGCGCCCGGACATATCCCCCATGGAAATTGTAAATATCCCTTCGTATGGGCGCGCATGGTCGAACGGTTCCAAATCGTAATCCATGGACAATCCCCCATGGTTTAAATCACCGTACGTATATTCGCCATACGCAAACAAATCGAAATTACGCAACGCAAAGTTATGTCGCGCCCCGACGGTCAATTCGTTAAAGACCATGTCATCCCATTCCAAGATGGAATTAACGCCGGTTTTAAATGTAAAATCTGCAAAGCGCCGTGTATATCCGGCATAAATACTGGGCCCCTTTTCCGCGTCGGGCGCCAACGCAATACCGTTGGGCGTCATGGTGCCGTATGTTTGCGGCAAGGTTGCGGTGGCACGTGGCACTTCGTACGATTGGGTGCGCGTTCCGACCACCTGTTTTTGTCCGGATTGGCCCACGTATTTGGTATACCCCTGGGCGGCATATTGCCCGTATCCCATTTGATTGGCGTTCTGGGTCTGGGTTTGATAATAAACAGGCACCCCTTCTTGGGCGGCAATCGCCCCCCCAGACATCAAGATTACAGACAAAAATGCAAAAAATCGTGTATTCATACCTACTAATATCACGGGTATTATAACATAAAAATACAACCCACGCAAAGCGTTAATTATTCCGTGACAATCGCCCCGCCACAGATTATGATGAAAATCATGACACCGGCACACAATCTGTATATTCACGTCCCGTTTTGCATATCGAAATGCAATTACTGCGCTTTTTTTTCGCACCCATGTCGCACACCCGATTGGGACGCGTACGCATCCGCCATTTGCGACGAAATCAAATCATGGCGCGAACGCCTGGGGCAAATTGTCATCCCCACCGTTTTTTTCGGCGGCGGGACACCGTCACTGATGCCGACACAAACATTCGGCCAAATCATGACATGCATTGCACAAAATTTTGACATTGCGCCGGGGGCGGAAATTACCCTGGAATCCAATCCGGGGACACTGGACGCGGCGCGCCTGCGTGAATTTATGGCCCATGGGATTAACCGTCTGTCGGTGGGGGTTCAATCATTGAACGATGACACGTTGCGCTTTTTGGGGCGACGCCACACGGCGGCGGACGCATTAACACTGATTGACACGGCGCACAAAATGGGACTGCGCACGTCGGGGGATTTTATATACGGCATCCCAGACCAAACGGCCGACGATGTAACCCGCATGTGCCGGCAAATCAACGCGGTGGGATTACGCCATTGTTCCATGTACGAATTAACCATCGAACCCGACACACCATTTGGAAAAATGAATCTGGCGATGCCGTCAAACGACACAATGGCCGACATGTACACCGCGATTGGCGAAACGTTGGCATTGCCCCGGTACGAAGTGTCGAATTACGCCGCCCTACCCGACCAATGCCGCCACAATGCGAACATCTGGGCGGGGGACGCATATATCGGATTGGGTCGCGGCGCGGCGGGGCGCGTTGTCATTGACGGCATTTGGCACGACCAGATGGGGGCGGGCCTGCGCTGTGCGCCGATGACGTCCCACGACCGTGCGGTTGAAAAAATCATCACCGGCATGCGCACCATGCGCGGCGTTCAATTAACAGATGACGTACGCGCGGCACTGGATTGGGATGCGGTTACGACATGCACCGACGCGGTGACCCTGCGCCCGGACGGATTCTTGGCCCCCACCGCAAAAGGCATATTGATTTTGGACAATTTACTGGTAAAATTAATTCGGTAAAAAATGGAAAGCAAATTCTGGAACATCATTGGCGTTATTGCGGTTGCCGCCGCCGTCGCCATTGCATATTTTGTATCAAAGGAAACACACATGACCACAGGCATCAAGACAGAAAACATGGACACCAGCGTTCGCCCCGGCGACGATTTTTATGATTACGCGACATTGGGCTGGCGCCGT
The DNA here is from genome assembly GCA_029059055.1 of Alphaproteobacteria bacterium. Taxonomy (GTDB): domain Bacteria; phylum Pseudomonadota; class Alphaproteobacteria; order Rs-D84; family Rs-D84; genus Enterousia. Next base: position 15,013 of record JAIDWS010000035.1, read on the forward strand.
GCCAATCCGATTCCGGACGATTACACACGTTACGGGTCGTTTGACGTTCTGCGGGACCAGAATTTGAACCGCGTCCGCGAAATTGCCGAAACCGACGACGGAAAAATCGGCACATTGTACCGCGTGGCGATGGACGCAGACAAATTGAACGCCGACGGCACCGCGCCGGTTCAACCGTACCTGGCGGAAATTGACGCGATAAAATCGACGGATGAATTACCGGCATTTTTGGGCCGGATGCACCACCACGCAACGGCGTTCTGGGGCGACTGGGTTGCACTGGACGAAATGGACAGCACGCATTTCCTGTATAACATTGGCCAGGGTGCCATTGGTCTGTCGCGCGATTATTATTTTGATGACGATGAAAAATCCCGCGAAATCCGCACCAAGTACAAAAAATACATCACAGACCAAATGGCCAATTTCGGCATTCCGGTCGACGCGGAAAAATTATACACCCTGGAAGAACGCATGGCCAAATCATTTTATCCAAAAGAAAAACTGCGCGATCCCCACGCCAATTATCACAAGATGTCATTGGCGCAAATCCGCGCAGAATTTCCAGATTTTGATTGGGACGCATTTTTATCGGCACGCGGTGCAACCCCCGAATACATCAACATCGCCCAGGTTGAACCCATCGCCGAATCCATCAAAATCATGCACGACACAGATTTGGATTTGATTAAAACATATTTGAAATGGCGGATGATTAATTCTGGCGTGTCGTTGTTGGACGACAAAACATACGACATCGCATTTGATTTTTACAATCGCACCATGGCGGGCCAACCCACGCCCAAGGCACGATGGAAACGCGCGGTATATTTACTGGACGATTCCCTGGGCGAAGAAATCGGCCGTCTGTACGTCAAAAAATATTTTTCCCCCGCGGCCAAAGACCGCATGCAGCATCTGGTTCAAAATCTGCAACGCGCATATCGGATGCGTATTGAAAAACTGGATTGGATGTCGGACGAAACCAAAGAAAAAGCCCTGGAAAAACTGGACACATTCCGCGCAAAAATCGGATATCCCGACCGTTGGCGTGATTATTCGAAACTGGACATCCGGGATGATTCCCTGTGGGATAATATGGTGCGCGTCGCCGAATTCCAGGACCGCTTTTGGTTGGACAAAATCGGCGGTCCGAACGATCCGACCCTGTGGTATATGAACGCCCACGAAGTCAACGCATATTACGACCCGTCGACCAACGAAATCTGTTTCCCGGCCGGCATTTTGCAACCGCCGTTTTTCGACATGGCGGCCGACGACGCGTTTAATTACGGCGCCATCGGCAGTGTGATTGGCCACGAAATGACGCACGGATTTGACGATTCCGGACGCAAATTCGACCGCGATGGAAACCTGCGCGATTGGTGGACGGCGGCCGATGGCGCGCGCTTTGACGCCCAGGCATCCGTTCTGCGCGATTTTTTCAATAACATCCTGGTGGCACCCGGCACATATGCCAACGGTGAATTTACACTGGGCGAAAACTTGGCAGATTACGGCGGCATTACAATCGCGTTCACCGCGTACCAGAATTTTGCCACACCCGCCGCAACCGATGAACACGGCATGACGGGCGACATGCGCTTTTTCATCGCATACGCCGGGACCGAAGCCGGCAACATCCGCGACGACGCGATTTTATTGCGGACAAAAACCGACGAACATTCGCTGTCGCGGTGGCGCGTAAACGGCATTTTGCCCCATATTGACGCATGGTACGACGCGTTCAACATCGGCCCGAACGACAAACTGTATGTCGCCCCGGATAAACGCATTAAATTATGGTAAAAAAAACACCGGCAAATGCCGGTGTTTTTATTCACGTTCATATTCGGGCAATGGGGTTGGAATAAATTTGGCGAAATCGTCCATCCGCGCCCCGGTCGACGCCAGAATTTTGGACAAACTGTGCATGGATGGCCAGCGTGGTTTTCCTTCCTTGGACCAGCGTTTACTGCGGTTAAACGTGGTCGGGTCCAACCCACTGCATTTGGCCAACCCCGAACAAGACATCTTATGTTCGCTGGCGAACCGTTCAATGGCATTCCATATATCTTCGTGCGTCATTTCTCTCTCCTGTTGCTGTAAAAATCAGAATACAATACATAAATTATCGGCGGCCAACCGGCCCCATATATCAAACACCAGGGTAAAATACAGCGCAAAAAAATGGTACAGGTTTGTTATCCTGCGATTTTCAGATTGGGTCGCATCGCCCGCAAATTATTCAGTGATTTTTCCTGGGCAACGCGGAATTCGGCCGGGTTCCAGATTTGAAAGCTGTTCCCGCGTCCGACAAAGACAGCCGTATCTGTGATACCGGCATGTTGCAGCAATTCGGCCGGAATAACGATACGCCCGGTTACATCGAACGCCAACGGCCGCGCATCCGCGAACAGCATGGCCGACAAATCGTCCATTTCGCTGTCAAAGACGCCCATTTGGTCGGTTGCCGCCGCCATTTTTTCCATGCGGCCCATGGCCAACCCTTCGATACAATTGTGTGTGAACGACCGGTACAGAACGACCCCCGGGAACGCATCATGCGCAACCGAAGCACGGAAAGACGCCGGGACGGAAATGCGTCCCTTGCTATCCAAACGGTTTTCATAAGATGAGAGAAACAATGACATTTCTGTATTCCGTACGGGGCGTGTCCCTGTGCATCCTTCTGGCTTCTGATACAGACGGTAGCATGGTCACCAATGGTTGTCAATGACATTTTATAATCCACGCATGGGATTTCATGGTTTTACAAGTAAAATTGCATATTTTTAAAATAATTTTCAAATAAACTTATTTTTCGCTTGACCATCGATTCGTTTTTGTTCTATGATTCGTGTATAGACAACCAAGAAATTAACAAAAAGCCCAGAAAACCGCCTAAAAACCGGATTTCTGCCAAAAACAAAAGCGAAACAAAAAATTTGATTCAGGAATTTGTAAATACAAACTCTGGCTTGGATTTTTGATTTCAATCAAAAGAAAGGGGGGAACCGCATCATGCAAAAGAATATCAAAGAAATTATGATTGCCCTGAACAAAGTCCTGACGACAACTGTTTGGGTCGACGAAAACCGCCAAATCGTATCGTTAAGTGACCAGTTGCAAATTGGCCGCAACAACGCGCCGCGTTCCATCGAAGATTTGTCACGCCCGTCCCTGGTTGGGGCATACGTATCGTTGCAAATTCGCACGGACAATTTTGACATCGCGGCCGAAAGCATGGATACCAAGGCATTGGCCATGCGCGTCAAAGAAATGGTCTTTGCCGAAGCAAAAAAGATTATGGACGCCGGCGACGCCGCATCGTCCGACAAGTTTGCCATGGCGGCATAACAGTTTCCGGTCCATACCGGAAGGAAGGGAGCCTGTCGGTCCATTCGGACCGACAGTTTTTTTATCATGACCATTTTACTGGATTGCCACGCTGCGCTGACGCTTGCTCGCAATGACAAAGGAGGTGAAATTCCTGGAACTTTATCACCCTTGTCATTGCGAGCCATCGGCGAAGCAATCCAGTAAATAAATCCCCACACCAATAAATTCAAATTCCTTGAAACTTCGCGTGGGATGCGATATACTTTCCTTGCATTGGGAAACCGGTGTAGGCTTCAAAACCTAATAGTACTGTCAGTGATGACATTAAACTATCTCCAACCGTTGGTTGGGGGGCTGTGAATATATTGAATAAACAGCGCTATTGTACTAATAGTTTTGAACCTCCAACCACCCAAATGTTTTGGGTGGTGTTTTTAATAAAAAACCAAGGGAGTTTAAACTATGGCAAAATTATTAATCGACGCCAATTACTATGGCAATATTATGCGATGCGCGCGACAACACCTGCGTATCAGCGTGGCCGATGCCGCCGCATTGTTGAAGATGAGCAAGAAAGATTACAAAAAATGCGAACGCGGGCATGATTTATTTGACGAAGGTATCATGCGCCGATTTTACCACGGCGCATTTGCGATGCTGGTGATAAAGCGGGGTAAAAATAATCTGTGACAGACCACCTGGCGGGGGCGTTTCCACATAAAAAACACCGGCAAATACCGGTGTTTTTTGATGATTATGCAACACGCTTTCTGAATTCGGTGCTGGGGCGGAATGTCGCCACGCGCCGCGCCGTTATTAATGCCGGCGCACCCGTTTTCGGGTTGCGTCCCATACGGGGAGCTTTGTCCAAAATCTTGAAACTGCCCAGGCCCGCAAATTTGACTTCTTCGCCGTGAATCAATGATTCTTGGATTTCACCAAAAATCACATCCACCAATTTATACGAATCCGTCGTGGTCAGACCAAACTGTTCACGCAATTTGTTTGCAAAATCCATTCTGGTTATTGTTGCCATTTTTTACACCCTGATTAATGCCGCGCCCCATGTTAAACCACTGCCGAACGCGGGATACAAAATCAATTGCCCACGTTGAATCAGACCGCGGTCCATCCCATATGCCAACGCCAAAACACCCGATGCGCCACTGGTATTGGCATGTTTGTCCACGGTGACCAAAATCTTGTCCAGTGGGAAACCCAATCTTTCCGCGCCACTGTTAATAATGCGCAGATTCGCCTGGTGTGGGATAATCCAATCCACATTGTCCGCCGTGATGCCTGCATGTTGCATGATGTAACTGGCGGCTTCGGGCATTAATGTGACGGCCTTTTTATACGTTTCGGGACCGTTCATAGAAATCTTGTGATCGGGCGTCCCGTGCAACATATCAAACGATTTGCCGTCCGCCATCACAACCGTGTCAATAATGCCGGAATAACTGGACGTGGAATGTTCGAAAATCAATGCGCCCGCGCCATCACCGAACAATACGGCCGTGCTGCGGTCATCCCAATTGATAAACCGGGTCATTTTTTCCGCGCCGATAACCATGATACGGTGGTGAATCCCCGCGGTAAAGAACGCGCGCGCGCAATGCAGTGCATAAATATATCCCGTACATGCCCCGCGCACGTCAAATGCCGGCTGGTCCCGGGTGGCGCCCAGTTTACCCAAAATCTGGACCCCGACCGACGGGAAATCCAATTCGGATGTTGTTGTGGCCACCACCACCATATCGATATCGTCAATCGTCAGATTCGCATTATCCAGCGCACGCTGGGCCGCAATTGCGCCCATATCCACAACGGTTTCGTCATCGCGTGCAAAGTGGCGTTCGCGCATCCCGGTGCGTTGAACAATCCATTCGTCGGATGTGTCCATAATCTTTTCAAAATCTTGATTGGTCATAATTTTTTCAGGCAAATATGACCCGTACCCAACCAGTCTGCTACCCATAACTTTTTCTCCATACTTATTTGACTATTATAGTCTGGCCGATAATAACTTGCAATATTAAAATCCAGCGAATAAGATATAAGGAATACGTCCCCATAGTTCAATTGGATAGAACAAATTCCTCCTAAGAATTAAATACAGGTTCGATTCCTGTTGGGGATACCATAAAAATCGCGTATAATGTGGACGTCATGAAAAATAAAGCTGTAAAGATTGGAATCATCGCATCGCTGTTGCCGCATGTGTTTTGTTGCGGATTGCCGATTGCGCTGTCGATTATCGGATTGATTGCGCCGGAATCTGCGCATCTGCATATTATTCCGCAATGGCTGGAACCGTGGCTGTTCGTGTTTTCGGCCGGGATGTTGGGTCTGTCGTGGGTGTTGGTGGTGCGTGATTGCCGATGCGAATGCGACCATTGTCACGGCAATGACGGCCACAAACCCCAGAAATTTATTTTGGGCATCATCACCCTGATTTTTATCACCAGTGTGATTTTACATCTGATGTCGCATTAAAACAGAAACGGGGCCGGGCCCCGTTTTTTTATTTGCCGATTTCGACCAACCATTCCTGTATCACGGGGCCTGCGTTTGCCGCATCCCCACCACGAATGGCGATGGCGCGCCCGTGCATGGAATTCGGGGTTAATTTTTCCACATCGGCGGCAATGGTGCCGGTACCGCTGCCTTCGTGGGTGTTAAACGGGATGACGGTTTTACCCGACAAATCCGCCGTGGTTAAAAACGTATGTACCGGACCGGCCATCGTCCCCCACCAACATGGCGTGCCGACAAATACCGTATCGTATTGCGTTAAATCCGGTATGGCGTTAATCGCCGGGAAAGTACCGTTTTCAATTTCTGATTTGGCAACGACGGTGGCCGAACGATATTCGGCGGGATAATGGTTTGCGTCGGCCGTCGTGATTTCAAAGATATCGGCATCGGTGGCCGATTTAATCAATTCCGCCACCGTCGCCGTATTACCCGAACGTGAATAATACGCGACCAGACTTTTGGCATCCGCCGCCCCGCACAGTGCGACACCCGCGCACAATCCCCAGAATAAATGTTTCATGTTTTCCATCCTGTTGTTAAGTTTATTTTTCGTCCAAATTGACCAATTCGTATGTCCGCACCCCCAGGCCGATTTCCGCCGCCGATTCCAACGTATGCAATCCGTTGCGTTCTGCGATGCGTTGCATCAGCGCGGCATTACCGTCGGCACGCGACACCATGTCGATGGCGGCCTGGTCGATGGCAACGGGGTCGGTCGAAACCAAAATACCAATATCATGGATATCGGGTTCGGCCGGGTTGCCATTGCAATCACAATCGATACTGATGCGGTTTAATACATTTATGTAAATGATGTTATCGCGCCCCAAATGGTCGACAACAGATTTGCCGGCGTCCGCCATTGATTCCAGAAATGCCGTTTGTTCCCCGCCCCACGGGTTGGTTTTACTGGTCCCGCCGCTGTGAATCCAAGATTTACCCATGCGACTGCCCAGGCCGATGGAAATATTCTTTATCGCGCCGCCATATCCGGCCATGGCATGTCCCTTGAAATGCGACAGAATGATATAAGAATCATAATCATCAAAATGCGAACCGACATAATTTTCGGTTAACACTTTGCCCCCGTGAACCGGCAAAGCCATATCGCCATCTTCGTCCTGGATATCGACGGGCGCAACGTCAAAGAATCCGTGTTCTTTGACAACGCGCCAGTGATTGGCACTGTTGGCGCGCGCGCCGTCATATGCCGTATTGCATTCCACAATCGTCCCATCGACCGATTGAATCAAATCCCGCACCAAATCGGGGCGCAAATAATTACTGCGCGGCGGTTCCCCCGTCGTCATTTTGACGGCGACGCGTCCCCGCGGCGTCCATCCGGCCGCACGGTATGCCCGGACCAGTCCCGCCGCCGAAATATCTGATGTAAAATAAACTTTTGGCATGGTTTCCCCCCTTGGTTTAAAAAATAAAAACAGCGCGGCTGAAACAATCACAATTCCCCCCGCAACATATGCCCAGATTTTCATCGGTTCACCCCCCTTTTTTTATCTTGACTTTATTACTATAAATCTTAGACTTGTGTCTAAGTCAAGGAGTTTTTATGCGTATCGGCGAAGTGGCCAAAATAACTGGTCTGACGGAACACACATTACGGTTTTATGAAAAATCGGGCCTGATGCCCGACACGGCCAAGCGGCGCGGTGGTATTCGTGATTATTGCGACACGGACATTGAACGGTTGGGGATTATTGAATGCCTGAAAAAGACGGGCATGCCCCTGCGCGATATCAAGACATTCATGCAATGGTGCGCCCAGGGCGACGCCAGCATTGAACAGCGTTACCAAATGTTTATCCAGCGCAAAGAAATTGTCCGGCAACAAATGGCGGAATTGAAAAAGACCATGTCGGTCATCGATTTTAAAATCAAATATTACGGTGACGCGCGCGATGCAGGCACGCTGGACATTTACAAAGATAAAAAGATTAAGAAGCCTGTATTTTTTTAACCCATGCGCACCCATTTAAAAATGGGTGACATTTTCCAAAACATGCGATATAATATGCCCCGTGGTGGCCGATGGCACCATGGGGCTTTACAACCCGTTGAACGCGTCCGCGTGACGATAAACATTCCAACCCATTTGGTTGGAGTGTGGTGAATACATCGAATAAACCGCGCAATTCGTTCAATTGTTGTAAAACTCCAACCACCTGAAAAAAATCCGGTGGTTTTATTTTTTGTTCGGGGTTAACAATGAAATTTGTTTTATGGACAATTGCGTGCGTGATGGGGATGCCGGCGGTGGCATGGGGCGTATGCGATGGGGGAATGTATTTAAACGGCACCACATGCGAAAAATGCGTCGATGGGTATTATTGTCCCGGTGACGACACGCAACATCCATGTCCGACGGACACGACCGATTGGTACGGATTCGTATCAACACTGTACCCGGTGGACCGGGTGACGCAACAATCATGGCTGATGTCGTGGGACCCCGGTTCATCGACAAACGGGGCCATCTGGCCGGCGCATTGTTTCGCAGGTGTCTTTATATCCAGCCCATATGGGGAACTGTATATCGAAAGCTGGTATAACGGCACCAATTACTGGAACGGCGAACAGGCGTTTTTGTGGTACCAGGCCAACCCCGGATATTATTTGGCCCAATATGTCGGGACGACATATCATGTCTGGTACCGATACGCCCGGCCATGCACAAATCTGCCGGAACATGCACATTATACCGGCGCCGGCACGCCCGATTCCGCCGATGGCACCATTCGGGATGCAAACGATTGCCCGTGGGAATGCGATGACGGATACGGCAATCATGACGGGGTGTGCGTGCCGTTGTGCGACGGCGTCAATCGGTTAAAGACCGGCAACGGTCGAACATTTAATTTATACCCCATGGCATATACCACGCCGTCATTGCGCATTGAATATGGCGGCAAAACATGCTATGGCGTGTTAAAGTCGGGCGCGGCCGCATCAATCAATCTGCGATACAATAACCAAACGTATCACCTGTCTGACTAAGGCTGGATTTTCATCCTGTATATTTTGCGCCATCACTGTGATACAATATCCCCAGAAACAGAAAGGTTATATCATGCCCCTGAAACAAGGTTGCACCCGCAAAACCATATCCGAAAACATCCGCGCCGAAGTCCATGCCGGCCGCCCCCAGAAACAGGCGGTGGCGATTGCCCTGTCGATTGCGGACAAAAACGCATACAAATGCCGCCCCCGCAAACCATCCCTGAAAAAGGCGAAATAAAATCCCCCGCAACCGCCGTTTTTTTGTTAAATCACTTTGTCCCTTTTGGCATCCCATAACGCGCACAATGCCCTATTCCTATTACTGGATTGCTTCACTGCGTTCGCAATGACAATGGTGTTTAATTTCCCGGCTACTTCATCCCCTTTGTCATTGCGAAGGAGTGAAACGACTGCGGCAATCCAGTGAATAAAATCCCCGCCATGGGCGGGGCGCAAACAAAAAATCCCCCGATTGGGGGGATTTTTATTCTTCGGCGTGGATTAATTCGGCCTTAATCGGTGCCAATGCTTCCACATGCGCGCTGATTTTATGATACACGTCGGATTTGGTTAAATCCAGCGCACTGCGTATTGCATTGGCAAATGCCAACGCATCACTGTTGCCGTGCGTTTTAATCGCAAACCCACGCAATCCCAAAAACATCGCCCCGGCATACGAACGCGGGTCAATTTTATGTTTTAACCGCTTAAACACATGGACCAAGAAAAATGCCCCGATAACCGCCAACACGGATTTTTTCAGGTTTTCCATCAACACGCGCTTAATCAATTTGGCGGTACCTTCCACCGTTTTTAAAACGATGTTGCCGGTGAACCCGTCGGTCACGACAACCTGGACATTACCGGCACTGATATCGGTTCCTTCGACAAATCCGATGTATTCATACGGTAATTCATCCTTGTGCGCCATCAGCAATTTGTTCAACCGTTGCAGGGTTTCGTTCCCCTTGGTATCTTCTTCGCCGATGTTTAACACGCCCAATTTCGGGTGCGGCATATGACCGATAACGTCGGCATACACACTGCCCAGGACGGCAAAATCGAACAGATTTTCGGCATCACATTGAACATTCGCCCCCAAATCCAGCATGACCACACGGCTGTCACCGCCACCGGACGGCAACATGGTTGTAATCGCCGGGCGCGAAATCCCATCGACCGTTTTCAATGCCAATTTAGACAGGGCCATCAACACACCGGTATTTCCCGCACTGATGACGGCGGTTGAATTTCCTTCGCGGACATCCTTGATCGCCATATACATGGACGTATTTTGCGCATGACGGATGACATCGCGCACCTTGTCTGTGCCACGAATGACATCGGGGGCATGAATGATTTCGCAATTACGCGCGACACGCGGGTATTTGTTCATCATCCTGCGCAGACGCTTTTCATCACCGAACACACGGAAAAACGCCATGTCTTCGCCATTTTGATACAGGAACTGGTTCATTCCCCCCAGAACGGCGCCGGGTGCCTTGTCCCCGCCCATTGCGTCAATTGAAATAATTTGTTTTTCACCGGACATGATACATAAAAGAAGGCAGAAGGCACAATTGAATGAACCGCCCCTTCTGCCATTATATCTTGTTACAGATTATTTAGACCCGCACGCTGCGCAGACGTGATGCGGGCGTTTCTTTTCGCCGCATGCCTTGCAAACGGTGGACGGCATGATTGTCAGCGCATCATGCGAACGACGCTGTGCGGAACGTGCTTTGCTTGTTTTACTTTTTGGCGTTGCCATTTTACAATCCTTTTATAATTTACAGTTAGACATTTTATTAAAATCTTGCGGATATGCAAGAAAAACTTTAATCCGATATGACCTGGGCGACAAACATGCCGTGATTGTGCATTAATCCGACAACGGCGCTGTGGTCATCCAGTCCCAGATAAAATTTATATCCCTGTGATTCCAGGTCTGCGATGGTTGCGACCTTGAATTCTGCGGTTGTGCCGGGGTAATCGTGCGGTTTGCAGAACACCCGTTTTTTGATATTCGGCAATAAATTTTGGATATGGGCTTCGACCTTTTGCTGGCCCATGGCCCATCGCCCTGTGATAAAGACGATGACAAAATCCCGCCCCAGCGTTTCCAAGACCCGAATCATATTTTCGTTTGGTTCACCGAAACGGTCATAATTTGCAATCGCGAATTTTTTATTCACGACGCCATCAATATCACAAAAGATTGCCGGAATTTCTGTCATTGTTTTTCAGACCAATTGCGCCCGGTGTCCCATGATTGGGATGCCGGGCGCGGTTGGTAATTCACAGCCCCTAGATATCCAACAGCTGCTGCTGGACATTGCCTTCGCGGGCCAGCTTTTCCGCTTTTTCTTCTTCTTTGGCGATTTCGCGTACGCGACGGACATATGCCCCGGTTCCAATCGGAATCAAACGACCCACAATCAGGTTTTCGTTAATCCCGACCAGTTTATCGGTTGCCCCGCTGATGGCGGCATCCACCAACACTTTGGTCGTCTGTTGGAACGACGCGTTGGAAATGAACGAACGGGATGTCAACGACGCACGGGTCAAACCGACCAAGACCTGGGACGCTTCGGCGGCTTTGCCACCGTCGCGGATGACGCGCGCGTTTTCTTCTTCGAAATCGACGCGGTCGACCACCTGGCCCATCAAGAATCCCGTATCACCCGGATTGGTGATTTCCACACGGCGTGTCATTTCACGGATCAAGATTTCGATATGCTTGTCGTTGATGATAACGCCCTGCAAGCGGTAAACCTGCTGAATCTGTTCGACCATAAATGTTGCCAAGGCTTTCTGGCCCAAGATGCGCAGAATATCCTGGGGCACGGGGTCGCCATCGACCAGCTTTTCGGCCTTTTTCACCGTATCGCCGCTGCGCACCAACAGGTTTGTTCCCTTTGGCACGGCGTATTCGACCGGTGCGGTACCGTCATCCGGTTCAATACGGATGATGATTTTGGATTTGGCATCTTCCAGTTCGATGGTTCCATCCACTTCGGCCAGCAATGCCGGGTTTGTCGGACGGCGGACTTCCAACAGCGCTTCGACGCGCGGCAGCCCACCCGTAATGTCGCTGGTACGTTTGGTCTGGACCGGAATACGTGCCAAGATGTCCCCGGCGGCAACGCGGTCGCCATTGGCCACGTTCAGCACCGAATAAATCGGCAACAGATATTCCGCGATTTTCTTTCCCCCCAGGGAAACAACTTCGCCCTTGTCATTGACCAGTGTAACCGCCGGCTTCAATGCCTTTTTGGTGTTTGTTTTCCAATTGATAACCTTGCGCGAAACGATACCGGTCACGGCGTCGACTTCTTCTTGGAACGAAACGTTTTCAATCAAATCGTTAAAGTTCACAATACCGTCTTTTTCCGCGATAATGGTGTTGGAATACGGATCCCATTCGGCCACTTTGGCGCCTTTTTCAACGGTGTCACCGTCATTGACAATCAACATGGACGCATACGGCAACGCCGCAGTGAACAGTTTTTCACCCTTGTCATCGACGACGGACAATTCGCCATTACGGGACAGAACCACAACACGTCCCACCGAATTTTTAATCGTGTTAACACCCGACAATTTGATGGTACCGGACACGGGCACTTCGATAAAGTGGCTTTCCGCGCCCCCGGACGCAATCCCCCCAATGTGGAAGGTTCGCAGTGTCAACTGGGTCCCCGGTTCACCGATGGATTGACCGGCGATAACACCGACGGCTTCGCCGACGTGGGCCAAACTGCCGCGGGACAAATCCATACCGTAACATTTCGCACACAGACCGTCACTGCAACATGTCAGTACGCTGCGGACATCAACGGACGGGATACCGGCTTCGTTAATCTTTTTCGCGGCGGATTTTGTGACCAATTCACCGGCGGGAACGATAACTTCCTTGGAAATGGGATGAACGATGTCATGCGCCGCCGTACGTCCCAAAACAACATCACCCAACGGCACGGACAGTGCGCTGCCCTGGTACACGGGTTTGGCCGTGATGTATTCGGTTGTGCCGCAATCATGTTCGGTGATGACGGTGTTCTGCGCCAATTCCACCAAACGACGGGTCAAATACCCCGCTTCGGCGGTTTTCAACGCGGTATCCGACATCCCCTTACGCGCACCGTGGGTGGACGTAAAGTATTCGGACATGGTCAGACCTTCCTTAAAGTTCGAAATAATCGGAACTTCGATAATGGAACCGTCGGGCTTCTGCATCATACCACGCATACCGGCCAACTGCTGAATCTGTCCTTTGGACCCACGGGCGCCGGACAACGCCATCATCAACACGGAATTCCAATTGTCGCCTTCGGTCTTGCCCAACGCGGCATATGCCAAATCCCCCAGTTTATCGGTGGTTTTCTGCCACAAGTCAATCAACTTGTTATATCTTTCGCCATGGGACAGCAACCCATTCTGGTACTGCTGTTCGATTTCTTCGGCGGCTTTTTCCGCATCGGCAATCATGTCTTTCTTTTCTTCTGGGATGACGATATCGTCAAAACCGATGGAAATACCACTGCGGGCGGCCTGTTCAAAGCCGGTGTTTTTCAACGCGTCCGCCAACAAAATCATATCTTTGTCGCCGCAACGTTCGTATGTTGTCGCCAACAAGTTTTTGATTTCTTTTTTCGAAAAAACTTTATTGACCAAATCGAACGGCATATTGTCTTTCTTGGGCAACAATTCACCCAGAATCATACGACCGGCGGTTGTCTGATATGTTTTCCCGTCGATACGCGCGATAATCGGCGTATGCAATGTGATGGTCTTGTTTTCCAGGGCCAATTTCACTTCGTCCATGTTGGCAAAGCGCGGCGATTTTTCCGAATGTTCGCCGTTAATCAGCGAAATGTAGTAAATCCCCAATACCATGTCCTGGGACAATTCAATCATGGGTTCACCGTTCGCCGGCGACAACACGTTGTTCGACGACAGCATCAATGTGCGCGCTTCCAATTGCGCTTCCAGCGAAATCGGCACGTGCACGGACATCTGGTCACCGTCAAAGTCCGCATTAAATCCTTTACACACCAACGGGTGCAGACGGATGGCCTTGCCTTCGATTAAGACCGGTTCAAACGCCAACAATGACAAACGGTGCAATGTCGGCGCACGGTTCAACAGAACCGGATGCTGATAAATCACTTTTTCCAGGATTTCCCAAACGATTTCTTCGCCGTTTTCGACCATTTTGCGTGCGGTCTTTAACGTGTTGGCATAATCACCCGCCAACAGACGCGCAAACACGAACGGTTTGAACAATTCCAACGCCATTGTTTTCGGCAAACCGACCTGATGCAATTTCAGGGTGGGTCCCGACACAATTACAGAACGTCCGGAATAATCCACACGTTTACCCAACATGTTCATACGGAAACGTCCGGATTTCCCACGCAGCGAATCCGACAAAGATTTCAGCGGGCGGCGGTTCTGGGACACCATCGGGCGTGCCTTGTGACCATTGTCGAACAATGAATCGACGGCTTCCTGTAACATGCGCTTTTCATTGCGGACAATGATTTCCGGCGCATGCATATCAATAAATCTTTTCAAACGGTTGTTACGGATGATAACGCGACGATACAAATCGTTCAAATCCGATGCCGCGACGTGCCCCGCATCCAATGTCACCAAGGGACGCATATCCGGCGGGATAACCGGCAGAATGTCCGGCAACATCCAGGCCGGGTCGGTCTTGGATTCCAAGAACGCTTCGACCAGTTTCAATTGCTTAATCAAAGCCTTGCGTTTGGCTTCGGATTTTGTTTCGGCCAATTCCGCGCGCAGACGGCGACGTTCGTCACCCATATCCAGGTTGGCAATAATGCTGCGCACACCTTCGGCACCGATGCCGACATGGAACGCATCCGCGCCGAATTCTTCGACGGCGGCCTGGTATTCGTCTTCGCTGATAACGTCATACATTTTCAAGCTGGTCAGGCCCGGTTCCGTCACGATATACGCATCGTAATAAATCACCTGTTCCAGTTTTTTCTGGGGCAGATTGTTCAACAATGTCGCGATTTTACCTTCGCGCATGAACCATGTGTGGGACACCGGCATCGCCAATTTGATGTGGCCCATACGTTCACGGCGCACGGACGAAGACCCGATTTCAACCCCGCAACGTTCACAGACCACGCCACGGAATTTGATGCGCTTGTACTTACCACATGCGCATTCATAATCCTTCACAGGTCCGAAAATCTGCTGACAGAACAACCCGTCGGCTTCCGGTTTCAGGGAATGATAGTTAATTGTTTCCGGCTTTTTAACTTCGCCATGGGACCAAGACAGGATTTCTTCGGGTGATGCGATTGTAATCCGCAGTGCGTCGAACTGTTCTTTGGTTTCAATTTGTCCAAATATCTTTTGCAACATATTGGTCATGTATTTTTGCTCCTTATCGTCGCTAAGAGTGCTAGTGGCAAGTATGACCGACGGCGCGACCGCCGGTCATGGATGCCCCCGCCACTAATCAATTTTCTTCGGTGTCATGGCCAGCCCCAGACCGCGCAATTCACGTACGAATACGTTAAAGGCTTCTGGTGTGCCGGTTTGGATGTCGTTGCTGCCGGAAATGATGGATTCGTACATCTTGTTTCGGCCGGCGATGTCGTCCGATTTGACGGTCAACATTTCGCGCAGCAAATGTGCGGCCCCATGCGCTTCCAGCGCCCAGACTTCCATTTCCCCCAGTCGCTGACCACCCATGTGGGCTTTACCGGACAACGGCTGTTGTGTAACCAGGGAATAATTACCAATCGAACGTGCGTGAATCTTTTCATCAACAAAGTGATGCAGTTTCAGCATGTACATCACACCGACGGTAACCGGACGTGCGAACGGTTCACCCGTCATCCCGTCATACAGTGTGAACTGACCGGTTTCCGGCAATTTCGCCAGCTTTAACATGCGGCGAATATCTTCGGGTGTCGCACCGTCGAATGTCGGGGTTGCCATCGGCACACCGTTTTTCAACAACGCGGCTTCCGCGCGGACGTCCGTATCGGTCATTTTATCCAATTTTTCGGAAACATCCTTGCCGTAAACCTTGCCCATGACACTGCGCAGGTCATCTGTCACGGCACGTTTTTGTTTAACTTCTTCCAGAACATCGCCAATCTGCTGGCCCAGCGCACGCGCCGCCATCCCCAGGTGGGTTTCCAGAATCTGACCAATGTTCATACGCGACGGCACACCCAACGGGTTCAACACCAAATCAACCGGTGTCCCATCGGCCAAGTGCGGCATATCTTCAATCGGCACAACCTTGGACACGATACCCTTGTTACCGTGACGTCCGGCCATTTTATCCCCGGGCTGCAATTTCATTTTATGCGCGATGTAAACCTTGACTTCTTTCAAGACACCGGCATTCAGCGAATTGCTTTCGGTTGCTTTTGCGACTTCTGCATCAGCCTTTTCGTTCAGCTGTTTCAGCTTGATAATATGCTGTTCACGCAATTCATCGATACGCGTCTGCGCTTCTTTGTTGCGCACGACAATCTTTTTCATATCGGCGGGGCGGATACCTTCGAAAACTTCTTCGGTCAATTTTTTACCGACGAACGGTTTCAAACTGCCGGTTCCGGCGTCAATGACGGCCCCTTCGGCAATCTGGAAGATTTGGTCGGCAAAGCCCTTTTCGATAATGGCGATTTCTTCTTCGCGATCTTTGTTAATCTTTTCGATTTTTTGCAGTTCAATCATCTGGGTGCGTTCGTCTTTTTTGACACCATGACGGGTCAAGACGTTCACGCCGATAACTGTCCCTTCTTCGTTGGGTCCCACGCGCAGCGATGTATCTTTCACATTCAACGCCTTTTCCCCAAAGATGTTACGCAACAAGGCTTCTTCTGGGGTCAGCAATGTTTCGGATTTCGGCGAAACACGACCGACCAAGATGTCGCCCTGTTTCACGCGCGCCCCGACATAAATGATACCGGATTCGTCCAGATTTTTCAGTGCTTCTTCACTGACGTTCGGGATATCGCGGGTCAAGCTTTCCGGGCCCAACTGTGTATCGCGGACCTTGAATTCTTTTTCAACGATTTTAACCGATGTGTACACGTCATCGCGGGAAATACGTTCGGAAATAACAATCGAATCTTCATAGTTATATCCACGCCACGGCATAAACGCGACCAAAACGTTGCGTCCCAACGCCAATTCACCGTAATTCATCGACGACCCGTCGGCAATGATGTCGCCCGCAGAAATACGGTCGCCAACTTTTACCAGCGGTTTTTGATGAATCAATGTTTCACTGTTGGAACGTTCGAATTTTTCCAGGTTGTAAATATCAACCCCGGTCACGACGTTGCGGCTGTTCATACATTTAACCACGATACGGTTCGCATCAACGGATTCGACGACACCGCTGTGCTTGGCAACCTTTCCGGTGCGGGAATCGCGGGCCACTTCGCGTTCAATACCTGTACCGACCAACGGGGCTTCGACGCGCAGCAACGGCACAGCCTGGCGCTGCATGTTCGATCCCATCAAGGCACGGTTCGCGTCGTCGGATTCAACGAACGGAATCAAACCGGTTGCGATGGACATAACCTGGCGCGGTTCAACGTCGATTAAATCGATTTCTTCTTTCGGCACCATGGTAAATTCGCCGTCGACACGTGCGGTCACGACATCTTCGGACAAGACGCCCGCCGCGGTTGTCGGGGTGTTACCCTGGGCAATTTTATGGCCCAGTTCTTCGTCCGCCGTCAGATAAACGATTTTATCTGTAATTTTGCTGTTTTCGACCACATAGTACGGTGTTTCGATAAACCCATACGGATTCACGCGCGCATACGCGGCCAAATGGTTAATCAGCCCAATGTTGGCCCCTTCGGGGGTGTGAATCGGGCACAAACGGCCATAGTGTGTCGGATGTACGTCGCGGACGTCGATACCGGCACGGTCGCGGTTCAACCCACCCGGCCCCAACGCCGAAATACGACGTTTGTGTTCCAATTCTGCCAACGGATTATACGCATCCATAAACTGGGACAATTGGGATGTCCCCAAGAATTCAGACACCAACGACATCAACGGTTTAACGTTAATGACATCCTGGGGCTGCATATTGGCAATGTTCGGGCTGGACAACGCTTCACGGACCAGACGTTCAATACGAACCATCCCGGTGCGGAAATTCTGTTCCAGCAATTCGCCAACCGTACGCACGCGACGGTTCGACAGATTGTCGATATCATCAACGACGTCTTTGCGGTCAATGATATTGGTCAGTGTTTTCAACACAGCCAAGAAATCCGCCTTGGTCAGCAAGCGTTCATCTTCGGGCTTCTTGCCGGATTCGATTTTCAAACGCTTGTTCATCTTAAAGCGACCAACCGCAGACAAATCATAATACGCGGCTTCGAATCCCTGGCGCAGGAACAGGTTAATGGCTGCTTCCAGTGTCGGACGTTCACCCGGACGGATGATGTTATAAATTTCAATCAACGCTTCTTCGCGGTTGGTGGTCTTGTCGGCCATCAAAGTATTGCGGATATGCGCGCTGATGGTGGCATTGTCAATGGAAATCAGGGAAATGTTTTTAATATCCCGCTTTTCCAAATCGGCCAAAACTTCTTCTGTGATTTCGGTACCGGCCGGGTACAAAACTTCGTCCCCCACCATAATCGGATCAAACAGATATTCCCCAATCAGGGCATCTGTCGCCATACCGAATTCTTTGGACGCGGCCATGATTTTGGCCAAACGTTTCGCGTTCAAACGGTCACCCTTGGACGCCAAAACTTTCTTGTCCTTGGGGTTAATGATATCGTAATTCAAACGATATTTATCCAGCCCTTCGAACACAGCGGTTTCACCAACCCACAGTTTGCCGTCAAAGGCCAACGGGATACGCTTGTAAAACGCGGCCAAGATTTCTGTTTCACTCATCCCGCGGATGGATGTCTTGCGCGGGTCGGCCAACCATTTCTTTTCATCTTCGGCCGCCGGCAGGCAACGCAACAACACCGTTGCCGGGATTTTACGGCGACGGTCGATGCGGACATAGATAACGCCCTTGGCTTCTTCGAAATCAATCCAGCTGCCATGTTCGGGGATGATACGCGCTGTATACGTAACCGGGTTACCGGCGACCTTGGATTCTTTGGTCGTACCGAACACAACACCCTGGGCGCGGTGCATCTGGGAAACGATAACACGTTCGACACCCGATGCGATAAAGCTGCCGCGTTCAGTCATCAGCGGCACTTCGCCCATAAATATTTCTTGTTCCTTGATATCGCGCAAAGACTTCTTACCATCTTCTGCGACATCCCATAAAATCAATCTCAGCTTCAATTTCAGCTTGCTGGAATATGTCATATTACGCAGCATGCATTCTTTTACGTTGTAGACAGGCTTGTCCAATGTGTATTCAACGAATTCCAGGTCGGCAACGCCGGCATAATCCTTGATCGGGAACATGGACGAGAATACGTTTTGCAGCCCAATATTTTTACGGTTCTGTGGGTCTACATCTGCCTGCAAAAAATCTTTGTAAGAATTATATTGAATTTCAACTAAATCAGGAAGCGGAGTTTGCAAAAAACTTTTACCAAAAGATTTTCTAAGTTTCTGGATAACTGCCATTGTTTGAATCCTTTCTTTTTTGTGTTTTGCAAACGAAAAAGTTTGCGAATTATTCGCTGTCCCTTTTTACGCCTGGATGCCCGCCTGGGATATACAGCATCCCAAGCGGGCGGCGAAATCGCAAATTTGCGATTTTACAGATTGGTGGGACCGCCCCCGCGGTCCCGGCGGAATTATTTCAATTCCACTTTCGCGCCAGCGGCTTCCAAGGTCGCTTTCAGCTTTTCAGCTTCGTCCTTGCTGGCACCTTCTTTGACAGCCTTCGGCGCGGATTCGACCAAAGCTTTCGCTTCGCCCAAGCCCAAACCTGTGATGTCTTTTACAGCCTTGATGACAGCCAATTTGTTCGCACCGGCTTCGGCCAGAACGACATCAAATTCTGTCTTTTCTTCTGCGGCGGCCGCGGCCGGACCAGCAGCAACTGCAACAGCTGCGGCGGCGCTGACGCCCCATGTTTCTTCCAACGCTTTGGACAGTTCAACAGCTTCCAAAACGGACAATTTGGACAATTCTTCAACCAATTTCTGAATGTCTGCCATTTTATACTCCTATTCGGGTGTTTTGCAGAATGTTTCCATTCTGTATTATTATTGTTCTTTTTTTCCATACTCTGCGGAAACACGGGCCAGGCGTGACGCCGGTTCGACCAAGATACGTGCAATCGTACCACGGATTTCCAACAGGGACGGAAGCTTGGATAATTGCATAACGCCGTCTGTATCCAGAAGTTCCGCGTCCATTTTACCACCAACGATGGTCAGATTCGGATGGGCTTCGGCAAATTTGGCCAAAACCTTGGTCACGGCCAGCGCGTCTGTCGCCACTGCAACAGCGGTGGGCCGTTTCATCAAATCAGAAACGGGCGCAAAGTCGGTGTCTTTCAACGCCAACTTCATCAAACGGTTTTTCACGACTTTGAACACGGAAACCAAACCGCGCAATTCATTACGCAGGCTTTCCATTTCCTTAACCGTCAAACCGTGGTTTTCAACAACGAAAACACCGTTCGCTTCTTTCAGGGACGACTGTAACGCTGAAATCAAATCTGATTTTTCTTCGCGTCTCATTTTGTCATTTTCCTTCAAGCTTCTTTTGTTTAACTTTCCATCCCGGGTTTCCCCGGGGTGGGGCTGTTTCCCGTCCGGTTGCCCGGGCGGGGCTTTTTCCTGCCCCAAAGAATTTTTTCTTTGTCTATGATGGCGTTTGGTTTAAGCGTTTAATCGCACCATCAGTCTTGGACAGAAATCTGTTTTGCCGTCCGGCGCGAACGCCGGACATGCGGTATTATTTCGCTTCGACTTTCAGACCCGGGCCCTGGGTGGTCGCAATTGCGCAACCCAAGATGTATTGACCCTTGCTGGTGGCCGGCTTTACCTTTTTCAGCTGTTCAATCAACGCATTCGCGTTTTCAACCAACTGCTGTGTGGCAAAGGACATTTTACCGATACCGGCGTGAACGATACCTTTCTTTTCCGCACGGTATTCAATCTGACCGGCTTTGGCTGTTGCAACCGCTTCGGCGACGTTGTTGGTAACCGTCCCCAGTTTCGGGTTCGGCATCAGCCCCTTGGGCCCCAAGATACGTGCAACCTTGGACATTTTCGGCATCATATCCGGTGTGGCGATAACACGGTCGAAATTGATTTCACCGGCTGCGACTTTTTCAATCAAATCTTCGCCACCAACGACATCGGCGCCGGCCTTTTTGGCTTCGTCCTGGGCATTGGCTGTGAACACCGCAACGCGGACGGTTTTACCCGTACCATGCGGCAAAGACAACATACCACGAATGTTCTGGTCTGCCTTGGCCACATCGACGCCCAAACGAACGGCGATTTCCAGGCTTTCATCGAATTTCTTGGAACAATACGGACGCAGTGCTTCGATTGCATCGGCAATGGAATAAACTTTGTCTGTGTCCAGGTTCGCCCAAGTTTTTTGTCTTTTTGTAACTTTCATATCTTATTCCCCCACCTTTACGCCCATGGAACGGCACTGACCGGCGACGATATTCATCGCAGATTCAATGGTAGAGCAATTTAAGTCCGGCATTTTCGCTTCGGCAATCTGTTTGATTTGGTCCTGGGAAATGGTCCCGACGAAATCACGGCCCGGTTTGTGGGACCCGATTTTCAGCTTCAACGCCTTTTTGATGTAATACGACACCGGCGGCAGCTTCATAATGAATTCAAAGCTGCGGTCTGTATAAACCGTGATAATGCACGGAATCGGCATACCCGGTTCCTTGTCCGCGGTTTTGTCGTTAAACTGTTTGCAGAATTCGGCGATATTCACGCCGGCCGCACCCAACGCCGGCCCAATCGGTGGCGCAGGATTCGCTTGTTTTGCGGGAACGACCAGTTTGACCACTCCCTTTACTTCTTTCTTTGCCATTTTTCACTCCATTTAATTTTTGATGCACATGCATCTGGTTGTGCCGTGGTACGATGTGGCGCATCCACCACGGTTTTGCGATTTTTACAAAAACCGCATAAAAAACTCTGTTCTACTCAGCGACTTTTTGCCTTTAACCGGGCATAATAATCTGCAATCGCTTTTCGGGCCCAATCCGGATTTTTGGTTTTAAAGCCGGATACCAGCAACGCCACCGTCACCATATTTTTCAGCTTTTCTTTGGTCGGCGCCACCCATACAAACTCTTTCATTATACACGTTCCACCTGGGTAAAGTCCAATTCCACACTGGTTTCACGTCCAAAGACCAAAATGGTCACGGTCATTTTCTGCTTTAAATTATCCACTTCGGATGCGATACCGTTAAAGTTCGCAAACGGTCCGTCGATAACATGAACTTCTTGGCCGACTTCGTATTCGACATCGTCCATAACGACCGCCCCTTCTTCGACCTGCTTTTGCAGGCGACGGGCTTCTTCTTCGCTGACGGCGATGGGTTTATTCTTCTGGCCCAGGAACATAACCACCTGGGGCATTAATTTCACCAATGAAAATGTTTCGTTGGTCAACACCATCTGCACGACGATATAGCCCGGGAAAAACTTTTTTTCAGATTTAACGCGCTTGCCGGCCTTTACTTCTGTAACTTCGCGTGTCGGGACCAAAATTTCCCCAAACAACGCGTTCAAACGACGCTTGTCAATCTGTTCACGCAAACCACGTGCGACCTTGTCTTCGCACCCTGTGTGAACATTTACGACAAACCACTGCATTTTGCCTTCCATATGCACTTCCTTTGCCCGTTTAGAAAATCCAACCAACAATCGCGTTCAGCACGCTGTCGACAACAAAGAAGAACAGCGCCGCCAAACCAGAAAACACCAGAATCATGATAGTTGTACGAATAACAGTATCACGCGACGGCCAAACAATCTTGAACCATTCGCTACGAACCGATTTGATATATTCTAGTAATTTCTTCATAAATAAAAATCCGGTTTTTTATCAGTATTCCTGGCGTTTTTGCGACCACATGACATCCAAATGTTCAAAACATGCCTTCGCCATGTTTCAGGAATTTGGCAGGGGCAGAAGGAATCGAACCCTCATCCGCGGTTTTGGAGACCGATATTCTACCGTTGAACTATGCCCCTGTTTTGTATCAGCGACAAATCAACACACGGCCCCAAACGCCTGTATTTCATCTGTCCCCCATACCGCTTTACGCCAGTAGTCTGCGCTACAATAGCACAAACATTCCAGAAATCAAGCGGAAAGTATTATAAGACTTTAATCGGTCCAGCGCAAGCAATTTTTCATTTCCCCCATGCTTTTGACCAATAAAAACATGTAATTGACACACTTTTCGCTTGCGCATATGCTTATTTTTTGTCTACAATTCCATTAATAGAAGGGAGAACAGGCCGTGGCAGACCGCATAGAGCCGCCGATTTTACTGTCCAGACTGATGACATTCGTCTTTGCCGCCGCGTTGGTGGTGGTGGTCGTATTGGTGGTCACACTGGCCAAGATGTTCCCGCTGAACCGGCCCCAGATATTCTTTTTAACGACCCAGCCGCGCGCCGATTTGGAAATCCGGCTGTATCCGATGCCGCCCAGCGACGAAAACGTTGATATTTACAAGCGCAGCTTTATCAAGGAATATATCAAGGCCCGCAATGAAATCATCCCGAACGTCGGCGTAATGCGCCGCAAATGGTCAAATACCGACGACGGCATCGTGAACATGTGGTCAACACCGGATGTGTATGCCACCATGACCCAGACGGATTTATGGACCGCGTACATGAACGATGTGCCGGACACAGAATTCTATTGCCCGGTGGAATTTGCCCCCAACGCCATTGCCCCGCGTTCAGAAAACACATATGCGGTCAGTTTTACGTATTTTTGCACAAATAATAATGGACAGACCGATAAAAAAGATTATACAATTGTAATCAGATTGGAATCTGACGAAAACCCGACGATTAAGTGGGGGGACCGCCTGAATAACCCGTTGGGGATTCGTGTGGCCGAATATACGGTTGAATCCGGAAACGGTGACCCGTTGGACTTTAAATAAACCGGCGCGTCGGACGATATACTAAGGAAAGGGACCATAATGACTTTTTCAAAAGCATTGAAGTTAAACGTATCCGTAATTTGCCTGGGGGCGTTGTGCTGTGCGGCACCGGCCGGGGCGGCGACCGAATACGGGATTCAATCGGCATGGGACAATCCCAACGCCAACATGGCCGCCGGCAGTATTAAGCCCGGATATGCCCAGTTGTCTTGGTCCGCGGGCAATGTTTTGCCGATTAAATTGCGCAATGGTATGGTGACAATGGTCACGTTGCCCAACGGCGAACAGATTGCCGACGCCCAGATTGGTAACGCCGGTCTGTTTGATATCCAGGCGACCCAGGGTGAACGCACCATGTTCATCAGCCCCATGCCGGACAATCTGGGGTCGGATACGAACCTGATTGTGATTGGCAAATCGGGCAATGTTTATACTTTTTATCTGCGCAGCGAACCGTCGAATTCCAGTGAAATCACCCATTCCCAGGTGGACGTCGTTCTGGACGGCAACGCCAGTCTGCCGATGGCATCGGCCACCGGCACCACATCGGGCGGCATGAATTCTATATTCAAGAAAAAGGCGTCATCGACCGCATCCACTGTTGGTGTTGACGGCGAAGATTACGGTTGGATTAAATCGATGAAAATCGACCCGTCGGAATTTCGTTTCGATTTGGATATTTTCGTACCGAACCCGGATGATTACGTCATTGCGCCCGAACGCGTCTGGCGCGACCGCATCTTTACATACATTGATTTCGGGGACAAAGTCATCGCCATGACCCAGCGTCCGGTTGTATCCCTGTTGGTCGAAGGTGGCGAATCCCCGGTCGGATTCCGCACCGATGGCGAAGACGGTCGTCTGTTAATTGTCGAAGCGGTTGGCGACATGGTTCTGCGCAGTGGCCAACGCATCGTTTGTATTAAAAAGCGTGAAAAACCGTTCTTGATTGCGGATACGGCGTCTGTTATGGCATTGGCCGAAGCGAACGTTGCCCAATCCATGTTGTCGGGTCAATCGCTGAACAATATTGCGTATAACGCAGACCTGGCCGCGATGAGTGGGTCTGTCAACAATTACACCACGACACCAATGTTTTCGTATAATGGCGCCGCGCCCCAGCAGATGAACGCCGGCGTATACGGCGGATATTATGCACCCACGGGTTATAATGCACCGGCACCGACATCGGGTGGTGTGACCATGTTGCCGACCGAACGCAACACGGCGGGGGCATATTTGCCGCAAACAAACATTCCGTTAATCACCAGCAACCAAACCGGCGTTGCGGTGGAATTGAAATCCGACACATCGGTCAAGGCTTTGAATGATTACTGGACGGGCTTGCTGGCGAAATTCAGCGGCGAAGACGGCCAGGGTCTGTTGACACCGTACAAAGACAGCGTGTTCTTTGCGGTCGATGAACAGGGTGTCGGCGACCTGGGGGCGGATTCATCAACGGCGCGCCTGTACCGTTTGCGCATCGGGCCGATGTCCGACATTGACACCGCCCAGCGTCTGTGTGACCAGATGTTGAAATTCAGCGGCACCAGTTGCCACGTTGTGCGCATTCAGTAATCAGTTGGGGGGACCGCATACACATGCGGCGGGTAACGGGTAACAGATGAATAAGATAGCCAAACAATTTTCCGACCTGCGTCAGACAACGCCAAAGCATATCCAGTGGTTACTGTTGGTGGCGGCGTTTATCGTTGTGTTGATTTTGTTGACACTGTTGCTGCGGGGGCGCGCGGATAAATCCGACGCCGTAACATTGCCCGACGATGAAAATTTGACATTGACGATTGACCCCGACAGCGTGGATTGGGCCACCACCACCGTCGGCACGAAAAAGACGCAAAAAATCACCATATCCACCACCGGTGCGGTAAAAATTGTGGCGGTACGTCTGTCCCGCGAAGTGGCGGGATTATCCACCCCCAAAACGACATGCACCAACATGGGTGAAATCAATGACAAGATTTCATGTACAATCAACCTGACCTATGAACCGACGGTCCCGATGGATACAACGGGGGTATCGCTGTTTGTGGATTGGCGTGGCGTGGACGCCCCCGACGGCATGACGCGCGCGGAAAAAATCCCGATGGCGCTGGGGGCGGTGTCGCCCACCCCGGTGATTCAACCGGCGACAAAACCGGAACCGGCGATCATTGAACCGACCCCGGAACCGACGCCTGTGGTCATGCCGGAACCCGAACCCAAACGTTCCGAACCGAAACAGGAAATCCAACGTGACATCGCAACCATCGCGCCCCCTGTGCCGATGATTGATTCCAAATCGGAACCGACACCGACGGTGACCAGTGCGCCGGCCATCGCCACCCCGGTTTCAGACAACGCCCCCATCCCGACGGATGGCTGTTCGGATTTTTCATTCCCGGGATATAACACATCGGGTCAACAGATTGGGTGGATAAAACCGGACCGCGGTGCGTATTATTTCTATCCATTTTCGGACCGCGAATGCAAAAACGCCACCGGCAAATATAATCCCGACAACGGTATTATCACGGCCATCAACAATCCGGCCCAGAAAATCGGAACAGACGCCGAACATATCGGATACACAACAATATCCAATGGTTCGGTACCGCAATTGTCGAACCCGGCGGACACCCGAAATGTTAATCGGGCGCGCCAACTGACCAGTGCTGAATTGACCCAATCCATGGGCGGTGGCATGGGCGCGGCCCGCGTTAATTTGAACCCGGCCCCGGCATCGGATATTTTATATACGACATCCGACACAAATGTTATTCCATCAACCCAGCCGTATGACCGGTCGTTCATCCTGCGCCAATATAAACCGATTCCGGCCACCATCGTATCTGATGTGCGCGCCGACGCCACATTGATTAATGGCCAACAATTCTTGCCTGTGCGCGCAACGGTTGACCGCAATGTGTATTCGGACAACGGCCGTACGGTTATTATCCCGACCGGGACATTGATGTTGGGGTATGTCACCGGCGAAGTGCCCGGCCCATACAAGACCATTGGTCGCATGGAAATCAAATGGTACCAGTTTGTTTTGCCCAACGGCGTTGAATTTAATTTCGGCGGCGCGACCGATCCGTTTTCCGGTGATGCCCAGGGGCGTATTGGCGTTCCCGGCCGGGGCAGTACGGATTATCTGGAACAATTTGTGATGCCCATGCTGACGGCGATTGTACCGGCGGCGGTCAACATGATTGCGCCCATTGCGGATAAATTTGTGAACCAAATTGATTTGGATAACAATACGGTTGTGCAATCCGGCACGGTCCGTTCATCCGAATTGGCGAAAAATGAAATCATCACGGCCTGGAACCAGGTGGCCCAGAAATTAATGGTCGACATGATGGACAACACCACACCGCCATTTACCATTGCGGCCGGGACACGCATTACGGTTTATTCGCCCCAGGATTTGGCGGTGGTCTGCATGGATGATTCCAAGAAATGTTCGTTACAACATTTAATGCAAAAATCCCCGACGGGTAACTCTGCGCGTGCGACCCCATCGCCTAATATCACATATAATCCCAATGACGGTTCATGGGTTGGCCAGGCACGTTCATTTAACATGGATCAATATTGCAAACAAAATGCGAACAAGGTTTGGGAAGTAGACAGTTCGCTGGCGGCACAAATCACCCAAGATTCCGGGTATTCATACAGCACCGTGGTTGCGTATTGCCAATCCAAGAATTACCAGGCCATTAATAATGCCAGACAAGATGCCCTGTTCCAGAACCAGCAACAGACATTTGGCCAGAATGTAACATCCAGTTCCACAAATCTGACGGGGATATCTGGTGATACCACATATAACCAGGAAATCTTGGGCTTGAAATATAACGACAATGGCACTATACAAAATCCGTTCCAGCAATTACCGGTTGAAACACCGCCGGCGCCCACCCTTACATGTGAAGATGGGACCAACCCGGATGCCAACGGTTGCTGTACCGGGGAAATCTATACCGACATGGGCGACCAGGGATTTAACTGTTGCCCGGAAACCGGTGGCGATTGTTTCCCGCCGATATTATAAGCCCGCATCATGCGGGTTTATTTTTATCACTTTTTAAAACCGCAATTTTTTGGGGCGCACTGATACGCCCCAAATTCTGCGTCAATCACATGGTGAACCGGGCGGCATCGCAATGCGATTCGAACAGCCAAAAATAAAACCGCCCAGCGAATCAGATTTCCGATTTGCACTTCAACCGTTGGTTGTAACATTTTACAGGAAACAATTCATATTTTATATATAAAAAGTCCGCAATATTTTATCAACAAGGAGAGTGAAAAATGACACAACAAACCATGCAGACATCCATCCCGGCCGAAAAGTTTCAAAGTGCGGAACAACTGTGGTTTTGGTTTTTGTACGCGCGCAGCGTACGCAATGGGTTTGTCCGGGGCCACATGTCGTCCCAGCGTCGCGTATGCGAATTGCTGGACGTGGAAACATTGGTAACGAAACTGTATTTGGCGGGTCGGTTATCCGACGCGCAACTGGCCGTCATGAAAGAATTTGGCGACCGGCGCCGCGCCCCGCACCAGCACATCTGGGCAGAAAATAAAAAGGCTGAATTATGGCGCACCGCCATGTCGGTTTTAAATGCTGCGGCGACCGCACGTGGTTGGATTGAATAACATACCGGGGGAAAACCAAGTCATGATTATCATTGCATTTGCCCAAACCACATCCCGGATATGGCCACGCATCGTTTGTCGACATTTCCGCCACAGTGCCGTTATCGTCCCCCATGGGGATAAATTGGTATTGTATCAATTCACACGCCGGGGCATGGTCAACACATTGACCATCAGCCCACGTGACATTCAAATCTTGGGACGGCATGGCTGGGCGTTTATCTATCTGCCGGGCAATCTGGCATCAGATTTCTGTGGCACCGATGCCCGCACATGCGTTGATATGGCCAAACGCGCCGCGGGGATTCGTGCCCCATGGGTTCAAACACCACTGGCATTGTATAAATATCTGATGCGCCGCACATTGTAACACCGGATATAAAAAATCCCCCGTTCGGGGGGATTTTTATTTCCGGGTGGACCGTTTAATGATGTACATCTGGCCGATACCAAACAAATTCGACACCGTCCAATACAACACCAGTCCCGCCGGCATCCATGCAAACATCACGGTGAACAATACCGGCATCCATTTCATCATGCGCTGTGTCTGGGCGGCGACATCATTTCCGGTGGTGGCACCGCCGGATTGCAAACGCTGTTGCCACCACATTGTCGCCCCCATCAGCACCGGCAGAATAAAGTACGGGTCCATCACCGCCAAATCCGAAATCCACAGGAATTGCGCACTGCGCATCTGGACCGAAATCAATAACGCTTTGTACAATGCAAAGAAAATCGGAATCTGAATCAGCATCGGCAGACATCCCGACATCGGCGACGTCTTGTGCGTTTGATACAGACGCATCATTTCCATCTGCATGCGCGGTTTATCATTGGCGTACAGCTTTTGAATACGGGCCATTTCCGGCTGCATTTTTTGCATGGCCATCATCGACGTATACGATTTGCGTGTCAACGGCCACAAAATCCCGCGCAACGCCAGCGTCAGCAAAATAATCGCCACGCCATAATTCATCACAATCCCATACAGCCCGTTTAACGCCCACAGCATTGGCCGTGCCAAGAACCAAAACCAACCGTAATCCATTGTTTTATCCACACCCGGAATAACTGTTGCGGCCGCGGACAAGATACGCTGTTCGCGCGGACCGGCATACAAATGCGTGGTTATCGTTTCGGTTTGACCGTTGGCCACCTGGCGCGGGCCGGCGGCGGCATCCACCTGGAACCGGGCAACGTCGTAATTGTCATCCAATTTTTTCATCCGGATGGTTTGATCGGGTGAATCAATGGCGACAAAGGTTTCCCAGTATTGGTCCGCAAATCCGACAAATCCGTTTGTTGTCGTATACGCATACGCCCGGCGGTCCAAATCGCGCCAATCTTCGCGTTCGATATCGGAATTAATGTACGCCATGGCGCCGGTGAACACACCGGCCGACGATTTATCCGCATTATCGCGCACAATGCGTGCATACGGGGCAATGCTGATGTCGCGCCCGCTGTTGTTTGTAATTTCATCTGTAACGGTAATGATATAATTATCGCCGGACACCGTACGCCGATATGAAACGCCATCGGCGTTACGCCATGTCATGATACCACTCGTCCCATCCACACGCCATGCGGTATTGGCCGCCGGCGCCGTGGTGCCGGTCGCCAACAATCCGATTTCTGCGAAATCCGCATCACCGTTCAACAACGTGACCGGCCCGTCTGTTTCAGATTTCTTGGATTTGGCAAAATCCTTTAACTGAATCCGATTGATGCGCAGTCCCTGGACCCGGGCGTCAATCACATCGGTGGATTCATTAAAACTGGGAACCGCCGACATATCAACGGCCGGTGCCGGGGTGGCGACAACATCAGTATGCTTTTTCGGGCCGAACCAGACGGACACCAACCACCACGAAATCAAAAACAAAATAATCCACCACAGAACACCGGAAAAGCGCGGCTTTTTCACCGCCGCGCTGTTATTTGCGTTCCATTGGTTGAAACCAGAATTTTTATCCAAGAACTTTACCATAATTATTTATCACCCTTTGTTTGACAGGCCGCCATACACCGCCGTCTGTTCAGATACCAGTTCAGTATATATAATCCGACGCCAACCGCAATACAAGTGTCGGCCACATTAAACGCCGGCCAGTGAATTCCACCGATATGAAAATCCAAGAAATCAATCACCGCCCCAAAACGCACACGGT
Source organism: Alphaproteobacteria bacterium (assembly GCA_029059055.1). GTDB lineage: Bacteria > Pseudomonadota > Alphaproteobacteria > Rs-D84 > Rs-D84 > Enterousia. Next base: position 45,888 of record JAIDWS010000035.1, read on the forward strand.
CAATCAGATTGCCAATCGCCCCGCCCATAATCAGCGCCAACGGCACCCGTTCATACGGGCATGCGCGGCAAAACAAATAATGCCCGATAAATCCGACAATCGCCCCGGTAAAGATAACGATGACGATTGGTGCCGCTTCGCCCAGGCCGCGAAACAGTGAAAACGACGCGCCCGGATTCCATGTAAACACCACGTTAAAGAAATTCGTCACCTGGTCCATCAGATACGGCACCGGCACCAAATCCCATGCCCCGCCAAACACCGGCACGCCCCCCGTCAACAGGTATAATAAATACCCCTTGGACAGTTGGTCCAGAACGATAACGCCCAAAATAATTGCCAAATATGTGAATATCTTTTTCATATGCTTTCCCCGTTTTGCGCAATATAGCAATTCGCCCCCGCAAAAGCAAATAAAATGTCCCCCATGGCGTTATAAAACCATGGGGAACAATTCCTGGGGAGCCGGCGGCGCCGGGCGATATTATTTTTTATCGTCCGACGGTGCAATCCGGGCGTAATTATTTGCCCGCATCGCATCCAGCAACGCATCAATTTTGTGTTCTGACACACCGACGTTTTCCAGCACCCCGTATGCCAAACGCAACGACGATTCAATGGTTTCCGGTTGTGCTTCGGTGACACCCTGGGCCATTAATTCTTTGCTTTCCGCCAGATTACGCGCACGGGCAAAAATCTTGACCCGCGGGGCAATGGCATGCACACATCGCACCGTGTTATGGGCCGTCGTTGAATTATCCAGTGCCACCACCACCGCGCGCGTTTTTCGCGGCACCAACCCGAAATCCCGCAGAACGGTTTCACTGCTGGTGTCGCCATAATAAACATTGTATCCGCGGTCGCGTCCAATCATCACCGCATCCACATTCAAATCCAGCGCAACATAGCTGATTTTTTCCGCTTCCAACATCTGGGCGACGATTTGTCCCACGCGCCCAAATCCACAGATAATCACATCAGGCTTCTGCTGGGGCAGATTTTTATTCATCTGTTTCTGGCGCCAGTGTGAAAATAATTTCCCAGATTTTTGCAATCTGTCATATATCGCCAATAATATCGGCGTTGTAACCATCGACAGAATGATAATCGCGGTCAAAATTTCTTCGTGCAGAACGGGGATGGCATCGATTCCACTGTTCTTCATCGTCTGCAAAATCAGCAATCCGAATTCCCCCCCCTGGGCCAGAATCAATGCAATCATTGCCGCATCCTGGGACAGCACCCCCCGCACCCGCGCCACGATGTAAATCGCCGCGAATTTCAAGAACACCAGCCCCATCAATCCCAACACCACAATCAGCCAGTTATCGACCAAGAACGGGATATTCAGCCCCATCCCCAACGACACAAAGAACAATGCGATAAACATCATTGCATACGGCCCGATTTCCGCCCGAATCTGGTGGCGATAAATGGTTTCCGACAACAGCATCCCGCCCAAAAACGCCCCCAACGCCGGCGGCAATCCGACAAAATCCATCACGACCGCCCACACGATGATGTTCAACATGATGGCCAGTAAGAATGCTTCTTTGGATTTCAAACGTGCAACCATCCGCATTACCGGGTTCAGAATCAATCGCGCGACAATCATCACCCCCAGAACCAGCCCCACCGACATGACCAACACATCGATAACCGCCGCCCCCAGATTAAATGATTTTCCCGCCAACACCGGCAACATCGCCAGCAACGGAATCGCCAGCAAATCTTGGAACAATAATATGGAAAACGTCTGGCGTCCCATTGTGGTCGACAATTCATTACGGTCGGCCAACAACTGCAAATCTTCGGATGAACTGGACATCGCCAGAATCAGCGACACCATCACGCATCCCATAATGGTCCACGGCGTCAACCCGAACAACACCGGGAACAGCACCGCCGCCACCATCATCACCTGGGCGGCACCGAAACCGAAAATGGTATGCTTCATCTGCCACAATCGCTTGATATTCAATTCCAGCCCGATATTAAACCACAGGAACATGATACCCAATTCCCCCAGGAACGTCCACGTATCGGTCAACTGGAACAAATTCATCAAATACGGCCCGGACAAAATCCCGGCGAACAAAAACGCCAACAACGTCCCCACCCGCGCCAAGCGTAAAACAAACACCAAAATAAATGCGATTCCAAAAAACGCCAAAACAGACAGCGGCATTATATCCCCCCTACTCTTGCCAATAAAATCTTGCTGGTATTATACCAAAATATGCGCGGCCAGTTCAGCAAATTTTTCCGGCGATAATTCTTCGGCGCGTTCCATCCCCGTCAAACCAAATTGTTCCCAATCCACATTCGGGATAATACCGCGAATCATCTTGCGCCGCTGGCCGAATAACTTGGCCGTCATGGCCGAAATCCGCCGGATGTCACCGATACGCTGAATCTTGTCCATGTTCGGCGTAACCTGGACGATGGCCGATTCCACCTTGGGCCGCGGGACAAAGGCCGTCGACGGCACATCAAACAAAATATGCGCATCCGCAATCAATGACGTCAACACCCCCAGCCGCCCGTATTGTTTATCCCCGGGACGCGCGACGATACGCTGGGCAACTTCGCGTTGAAACATTAATGTCAATGATTGAATCCCGTGCCCATCGGTTTGCCCCGCCATTTTGTGCAGCCAATGAATGAATAATTCCGTCCCGACATTATACGGCAAATTCGAACATATCGCATAATCGGTTAAATCAAATTGCGCGGTATCAACCTGTAACGCGTCACCAAAAACAATTTCCATGCGGCCCGATGCACTGTCGGCGATACGCGTCAAAATGGGGGCGGTTGTTTTATCTTTTTCAATCACAATTAACCGCGGCGTTCCCGCCATCAACAATGCCCGCGTTAATCCACCCGGGCCCGGCCCCACTTCGACCACAGGCATCTGTGCAATATTTGGCACACTGCGTGCGATACGCCCCGTCAGATTTAAATCAAATAAAAAATTTTGTCCCAATTGCTTTTTGGGTTCCAGTCCGCAATCACGCATCATTTCCGACACCGGCGGCAAAGATTCAATTGTGTATGTCATAATGCCTTGCGCCCCCCGAACGCCAATGTCAACGTCCCGTCATCCAAATAATCCAAATCCCCGCCCAGCGGCACACCCGACGCCAGTTCGGAAAATGTCACCCCGTCACGCGCGCCGACGACCGACATGACATAGTGCTGTGTTGTTTTTCCTTCGACTGTGTTAGGCAGGGCGAAAATAATTTCCGTAATATTTTCATCGGCCACGCGCCCCGGCAAAGACGCAATATTCAAATCATCGGGCGTGACGCCCGCCACACCGGACAATTGCCCCCCCAAAATATGATACCGCCCGCGGAACACGGCGGATTTTTCCAGTGTCCAAACATCGGCCAAATCGCGCACCACGGCAATCTGTCCGTTGGCACGCGCGGCATCGCGACAAAATTCACATCGCCCCGCCCCCACGTCTGTCAACACCCCGCACACCGGACATGGCGCGATGGATTCGGCCGCATCATTTAATGCCGCCGCCAATGCCGCCGCGCGTCCCGATTTATCCTGTAACAGCCCCAGTGTGATACGCTGGGCCGCGCGATTACCGACACGGGGCAATTTGGCAAATTGTTTGATTAATTTTTCAATTTTCGGATTCATGGTATAAAAACTTTAATGAAAGATAAAACAATCGATACCGTTGGCCGATGCGTTGGCTTTCAAATTGGCCGCCGCACCGTCTGATAAATTATTCACGCGCACCCGGAACATTCCGTTCGGCGCCGGTTCAATTGTCGGCGTGACATTCAACGCCGCACGCACGCGCGCAATCTGGGTCTGGGCCGCGTCCCGCGATGCAAATGCCCCGAATTGAACACCCGCATTTCCCGGCGTATGCGTTGTCGGGGGCGTCGTCACAGTTGATGCACGCACCGGCACATTTTGCGTTGGCGCCGCGGTTTTTGTGGATTGAACCGTTACCGGCGCGGTGCCGTTGTCCAACATGGCGAACCCCTTGTTCAACATGTTTGTCGACACAGCCGCCCGAACATCTTTGTTTTCCGCCCCCAACACCACCGATATCAGACGACGGTTTCCCCGCTTGGCCGTGGCGACCAATGAATATTTGGATTTGTTGGTAAATCCGGTCTTCATCCCGTCACAGCCCGGATACGTTCCCAACAACCGGTTACCGTTGGTATATGTTTTTCCGTTATACGTCCACGATTTGATGCCGAAATATTTCCAATATTGCGGAAAATGTTTATACACCGCCATCGACAATAATGCGATGTCCCGGGCGGTTGACATCTGGTCATCGTTGGGCAACCCGGATGAATTTTCAAAGTGCGTTTTGGCCAATCCGATTTCGGTGGCGACGCGCGTCATCAGTGATGCAAAGTTCCCTTCTTTGCCACCCTTTAAATTTTCGGCCAACACGCGTGCGACATCATTCGCACTTAACACTGCGACGGCCTTAATCGCGTCTTCGACGGTGATTTTGCTGCCCGCGGCCAGCCCCAGTTTAACCGGCGACGCGTTTGCCGCCGATTGCGACACAATCAGATAATCATCCAGATGTAACCGTCCATGTTCCAACGCATCAAACGTCAGATACAACGTCATAATTTTGGTAAGACTTGCCGGGTAATTCAAATCGCCCGCATTTTCAGAATACAGCACACGCCCCGTATCCATATCGGCAACCAATGCCGCGCGATATCCACCGGCATTTGCCACCCCACACAGGCATATTAATAAAAAGGATACGATGCCAAATCTCATACCCGAAATAATACAAAAAATCCGCCCCCATGGTCAAGGGCGGATATCATCTGTAACGCTGTCAAATTATCCCAATTTGCGCAGGGAAATTTTTTCACCGTCAACAATGACCAGAATCCCAGATTCCAGACCGAACCATTTGGCGGCGGCGATGGCATCTTTGGATTCGAACATCTGTTCGTTGCACACGGAAAATACACCGCGCGACAGACACAGCTGGTTTGCAACAACCGCTTCGCGGGCAACGGCATAGACCGGCACATCCGGACGACGGCACGAAATCCATGTGGCCGCGCGGGTATCGGTTGCGAATACAACAATCGCCGCGGCTTTGTTCAATTCCGCCATCAATGTGACCGACAACGCCCAGTCATTTTCCGGCAATTCTTCGGCATCGGACCAATCCTGGCCGTTTTCGATGGAATCTTCGTCGGCATGCTTCAATACCTTGGCCATGGTTTCGACCACGAACGCCGGGTTATTGCTGATGGTTGTTTCTTCGGATGTCATTGTGGAATCAACATGCAGATATGCGGCGGTCGCGATATCGGAAATTTCCGCACGGGTCGGGAATTCACTGCTGACCATCGACCCCAGCATCTGTGTCGCCATGATAACCGGTTTGTTCTTTTCACGGCACAGACGGATAATACGACGGGAAATGGCCGGGACCTGTTCGAACGGCACTTCGACCGCCAAATCACCACGGGCAATCATGATACCGTCGGCAACATCGACGATGGCATCGATTTTTTCGACCGCCTGGGGGCGTTCGATTTTCGCGATGATTTTAACCGGGTGCGATGTACGGGCCTGGATAAATTCACGTGTTTCGATAACATCTTCGGGTTTCTGGACGAACGAAATCGCAACAAAGTCCGGATTTTTGGTCAAAACATATTCCAAATCCGCGCGGTCTTTGGCGGTCAGAACCGATGTCGCAACTTCTGTATCCGGCAAATTGAACCCGCGGCGGGACCAGATTTCGGTACCACGAACAACGGTTGCTTCGATGCTGTCGGAATTAACCTTTTCCACTTTCATTTCAATTTTACCGTCGTTCAGCAAAACGCGGTCACCCGGTTTCAACGAATGAATAACATCCATATCCGGCAACTGAACACGGTTGGAATTACCCGGTGTCGGGTCGTTGTCAAAGACAAACTTTTGCCCGGCGACGATGGGGAATTTATCTTCTGTTTCAAAGACACCAATGCGGTGTTTCGGGCCCTGCAAATCGGCCAGAACCGCAACCGGTTTGCCGGTTTCTGCGGAAATTTCACGGATAAAGTCGATTTTTTTACCCTGGGCATCACCAACGTCATGGCTAAAATTCAGACGGCATACATTAACGCCGGCATCAATCATTTTAGACAAGACTTCTTTGCTTTCGCTGTTCGGTCCAATGGACGAAGTGATTTTTGTAAATTTTTTCATTTTTGTTTCCTTGATTTTTGCGTTTATTGATATATCATAAAGTTTTGAAATAAACAAGGGGAAACTTGATGATGAAAAATCCAAATCATGGCGCCATTGACAACGAACAATTGGTCAGCATTATTGAACGCATTGAAAAATTGAACGAAGACACTGCGGCCATTGCGGCAGATATCAAGGAAATTTACAGCGAAGCCAAAAGCGCCGGTTTTGACCCGAAATACATCCGCCAGATGATACGCCTGCGCAAGCTGGACCCGGATGAATTGGACGAAGCGGACGAATTAACCAAAATGTACCGCAACGCGTTGGGGATTTAATGAAATCTTTTACCCGTAAAATCGAAGATTTTGACTGCGCCCATTGCGGCGCAGTCGTTCATGGCAACGGATACACCAATCATTGCCCAAACTGTCTGTGGTCGCGCCACGTGGATAACAATCCGGGCGACCGGGCGGCGACGTGCCACGGCATGATGCCCCCCATTGGTGTGGAACGTGAATCCGACCATTTTATCATCACGCACAAATGTGAAAAGTGTGGCAAATTAAAACGCCAACGAACCACCGATGCCGACAACATCGACGCCATTATCGCATTAATGGCAAACCCATCTTTTATCTTTGGCAAATAATCATTGCGAATGCGTGGTATAAATTCCTATACTCTATCCATGCGGGAATTTATCAGCGAACAGTTTGCAAACCGGTTCTTGTGGACGCCATTCTTGATGGCGTTTGGTGCGGCGTTGTATTTTGCCATGGGCACCGAACCCGTCATTCCCGGGATGGGCATTATGGCTGCGATACTGTTTGCGGCCGCGTTTGTTTCGCGCATACCGCTGATTCTGCGCGGGATGTTTCTGTTCGCATTTGGATTCTGCTATGCGGCGGCATTTACACATGTTATCGACACACCGCAAATTTCACGCAATTTGCGTGACCTGGATATTTCCGGAACAATCACCAAAATTGAATATACAGATACCAAGACGCGTGTCCATATTCGCATCCCGGCCAATTTGATTAACCGCGATATGCCGCAACACCGCCACGCAAACATCCGCGTATCAATGTCTGAAATGCCAACGCCCATCCATATCGGCGATATCATTGATGCGCGCGTTTCACTGTTTCGACCGGCCGGCGCATATATGCCCGAAACATTTGATTATGCACGTTGGACGTATTTCAACAGATTGTCCGCAACCGGTTTTGTTCAAAATTATACCGTTACCCCAACCCAGACCCGCAATATCAACACGATGCGTGATGCGATTCACAACCATGCGCATTCGTTTTTGTCCGACACACTGGTTCTGGGATATAAATCGGCATTACCGGATGACGACCGCACCATTTGGACGACAAACGGTGTGGGTCATGTTTGGTCCATCAGTGGATTTCACATGACATTGGTGTCGGGATGGTTATTTGCGTTTTTCTATTTAATCTTTCGCATGATATCACCATTGACCCGGCGCGTACCGGCCCGCATCCCCGCCATGATTTGCGCATGGGTGGGATTGCTGTTTTATCTGTTTCTGTCGGGTGGCGGAATTGCAACCATCCGTGCATTTATGATGACCAGTTTAATCTTTGCGGCATTTGTCAGTGGCCGCGAAGCCCTGTCGATGCGAAACATATGCCTGGCATTTTGTCTGATATTTCTGATAAATCCGCACTATGTCATGCAACCGGGATTTCAATTATCATTTTCCGCCGTGTTTGGATTGATTTGGTATTTTCGCGACACCACGTATCAAAAACGCACATTGCCCCAGAAAATCAGACGCGCCATTTGTGCCGCGGCCATGACATCGGTCATCGCCACGATTTTCACCATGCCGTTTGTCGCCGCCCACTTTTATCAAATACCGACATATTCACTGATTGGCAACCTGATACTGTTGCCGGTGTTTTCCGTGATGATTATGCCACTGGTCATGGTGGGGACGTTAACCGCAACATTGGGATGGACCGGCCCGTTGGTTTTGGCGGAAATGATTTACAACGTTGTGTTGGTGGTGGCGACCCGGATTGCGTCATTGCCGTTTGCCACCATATTGACACCGCATGTGCCAAACAGTGCGATTGTATTCATGATATTGGGATTTTTGTGTCTGATGTTTATCCGCGCATCACGCCCCAGAATCAATTACATATTATGCGCGACATGTATCGGTGTCGGCATGGGTATCACCGCATTAACACCGCGCCCGATATTCTATGCAACGGCCGACCATGAATTGATTGGATTTGTGGCGGCGGATGGTAAACTGGAATTTAACAAATCGCGCGCATCCAATCATTTCTTTGCGTTCGACACGTGGAAGCAAATAAATATCGAACCGCCCCGCACACCAAACCGTCGGCGTAAATGCGTACATGGTGTTTGCAAATTTGAAACTGAAAATTGGATACTGGCATATACCCAGAAATTTGTACCGACGATGAATAATATTGTTCAATTTTGTCGCGACCCGTCAATTGATTACATCGTGTCATATTTTGATATCGATGCACCGCACTGTAACCATAAAATTCTGCGGGGCGGATTTGCGATTTATAAATCCGGTCGCGTGCGCCATGTGACTATGCGTCGTCCGTGGCATAATCCGCGCCGATAAAATACAGCCCCGATGCCGGCGCCGTCGGGCCGGCCGCACTGCGCGCACGTGCGGCAAAGATATCATCAATATCGTACGGTTTGCCCAGACCAATTTCCACCAACGTTCCAACCATATTGCGCACCATGTGGTGCAGGAAAGATTGTGCGGAAAATTCAAAAATAATTTCATCCCCCCGACGCGTTACGCGGGCAACATCCAATGTTTTCATGGGGCTTTTCGCCTGGCATCCGGTGGCACGAAAACTGGTAAAATCATGCGCGCCAACCAACCGCGCGGCCGCACGCGCCATCGCATCCAAATCCAGCGCACGCGGCACCCACCACACACGGTCTTTGTTCAATACCGCCGGCGCACGACGATTTAACACAACGTATTTGTAATGACGACCGCGGCATGAAAACCGCGCATGAAAATCATCCGATACCACACGGCATTCCAAGACCGCCACCGGTTTATCCGCCAGATAAAAATTCATTGCCCGCATGACCGTATCCGCCGCCGGCGCGCCATCCAAATCGACATGCGCAACCATGGCGACCGCATGCACACCCGCATCCGTGCGGCCCGCCGCAACAACGTCTGTATCTTGGCCACAGAAGCTTTTGATTGCATCCTGTAACAACGATTGGACGGATGGCCCCTGGCGGTTTTGCTGCCACCCGATTAAATCCGTTCCATCGTATTCCAAAATTAATTTATATCGCGTCATTTATTTGGTCTTTGGTTGATGTTCCTGGCACAATTGGCACACCGTCTTTGCAAAGATATCCTGTACCCGGTCGACCAGGGCACGATATTGACTGCATGTGTGACAATGCCCACCCGGACATCCGATACAATCACATTTACCGTTGTCGTTATGGGTGCTGTTGACAACATGCGCATGCCACAGACCGCACAACCGGGTTTCATTGGGCTGCATTTAACGCGTCCTTTCGTTCAATTTCTTGCGCAGGGCAATCTTGTGACACGTATCTGTCGGCATAACCGGGCGCGGTCCCCAAAAGACCATACGCAACCACGATACGTCGCAACAATATAATTTTCCCGTATTATAGTCGCGCGTGCTGCTTTCGCAATTTTGACAAATTTTTTTCTGCTGGCCACAACATGCCAACATTTCACCATCTTGTTCCATATGTTATTCCCCTATTTTTATATCTGCGCCACGCTGGCCATTGACAAAGCTTTTCCAATCCATCGGCTTTTTCCCGGCGGGCTGGATGGTCAAAATGTCCAATTTTCCATCATGGACGCGCGTCTGCAAAATCTTGACATCCATGCCGTTAATTTTCGTCCGCCCCGCCCCCAGCGCACGTACCTGGTTATGAATATCGCGGGCGCTGCGCGTCCAATCAATGATTTCATCCGCCCCGGCAAATTTACGTGTAAATGTCACATCCCCCGATTGCGGCACCGGCGGAAAATCCCCGGGCCGGGACAAATATTCGATTAACATTTCCGCCCCGATTTCCGACACACGGCGTTCGACATCTGCGTTGGTATCGTTTTCGCCGATATCAAACGCGCGCCGCATATATACATCACCTGCATCCATTTCGGCGGTCACCTGCATCAAGCAAACTGCCGATGACGCATCCCCGTTGAATATGGCGGTCCGTATCGGTGACGGCCCACGGTATTGGGGCAAAGAACTGGGGTGAATATTCACGCACGGCGCCGATTTCAAAACATTGTCGCGCAATATCACGCCATACGACACCACGACAATCATGTCGGGATTGTAATTATATTCACCGATATTGGTATGCACATTCAACCCATGCGCATCGGCCCATTGATGCACCGGTGACGGGGTCAAGACTTGCTTGCGCCCGACCGGTTTTGGCGCACGGGTAAACACCGCGACAATTTCATGCCCGGCCGTCCGCACCGCATCAAAAATCGGCACGACAAAATCGTTTGTCCCCATTAAAACCAGTTTCATGATTTTCTTCTCCGCACTTTGCGCATTAACATTTCCCGCTTAATCGGGGACAGATAATCGATAAACAGTTTTCCATCCAAATGGTCTGTTTCATGTTGCACAATACGTGCCGGCAATCCGGACATCTGGGCGCGCATTTTTTTACCGGTTTCATCCGTCCATTCAACATCAACAGATTTTGGGCGCACCACATTGGAATACACCGGCAAATTATCGGCGCCCAATACGGACAGGCATCCTTCTTCCATGACGCATGTATCGCCGCTGCGCGCAGTGATGACGGGATTTAACATTTTGAACACCGTATTGCTGTCGGGGTCCATCATGACCAAGAACCGCTGTAATAATCCCACCTGGGGGGCGGCCAACCCGACCCCGTTTTGGGCATGCATCATACGCACCATTTCATCCATCGCGTCCAAGATTTCCGGGGTGATTTTTTCAACCGGCGCACAGACCGACCGCAACACCAAATCCCCACAAAGTTTCATTTGCAACATCAATAATTCCTTTTATAATGGATTTTATCAAAGGATTGGGAAATGACAACTTATATTTTAATCTTGCTGGTATTGATTGTTGTGCTGTTGATTGCGGTGTTGATGCGGCCTGTGACGGTGGATTTGGCATCCCTGCGCGAAGATAATGCCCGTCTGCGCGAACGTCTGGCGGAACGCTTGGGCGCATTGGCGCAAAACGCAACGGAATTAAAGAATATCAGTGCCGACATTGCCAATTTTAAAAACATCCTGATGGGCAATAAACAGGCCCGCGGCACATTCGGCGAACGCCAACTGGAAGATATTGTGGCCGACATCATGCCACCGGAAACATACGCGTTTCAGTGTGTTTTGGAAACAGGCGTGCGCCCCGATTGTGTTATTCGTTTGCCATATCCGCCGGGCGACATGATTATCGACAGTAAATTTCCACTGGAAAGCTATGCCCATCTGCACGAAGACAATATTTATCGCAAACAATTTGAATTGGACGTACGCAAACACATCGACGCCATCGCAGACAAATATATTATTCCCGGCCGCACGGCGGAATCGGCAATGATGTTTATCGCATCGGAATCGATTTTTGAAACATTGCATCGCGAATTTCCGGGCGCGGTTGATTATGCCGCCCGGAAAAAGGTGTTTATCGTATCCCCATCCACCCTGTGGGCGACATTGAACACCATTCGGGCGGTTCTGTCGGATATCAAGATAAAACGTGTCGCCGCGCAAATTAAAAAAGAATTGGATTACCTGTTAACAGACCTGGGACGATTGGCGGACCGTGCGGGCAATCTGCAACGTCATTTTGACCAAACCACATCCGACATTGAACAATTGCAAACATCGATAAAAAAGATTGCACCGCGCGCGGAAAAATTACGGGAACTGGATTTCGGTGAAGATTAATTTCCGGTCCGCCCCAGCGCCACAAAAAAACACCGGCAAATGCCGGTGTTTTCTTACTTCTTTTGGGATTTGTTTATCTTGCGCTTTTTAAACAAATGCTTTACCCGGGTGCGCAATCCTTCCATCAAGAAGAACAACGCAGGCGTCAGCGTAAATGTCCAAATCAGCGATGCCAACATCCCCCCAATCATCACCGCGGCCATGGCGACCTTGGTTCCATCGGTACTCCACATCTGGGGCAACATCCCTGTGATAACCGCAATTGACGTCATCAGAACCATGTTCTTTTTTTCGGTCAATTCCGTCCACAATGCCACGCGCGGCACCGCACCGTTGGCAATACGGGCAATGGTCGGTTCCAACACCAAAATGTTGTTATTCACCACCAACCCCACCAACATAACGAACGCCATCATCGCCCCGACGTTCATCGTCGCCCCCGACAGGAACATGATAATAAACACGCCTGCGAAACTGGTGATAATGGATGTTGCAATGGTGAACGGATGCACCATAGAATTCAGAATCGCCGCCAACAACATGAATGTCAAAATTGTCGCCAACAAGAAAGCCTTGCCGATTTCACCGGCGGTTTCATCCTGGGTTTCGGACATACCGCCAAATTCGGCGCGATATCCGGTTTTCCATTCCATGGCATCCAGACCGGCCTGAATCTTTTGCTGGACGGGTCCCATGGTGGATTTACCGATATTGATATCGATTTCTGTAATTCTGGTTTTGTCCAGACGATTGATATTGGGCGTCGCCGGCAAGCTTTTAATTTCGCCCAATTTGGACAATGCCACCATGCCTTTTTGTGAATTGACATAGACATTGTCAAACATCGCCACGTTCTTGAACGATTTGTCCAGTTCCAGAATAATCGGATATTCTTCACCGCGTTCTTTGTATTTGTAATCGTCATTCCCGTACAGCGCCGCACGCAACGTCGCCCCGGCGTACGCATTCTGAACACCCCAGAAATTCATCTTGGCCTGGTCGGGGATGAACTGGATTTCATTATTCGGTGCCGGCACCGCCAAAACAGCCGTTTGCACTTCTGGAATTTGGTTAATCATATCCAGAATCTGGGCGGCATAGGCTTCGCGGGTGGCGTCATCTTCGCCATAGATGTTCAAAACCATGTCCGATGTCTGGGATGCAGACATGCCGGCGCCGGCCTTGATTTGGAATTCCGTATCGGGAATTTCGGCCAACCGCGGTAAAATCTGGCGGGCCAATTCTTTGTCCGATGTGCGACGCGGGTTCCCCAGATCCGCCAATTCCAATTTAATGGTGATATTCTGCAAACCGCGTTCACCGATTTTAACAGTTGATGCGGTTACATCGGGAAATTCTTTCAGTACATCTTCGACCTGGGCCGCGATATGCGCAGATTTTTCATACGTCGCCCCCATCGGCGCACGTGCCGTAATGGTAATTTCATTTGTATCGGTCGCCGGCGAAAATTCATTTCCGACAAACCGCATCAGCATTGACGACGCAATCAGAATCACAAACGCCCCCAACACAACGCGTCCCGGATGACGGAACTGATAATCGAACCACTGGCGCAGGGGTGTTTTATCCACAACGACCGTCTGGGTTGTATCGATTTTCTGGGGCTTGGGTTCACGAATACGCAAGAACTGGGCAATCATCATTGGTGCCAACGTAAACGAAAACATTAACGACAACAGCGTCAGATACACAACCGTCATCCCAAATTGGGACATAAATTGCCCCGCAATACCGCCCATAAAGGCCAACGGTAAAAACACCACGACGTTTGTTCCGACACCGGCCAAAACGGATACGGCAACCTTTTTGGTTCCATCAACCGCGGCGCGTTGCGGATTTTTCCCATTGCGCATTTCTTGCAATGCGGATTCAATCAAAATAATGGCATTGGACACCAACGTCCCCAGCGCAGACGAATACGCCAACAAAGTCATCGCATTGATGGTAAACCCACTGCCGTCCATAAAGAAGAACCCAGCAATCAACGATGCCGGAATCACGACACCGGCGATGATGGTCGACCGCCAATTGCGTGTAAAGACCAACAATACCAAAACCGTAAAGATAATCCCCAGGATAATCCCGTAAATCGTGCTGTATGTTTCATCGGCAATTGATGTCGACGAATCCGACACGATAATCATTTCCGAACCCGGGAAACGGGTTTGCATATCGGCCTGGAACTGGGACAATTTTTCGCGCAGTGCGCCGGAAATCTTAATCGCGTTACCATCGGATGCCTTGACCACGGATGCAACCACGACATCTTGGCCGTTGTACCGGGCGCCGTTTTCAATATCACGCGCGGCATCGGTTACGGTCGCAATATCTGCGATACGGAATTTCTGACCTTCCATGGTGACGATTTGTTGATTGCGAATTTCATCAACGGACGCGAATTCCCCGATAAAGCGCACGTTGGATGACGACGCCCGCCCTTCGATTTTACCGCCGGGAACATTCAAATTCTTGCTGCCCAGGGCTGATACCACATCCATAATCGTGACGCCGCGTGCCGCCATTAATTCGGGATCCATCTGAATGCGCACGGCGCGTTCACGTCCACCAAACACAGACACACTGGCGACCCCGTTAATCGCGGTGATTTTATTCGACAAATTGTTGTCGACATATTCTTCTAAATCACGCGCATCGGCCCCACGCAAAACGATATCGACGACCGATTCTTGCAACGGGTTTAATTTTTCAACAACCGGTTGCTTTAACGCATCGGGGAATTCCGACCCCAACGCATCGATTTTTGTTTTAACTTCGGCTGCTTTGTCATTGACATTAACCCCCAGATTAAATTCAGCCATCACATACCCGCCGTTTTCAAACGCCTGGGACGTGATTTTTTTCAATCCGGCCACTTCGGAAATCGCGTCTTCGGCTTTTTTAATGACCTGGGATTCGATTTCAGACGGCGCGGCACCGGGATAAACAAAGTTCGCCGTCACCATCGGGAAATCCAACGATGGCGTACGTTCAATGTTCATCTTGGGAAAAGACACCAAACCCAACACAACCCAGAACATAACAAACATCAGGGTGGTTATCGGTCTGCGAACGAAAAAGTTTAACATTTAATTTCTCCTATCCTGTTGGACCATGACTTATTTTTTCATCCGAACGCGCGCGCCGTCGGCAACCTGGCTGGTGATGACGATATCACCATCGCCCAGACCGTCGATGACCATGACGTTTTCACTGTCGCTGCGCCCTGTTTTAACCGTGCGCGCACGCGCCGTGCCGTTGTCATAAATCATCACGACATCCCCATGCAGTGCATGCGTTGGAATAAAATATCCCGTTGCGCGATATTCGGCCATATTCAATCCGTCTGTTACACCGCGCGTACGTACAACATACATACCGGTATCCAAATCAATATTCTGGGCAACCGATACAATTGTCCCGTCACCGACGGTTTGGCCAACCCGGAAATGTCCCAATCGGGCGCCGGACACCAATGCCCGGTTATTTTTGACCGACAACGGTTCACGTAACACACCGGCATCGCGGTGCATTTCCATCACTTCGACCACGGCACCGTTTTCCGCTGCATCACGGGTGGGATTAAAAACGAACATGCGATTCTGGGCCGCCACCATGGCGAACCGAAACACCACCCACGCCACCAGTAATACAACACCGGCCGCATACATTCTTTTCTTGGTGCGGGGCCGACGGACCCAGCCCCCCAATGTGTTTAATTTTTCCTGAAAATTATTCATTGTTTATTCCCCTATTTTCTTGACCGATTCCGCTGCCATAACAATCTTGTACTTGGAATTCAGCAACGCCATATCCAACTGATACAGACCGGCGGACGCTTCGGACAATTCAATTGCAGACGTCTGTCCGGCGGCGAAACGTTCCTGGGAAAATCTGTACGCTTTGGCGGCCAGATTGCGCGCTTCTTGCAATTTGTCCATATTCCCGCGCAGATGGTTATACTGTAACACAGCGTTATTATATTCTTCGGTTTTCATTTTTTTGGATTTATCCAAATCTTGGCGTGCGGCTTCTGCATCCATGGCATCCATCGTTGCGTTCGCGCGTACGGCACCACCACTGAATATCGGCATTTGCAACGCCAATCCCCAATACGCAGACTGGGACCCGCTGCGTTCAAACATCGTATCGTATTCCGGCCCCATTGCCATAAAACTGTACGATGCGGTTGCCGCCAATGTGGGCAAATATCCCGCGCGGGAAGATTTTGCCTTGGATTCATACATCTGAATCTGCTGGTTCAAGATATCCCATTCCGGCGTATTTTTCAGCGGCCCCGCGTTCAGTCCCGCAAACGTCGCCGGGAAATTATCCGTCAATGTGATTTCCGTATCCATATCAATACCGGCCAGAATTTTCAGCATTCTGTACGCGGTATCGCGATTGAATTCGGCATCCGACAGATTAATTTCCTTGGTCGCGATATCCGATTCAATTTTGACCAAATTGGCACGCGACGCACGTCCCGCCGCCCCCAGGTTACGCCGCGCATCACGCGCATCGCGCAAATCTGCGGCGGAAATCCGAACGATTTCATCGGTCATTTTGGCGGTCCAATAAACATTGGCGGCACTGTACCGCACCTCGCGCAGGGTCATTTCACGACTGGACTGCGTCATTTTAATGGCGGCCTTGACACTTTTGACCGCATTGCCGATTTTGCCAAACGTATAAATCGGTTGGGACGCACTGACCCCCACCATCAAGATATTATCCGGAATTTCGATATGCACCGATTGGTCTTTCAGGCTTTCCGAAATCAGTCCCCCAAACGCCGGCGGCAAATCAATACCGGTTGATTTGGACGGATTTTCCACATTTACCATATTCATATAAGTGGCCGACCCGTCGATTTTAAACCACCGATTTGCATTGGCCGCCGTTAATTGTGCCTGGGCCTTTTTCAAATTGGCATCGGCCTTTTTCATATCTTGCGATTCCGCGACAATTTTTTCAATCGCATCGTTCAGCGACAAATCCAACGCATATGCGCCGGGCGCAAAAAAGACTGGGCTTAACAATCCCAGCATTGATAAGTGTTTTATTTTAAGCATTACCAAGCTCCATTTTTTGTAAAACTTCCTTTACCGTTTTTAACGCCCCCGTTAACTTTGCTTCGTCCGCCGGGGCCAGCTGTGAAAACAACTGTTCAATATGACTTTGAAAATTTTCCATGGCATTGACGGCGATTTTTTCACCCTTGTCCGTGACGGCATACCACACATTGCGCCGGTCGTTTTCATCAATTTCACGGACCAGCAATCCGTCCCGTTCCAGTTTACGAAACGCCGCACATAAATTCGGCGCCGACACCATTTCCCGTCGTGCAATATCCTTTAACCGGCCGCGGCCGCCCATGTGCAACCGCACCAGAATCCGCAACAGTTGACGCGGATACCCGGATAAATACGTGGGTTCAATGCGCATTTTCCCGGCCAACCGGTCCAAAGTGATAATATTATCTTCCATCAAATGAACAAATTCCTTGCGCGGCATTTAATTATCCTTTATAATAGAAAATGTATTCCAATTATTAAAAACGTGAATCATTATATGTTTTAATGATTTAAATGCAAGCACAAATTTGAATAAATTTCTATTTTTTTTACGGTTTGTTATTTTTATTATTGCAAAACCGCATCAGATATTTATAATCAGTGTTGCTTTTTGGGGTGTCGTCTAATGGTAGGACAAGAGATTTTGGTTCTCTTTATCATGGTTCGAATCCGTGCGCCCCAACCACAGTTTCAAAACCCGCCCATCAGGGCGGTTTTGTGTTGGGCGCGGGCCACGGTTCGCAATCGCGACGAATGTCGCCGGTTCGACTATGAGTTGGCGTTTGGCACGCGCGCGGCGAACGCCATACGAATGCCCCGCAGGCGCACCGCGCCGAGGGAATTGAGTGCGCCCCAACCATAGTTTCAAAATCCGCCCATCAGGGCGGTTTTGTGTTGGATTTGCAACCAACGCACAGAGTTCGAAAGTTTAGTTTTGAAAATGGCTAAATTCTGCTAACATTCGAACCCGGACACTAAACATTCACAAACAAGCATATCTATGATACAATCACGGCAAAGGATTATATTATGGCTGCAAAGACAATTTATATTTTTAGACATGGTCAAACAGACTATAACGCCACAGGGCGCGTTATGGGTCGGTTGGATATACCATTGAACGAAACAGGGATACAACAGGCAACAGAACTGGCCAATAAAATGTCGGGCATTGATATTAAGGCAATATATTCTTCGCCACTGTCACGTGCGATGCAAACAGCACAAATCGTGGCTAACAAAATCGGCGTAAAGATAACACCAAATGACGGGTTAATGGAACGACATAATGGGAATCTGCAAGGGCATATTGTTCATATAACAGATAATCCCGAACAATATCAGACCGACTATAAACAAACAGAACTTGTTTTGCCGGCAGAACAATTAAACGATGAAAATTGGCGACCCGAAGGCGGTGAATCACGAATAGAATGCTTTAAACGCGCCCAACAAACGATTACGGACATCATAAAAACATCCCCTTATGACACAATTGCCATATCAACACATGGCGGACCAATGGTCGGGATATTGGATTTAGTTGGCGGCACATCAGAGCGCATTGGAAACTGTGACTATGTAAAATTAACCTTTGATGGTAAAAAGTTAGAGAGATAAAATTTAACATAGGGCATCCGTTGCCCTATGTTTTTAATACAGACTTCACTGATTCAATTTCATCTCTCATTTTGATTAAATCAGTTCGAAAATTGCTAGTCAGACACAACCACAGTTAAAAAATCCGCCCACCGGGGCGGTTTTTAGTTGAATCTGCAATCATCGTGCCAAGTTCGAATGTTTGATTTTCAAAATCGTTAATTTTTGATAACTTTCGAACTTGTTTATGGTATAATATTCTATATGAAAACAGATAGTTATACAAAAGCCATAGACAATATTTATAATCGGATTGGCCATGCCGTAGTACAAGGTATACCAACCTTAGATCATATTATGGGTGTTGAAAATATGTCTGAAGCAGATAAAATCTGGTACGAAGCATATAAAAAATACGGCAACCGAAATCACACATGGCAAGATTTTAGAGATATGTTTTATGGTGATGTTGACGTTATGCAAAAGACAGTTGTACACTGGAAAACATGGGACGAAATAAATAACACGTTATCACAAGCATATGATTTAGTGCCAGAAATAAGAAGATTGATGAGAGAATATGGTATTAACTCTATCAATGTGACCAAATTAGAAGAATACAAACAATACCCTGATTTAGTATCAGTCTGCAAAAAATATCGTGAAATTGGTAGTATGGCGTATCAAAACTATTCTACATTTAATCCACAGATTGCAAAACTGGAAAAAGCGTTCGAAAAAAAATCGAAACTGATAGCGGTCGATGACAAAAAAGCAAAAATTGATTTAATTGTAGAATACCTAGAAAAAATGGATGAGTATGTAGATTTGCAAAATGGCGATTTTGTCGTTGCAGAACGCATAGAAACATATCGTGAAATTATATTAAAAGACCAACAAATATTAAAGCTGGCAAAAGATTTTGATAAAATATCTGGCTCACAAAAGGTTGATTTAGCACGTATGATTTTAAACAAAAGTGCAAAAATTACAGGCACACCAACAGGCCAAGTTATTCAAGATGACGCCCCGGCTGGCCCGCATGTCCTAACCGGTAATCAAGTCGCCGGATATGTTGAGAATCGTAAAGAATTTTTATTCAGAGGTGATGATTTAACGACCCTATGGACCTTTTTGAAATATTTGGTCCATGAAGATGCTCATAGAATAGATTACTATAATGCAGAATATGGGATGATTGGAACGCAACTTATGAAATTTGTGAATGATAATTATGTTAATAATGCAGACATAGATGTTGAATTGTATCGTAAATTTGCCACAGAACAAAGTTCATATTATCTTGATCGCACTACGGCTTCTGCTTTAGAATATGCAATAATGCATCAATCTCGTGGCTAATCTTAATTAAATCAATTCAACTACGCATAGGTAAGCCAAACGTAGTGTCGGCGAACCGTCAGGAATACCGCACTGAAGCAATACAGGACTGAATAGAAGTGTTTCTAGCGTTTTTGTTCATCGAAGAAGTAATTAATCATAAAACACAATTAACTGCTCAAGAGATATATTAACACCTGCTTTTTGTAATTCTCTGATATTGGTTTCATAAAGCTTTGTTAATATATCGCGTTTTTCATTATCTGTTGCCAAATGTACCTGCCGATGACAGACAGGACACAGAGCAACGATATTTTCAACAATATCAATATTTACATCAAACTCATTGCGTTTACAAAACGGTATCAAGTGATGCCCTTCTACAAATGGCATATTGTTAGCTTTGGCTGTAAATGTTCTATGACGCGGATTCACTTCACACATATAACGACTGCGCAATTTTCGCGCTTCTTTAACATTTGGATTGGCATGTAATAACGTATCTACATCGTCATCATTGTCTAATCCTAAAGCTAATCGTTTCTTTAATAATTCTTGCTCTGCAATTCGCCCATCTTGATAGTCTATCGCTAATTTGTTTATCTGTAATGCTCTGTTATAATTCTTATATTCCTTTACATTAGATAAATCTTGTTTATCAAAATACAAACCATCTATCTGTGTAAGATGCTTCCCGGTTTCCTTTTCATAAAAAGACCTTTTAAAGGGATACAAGAATCCATATTCAGACACAAAAATTTTTAGCGGTATTCTGAACTGGTCGTTCTTTGCCTTACTATTTTTTTGCAATACTCGTGGATTAAAATTAAAAAATTGTCCAGTCATATTAGACAGTGTCATATATTTACGCCTGGCTAAATTTGGATATTTTTTCTTTTCCCAATCAACAGTTACCAGTTTTCTACTAAAATCCAGTGAACAACGAGCATTAAATAAACCAGAAACAAAATATCGAATACATTCGTTTGAAAAATCCATTGTAGCTTTTTCAATATACCCATAAATGCGCGCCCTGCCTATTTCAGTAGTATCATCTAAACTATTAGTTTCAGTAAATTTGACAGAACAAACCCAAGATGTCTTATTAGACGAACAATCTATATCATCAGATAATATCGCAGTTCCTTTGATAAAGTCTGCAAGAACTTGCCTGTTTGGCTCATTTAATTGCGTGTATTCATTATCACTAAAATTCTTGCGTATTCTAGTGCCTGTCCTTCCAGACGAATATGCCAACACATAACCATTTTTTACAATTGGCCAACCATAAACCATGCCCAAAAAGAATGCATATTTAGGATTTTTTTTGGATTGTTCAAGTAATTCATTAAATGTCATTAAAAATCCTTTTATAAGCCATGTTATAATATGTGTCGTCCAATTCAATACCAATAAAGTTACGATTTTGTTTTATGCACGCAATTCCTGTGCTACCGCTTCCCATAAATGGGTCCAAAACCGTATTGTCTTTGTTTGTAAATATCTTGACCAACTCTTCCATCAAAAATACCGGCTTTTGAGTTGGATGACCTAACCGTTCTTTACCAGATGGACACGGACATTTTATTTCTGGCCTTAAATAGCTATCAGTAGAATTGTTAAACGTCCATTTTGACTTTCCTTTAACACACCATATAGCCAATTCATAGTCGGCCACAAAACGACTATCCATATTACGTGGCATAGGATTTGGTTTTAACCATCGTATCAAGTCTTTTACGGCATAACCTTTGGCTTCTAAATATTTTGCAATATTTCCTATATTCAAAAAACTATTAAAAACAATAATATTACCACCGTCTTTTAACAATTTATCCGCAACATCAAGCCACGTAAATAAATCAAAGCCCTTATCCCAGGTTCCAAAATCAATCCCTTGCCGTTTAGCATTTTTCATCGTGGAAAAATTATTGTCTTTTGAAATATTGTATGGTGGGTCAGTTATTATTGCATCGACTTTTATTTTATCTTTAATCAGACCAGCCATGACATTCACGCAATCACCGTGTAATAATTGTACGGATTCTCTTTGAAACCAATCAGTAAAATATTGTTCTTTTTTAGTCATTGTCAGCCTTAATTATTTCCAAAGCAATTGCTTTCGCTAATTTTGGGGGCACAGCATTGCCAATTTGTTTTATTACAGATGATTTATTCCCATAAAAAATATAGGCGTCGGGAAACGATTGAATCCTTGCCGCTTCGCGTGGGGTGATAGAACGATTTAAGAACGGATGATTATTCTGTCCATTAGACGGTGTATCAAATCTCGTCACAATCGTTGGCGATGGCTTATCTTTCTCTAATCTGCACCAGGTTCCACCGAATGTTGATTTAGTTAGATGTTCCTTTGGTAAAAATTCTTTACCTTTTTCAGGCGGAATCATTGCTAGTCTCTGTATCGCAACATCTGAATGTTTTGTCGCCATATGGTTGTATAACTTCTTGCTATTTGCTCTCAATTCTTTTTGATATTTAGATTCAGACTTGTTTTTATAATCAGCAACAAATTCCCCTTCGCCAGATTCTAAATAGGCCAAATCAGATATCGCATCCCAAACCGAAACAATTTTCTGTTTTGTATCCATTTTTGGTATTTTTGCTTTACCATCACGCGAACCTATAAATACGGCTCTACGTCTAGTTTGCGGAACACCAAAATATCTTGCATCCAAAATACCATAATCAACTTTATATCCCTGTTCCCGTGCTTCTTTTAAAATCAAATCTAAGAAATAGCCATCAGCGGTCCCCAACAAGGCAGCAACATTCTCAATAACGAAATACTTAGGCTTGAAAAAAGAAGTGTATTTAAAGAATTCTTTAAACAGATAATTTCTTTCGTCATCTTTACCGAGACATTTTCCACGAGTTGAAAAACCCTGGCAAGGCGGCCCTCCAACTATAATATCAATCGGCTGTTTAAGGGCTTTTGCAACTGCTTTTATGTCTAGTTTGCAAATATCACCAATGAAAACTTTTGTGTTAGGATTGTTTTTAGCATAAGAATCTGCAATAGACGGCTCTAATTCTAACGCACCAACTAGATTAAAACAGCCAGTTTGTTCAAAACCAAGACTCAGCCCACCAACGCCTGCGAATAATTCTAGCAGATTTAACTTTCTCATTTCTTTTCCGTCTCTTTGAGAATGAATTATAATAAAGTCAATAAAAAAATGATATAAAAAAATTATATCATCCCATATTCTACTTGTTATCCGTGGCTTCAAGTAAACAAGTACACACAAACTGTGTATACATAATGAGCAAGATCCACATAAAAAGAAAATATACGTATACAGAAAGCTCGGGATGCCCTTTACACACAAATTACTAAGCCACCCAACAAAAATAAAACCCGCCGGGTGGCGGGTATGATTATTGCGACAGCACCCCCGTATTCAACCCCAGGAAATTGATTACCGCCGCAATCTGCACATCGTTTTGATTTTCACGCACATTTGATGATGCCAACGTTACTTCGCCACTGATACCCAATTCACGCGCCGGATTGACATAGACCAATTTCATATCGGATTTCACAACATTGATTTTGGTCCCGTTTTTCACCGCCATCGCCCAGAACCAGACATCGTCGGCCGACGGCGCCAAATGCTGGAACAAATCTGCGCGCACCACATCCCCGCACAGGCAATGCGGCGGATACAACACACCCCCGACACCGGTTTGAAAATTCCCATACGACGGGGACACACCCTGGATTTCAGCATGCCACATATTGTATGGCAAAATATTGTTCTGATACCCCAATCCCACACGGTGCGCCCGCATGCAATGCACCATATCGGGATTCTGCAAATACGCGTCATACAATTTTTCCACCAGATATTCCGGATAAAAGATATCATCATCAACCGTTATAATAATGTCATCGGGATATTGCTGTAATGCCGGCACCAACTTGGTATACGAACGCATATCCGTGCACCATTGAATACGTATTCCCATCCGAACCAGGCGCAATACCGATTCCGGTAAATCCTTTTCACGATTGGGGAATTTATCCGCCCCCAGCCACAACACAATTTCATCCGGCACCACGGTTTGTTTCAGCAACGAAAACAACGTATAATGAATATCGCCCATCCGTGCGGGAAACGACGTCAACGACACGATAATTCTGGGACGTCGCCCCGACGGCGCATCGGCAATCGGCGCACGCCACGCGTCAATTTCCCCATCAATGGCCGATTTGGAAATATGCGGAATTTCATTCAATCGGCGTTGCCGGTCGGCGGCCAAGGCCGCCGGATTTAATCTGTCCCACGAAATACCACGTCGCACAATCTGTCCGGGATTACCCGCGATGACAACACCCGCATCGCCATAATCACGATAACAGACCGCACCACCGCTGACGATGGAATGATTGTGAATACGGGCACGTTTGGTGATTCTGGCGCCTTCGCCAATCCAGACATGGTCGCCGATAACAACGGGGCCGGACGGCTGGTTTAAAATTTCGCGGGTGGCGGCATCCAAAACAGAATGCCCATCCGATGCCCAGATATTAATGGAATTCGATAACATACAATCCCGCCCGATGATGCAACCGCTGTGTTCCGCCAGCTTTATATTCACCCCATAACAGGTCGTATGCGACCCGATTTTACAAACCTGGCCTGCACCACAACGGCAATCAATGCGTAACCGCTTTAAACAGGGCGACGTGCCAATATCGACCGTCACATCATCATTTTCGATGACTATCTTGGATTTTTCGGCCACAATCGGTAATTCCAGCGTGACCGTATTATTATTTCCCACAATAATGATATCCAATCCCGCAATGCGCCGTCCCCGCGCCAGCGGCATCCGCACCCCGCCATCAATGACAAAGATGCGGTTGTTTTTGCCGCGCACCCGATACCGGGCGCCACGCACCAGATGACGCGGCCCCTTTTGATAACTGATGATTTTCATGCCACAAAAATAAATGTGGCGCCGACCGTTATTGAAACGTTGTTTACAGAATATTTTCATAATCAAAACTATATCGTCCCCCATCCCGCCATTCAAGAAATAATATAAAAAAACATTGATTTCGCCAATTTGCATTGTTAAAATAATTATTGAACACACAGGGATGTGCGTTCAGGGTCGTCAAAAAGCCCATCTACAAGCAATGCGAATGCATTGTATCCGCAACAATATGCGGCGCAAATGGCGCCTTTTATTGTAACACCCCGCACGGTCGGGGAGCCGTCAGTTATAAAACAGGCTTTTCACCAAAGGCTGGCGGGGTCACACTTGTGGATGATTTTTTGAACTCCCTGACCATCAGATTCCTTGATGGTCTTATTCATTTAGAAAACAAACCAGGAGTCAAAAATGAAAAAACTTATCATTACATCAACTGCCGTCATGGCAATGTTTACCGGGGCATCCCACGCAGACGGATTTTATATCAGCCCGCGCATCGCATGGTCGGACATGCACATTGACGAAACGCGCATCGAAAAAAAGCCCGTCAATGGTGCATGGTCGGATTTTGCCGGGGCCAAGCATGAATCTTGGTCTGACAACGACGGCAATCTGGCCCCGAAATTCGCGGTCGGTTATGATTACAACACCAACAAATACGGTATTTTGGGGCTGGAAATTGAATATGGTCAAACGTCCAATCATTTTGACCCCACACGCAGTGACGTTGATTTTGACGGCAATCTGTTGAACGACAGTGACAGCCGCGATTTCAAATACAGTGAATCCACATTGTCATTGAACGCGACATACGGATATGATTTCAAATACGTCATCGGGTTTGTCACGGCCGGGATTGGTTATACAACAATTGATTCCGAAAACAATTTCCGCAGCGGTACATATTGGTGGGAAACCCGCGACAGCGAACGTAACGCATCATGGAATATTGGTGCCGGCATTGCGGTTCCGGTTACGAAAAATGTTTCGGTTACATTGGCATATCGCTATACAGATTTGGGCAATGTTAAATACACCAACCGTATGTATCACGAAAATGCCCGTGCTGGTAATAATGGGATTGAACGCCACTTTGATTCCGACGTTGATTTAAGCAAACATGAAATCATTGCCGGGATGAAGGTCGCCTTTTAACCCCACCCAATCAACACACACAAACGCGGACAGCTTTAAGGTGGGCATAACGCCCACCTTAAACATTTGGCAAGCGCAACTGAACAATTCACGAACTGATGACATCCACGATTTATTGCAATTTGGCAAAGAGATTAAGGCGTTTTAAGCAAACATCACCACAATCAAATTTGAAAAATGGTGTCGATTCTTATATTCTTTGCAAACATTTCATCATGCGATACCAGTAATATTGCGCCTTGATATTGATTAAGGGCATTTTCTAATATTGCGATACTTTTTATTTCCAGATTGTTCGTTGGCTCGTCCAATATCAACAAGTCGGGTTGCGTGACACCACCCAGTATCGCCGCCAATGTTGCCTTTAATAATTCCCCGCCAGATAATGTTCCAACACGTCGCCCACCTGTATCACCCCGAAAGCCAAAATTTGCCGCAATCACATGCGCGTCATGCTTAAAGCAACCAGATATCTCCACTATGTTTTCAATAATATTTTTGTTCTTGTCCAAGACCGATAAATCCTGATTGATGTACGCTATTTTTCCAGATGTTTTTACACTGCCAGATTGCGCTGTTAATTTACCGCAAATAATTTTCAACAATGTTGTTTTGCCAGAACCGTTTTTTCCAACAATACGAACACGTTCGCCACCATACATGACAAAATCAAAATTATCAAAGATTGTTTTGTTGTCATATCCAAAACATAATCCTGAAATAGTTATCAATTCTTTGCTGTAAAATTGCTTGGACAGCATCGGGATTTTAATGGTTTCGTTTTTCATCTGTTGAGATAAAGATTTTTGCACCAAGATTTGCTCTTGCAGTTTTTTCTGAATCTGTGCACGTTTTTTGCCTTCCGTTTCTTGGCTTTTACCTTTCAGGGCATTTGCCACTAATTTGCTGCGTCTGGCATTTTTGACTTCTTTGGCCTGTTTGAATTCGTGATGCTGACGGGTGTTTTGTGCCACGTTCATTGCATTATTTAAACGCGTGATAGATTTTTGTGCGTCTGTATATCTGGAATTAATGTTATCCATTTCAATCTGTTTTTGTGTCAGATAGAAATCATAACCGCCGCCGTATACTTTCAAGTTCCCGTCTCTCAATTCAATTATTTTATCCATTTGTTGCAGCAGTTCGCGGTCATGAGAAACCACGACCACGTCATGTGGATATGATTTCAATTGATGAAAAAACACCCGTTTGGCATCTGTGTCCAGATTATTTGTCGGCTCGTCCAATAATAAGATATCAGCATTGCTGTCAAATGCGCGCATCAGTTCGAACATTTGCTGTTCACCGCCGCTTTTTGAATCAGATGCGTTCACTTGCCCCAGCATATACACACTTGCGCTGCGGATGACATTGCCAGAATCAGGATGTAATTCGCCCGCCAACAACCGTAATAATGTTGTTTTTCCGCATCCGTTATCGCCAATAATCGCAACGTGCTCTGCGCCTGAAAAAGCGACGGAAACACCGTTCAATAAATTATTGTCGCCATACCCAAAAAAT
Organism: Alphaproteobacteria bacterium; assembly: GCA_029059055.1. Lineage (GTDB taxonomy): Bacteria > Pseudomonadota > Alphaproteobacteria > Rs-D84 > Rs-D84 > Enterousia. The sequence goes on from JAIDWS010000035.1 coordinate 73,779, forward strand.
ATATTTGATAAAGAATTTAAAGCCATAATAAAAAACCATGCTATTGCAATTGGAATCAGCGCATATTTCTATGCCCCATCAATTAAAAATCACAATATTATATACGCACTGGTTTCATCCTTATGATTACATTACACACCTAAATTTTATTATAATAGTTCGCAAAATCAAGATATTTTCTTAAAAAGTTCAAAAGCCTGGATAACAAACGTATTTTTGCGATTGATACTTTCGAACTGGCTGAAAGGCTTGTAAAACCAAACAAAAACCTGTCCCGAAAGACAGGTTATATCATTTGGCAGTCCCAACGGGAATCGAACCCGTGTTATCAGGATGAGAACCTGGTGTCCTGACCGCTAGACGATGGGACCAAAACCACGATAAATTATATCACTGGTTCGGGATGGCGTCATACATTTTTTTATATTCCGCGCGTACCGCCGCCATCAATTCACGCGCCGGGCTGCGTTGGTCCCAATCCAACAAATGCGAAAAATCACCAAATGTGCAATCTTCCCAATCGATAAAGGCAACAATATCCCACGTTTCTGGATTGACAATAAAATTATCGCAAATATCCCCCTGGCACCAGCCACGCATATATCCCGGCTGCATATCGGGGTCGGGTTTTAAATCACGGATTTCAACCGGGTCACAGCGTCCCACATCAACCAAGAACCGGGCAATTTGACGCGCCAATTTCTGTTTATGCCGCAACACATCCGCCACCGGCAATTGACGCAACGTCCGGCCTGGAATCAAATCGTATTTACGCACCAGCATGCCGTTATGATTCAACAATTCGACCGGCGGAATATACAACGGCGATATCGCCCCCAATGCATCCGTCACCCGTTTTTCCCGCATGGCCAATTCCCGATAATTATCCCGCCGCAACGGAAATTTATAGATATATTTGTCATTGACCCCAATCAACAGACTGCGCGCCTGGTACCCGATAAATGTTTTAAACTTCTTAATCTTGCAACCCATATCCGCGCGGACAAAGCGCAAATGCGACACCAGCGGCGAATTCAACAGAACGCGCAATTTTTTGCGGTCGTCTTTGTTATAAACGCATCCGCAGATAATGTTGGTAAAGAAATGCCTGATGGGCTGTTTTGACATCATCCCCAGCGTACCCCACATATACGCCCCCCGCAAGGAAAACTTTCATTTTTATAAAAATTAAAGATTGAAAATGAAAATCTTTGTCTTATATTCAAACCAAAGGAAAAAACAAATGAAAACAACAGACAAATTATTATTGTCATGCGTCCTGTTTCTGTTGGGGGCATGTGGCCATAAAACAGACGCCCAATCGCCATTGGAAACCGTAAATGACCAAATTGCGTTAACCCAGTTGAAAATTCGGGCATTGCGTTCGGAAAACAAGCGTCACATTTTGCGCGATTTGCGTCGCAACGGCGCGTACAGATATGTCCAAGAAAACCGGAAAACCGTGGACAGTCTGCGTACCGCCAACGCGGAATTAATTGACCAGGCATGCGCCCGCGCGCGTCGCACGGCAACATTTACGATTGTCCCGCATACCGCGATGGTATTTTTACAATACACGCACGTTCCCGGCGTCAGCGGATTGGGCACGATGTACGAATTAAACAACCGCGAAATCAAAAAATTCGATGACAAATTGGCCAAAATTGACGGATTTGAACAACGCGTCCGAAATCACCACGACAGCATTATGTACGCCAACCTGGCCCAGGCGCACCATCAACTGGATTCCCTGTTGAATGTAAAGCATCGCATCATCAACGGCCACAGCTATTAAAAAACGCCCCGTTTGGGGCGTTTTTAATTCAACAATGCGCGCGCATTTTCCAGCAATTCGATGGCGCGGTCAATTTCACCGGAAACGGCCCCCATTCCCGCGGGCGCGACCGACATGGCGGCCCCATCCCCCGCCCCATCGGGGCGACGCAACAAATCGGTGGCGTTTTCCGGGAAATTCCCATCACGCAGTAATTTTTTCACCCCCGCAATGGTCATCCCATGGCTGTACAGCAATTCTTTGATAACCCTCAAACGCGAAACTGTTTCCGCGCGATAATACCGGCGCCCCCCCGCCCCTGTTGTGGGCCGAATGGCAACCGGGAATTGCTTTTCCCAATATCGCAGGGTATGTGCCGGCACCCCCAGGCGTACCGACACATCGTTTATGGATGAAAAAAATTCATTATTGTTCATCTGTCACCTGTTGATTTTCAGACGCCCCATCCGCATCCAGCGCATCGGATTCATCGGCACTGTCATCACGCATGATGGAAATCGCAGATACAACCTTTTCATTATCGGCCGTGCGGAACAACGTCACCCCGGCGGTTGCGCGACCGGCGATACGGACATCTGCGGCGGGCGTGCGAATAATCTTGCCACCGTCTGTTACCATAATGATATCCTGGTCGTCTGTCACTGGGAAAGAACCCGCAACGGCGGTATTTTTACCCCCCAGTTTGATGTTGGTAAATCCGCCACCACCACGGTGTGTGACACGATATTCATAACTGCTGGTGCGTTTACCGAACCCATTTTCAGAAATGGTCAAGATAAACTGTTCAGCCGCGGCCATTTCAGCCATTTTGGCATCATCCAGCGTCAATGTTGTCGCTTCTTCTTCGGCGTCGATTTCTTCTTCGATACCGGTTGCGGCACGGCGCAGGGCGCGCGATTGTTTCATATACGCACTGCGTACGGCGGAATCGGATTCACCGTGATTCAGCATGGCCATGCCAATGATACGGTCATCGGCCCCCAATGTCATCCCACGAACACCGGTTGAATTACGTCCCGCAAAGACGCGAATTTCCGGCACCGGGAATCGGATACAGCGCCCACGATATGTCGACAGGAACACATCCTGGTCTTCGCTGCACGGCAAGACGGAAATCAGACTGTCGCCGTCATCCAATTTCATGGCGATTTTACCGTTTGCCCGGATGGAATCGAAATCAGACATACGGTTGCGACGCACGGTCCCGGACGCGGTTGCGAACATCAAGAAATGTTCTTTGCCGGATTCCGCAACGCGCTGTCTATCTTCATCAGACACCGGCAAAATCGCGGTTATCACTTCGCCATTTTCCAACGGCAACAAATTGACCAACGGACGCCCCTTGGCGGCGGCGGCGGCTTCGGGCAATTTGTATGTCTTTAACTTGTAACAAATCCCCTTGGAACTGAAAAACAGCAACGGCGTATGCGTATTGGCCACGAACACCTGGACCACATAATCGTCATCTTTGGTACTCATCGCGTTGCGTCCTTTGCCGCCACGCTTTTGCGCGCGATACGTATCCAGGGATACGCGCTTGATATAACCGGTATTGGACACGGTGACAACCATATCTTCGCGGGCGATTAAATCTTCGATATCAATATCGATTTCCGCATCCGAAATGTCGGTGCGACGGGGGCTGGCCCAATTGTCACGCACCGCGGCGGTTTCATCGCGGATGATTTGGATAATCCGTTCATAACTGCCCAGGATATCCAACAAATCTTTGATAACCGCACCCAAATCAACCAAATCTTTGTGAATCTTGTCACGTTCCAACCCCGTCAAACGATGCAATTGCAATTCCAGAATCGCACGCGCCTGGTCTTCGGACATATGGAACATGCCATCGACGTATTCTGTGTTCGGGTCATCAATTAATTGGATGTACGATTCGATATCGGCCGCCCGCCATCCGCGCGCCGTCAATGCGATACGTGCGGCTTCGGGGGATTCACTGCCCTTAATCAGCGCAATGACTTCGTCCAGATTGCCAACCGCCACCGACAACCCCAACAATGTGTGCGCACGATTACGGGCCTTGTTCAAATCAAAGATGGTACGCCGGCGAATAACTTCTGCGCGGAATTCGATAAAGGCATCCAACACACCGCGCACATTGAACAGCATCGGTCGACCGCGATTCAACGCCATCATATTCACCGGGAAATTCGTCTGCATTTCGGTGTACTGGAACAAATGATTCAACACCACATCCGCAATCGCGTCGCGCTTTAATTCAATAACCACGCGCAATCCTTCCTTGGACGATTCGTCACGGATTTCAGAAATGCCTTCGATACGTTTATCCTTGCTTAATTCTGCGATTTTGACAATCAGTTGTGCTTTATTAACCTGGTACGGGATTTCATCGACAACAATCGCCTGGTGGTCACGAAAATCTTCGATATGGGTTTTTGAACGCACGATAATGGACCCGCGGCCGGTGGTGTGTGCCTTGTAACTGCCGGCGCGTCCCATGATAATACCGCCCGTCGGGAAATCCGGTCCCGGAACAATATTGAACAATTCATCATCGGTTAATTCACGATTATTCAAAATCGCCAAAATCCCGTTGCAAATTTCGCCCAGATTGTACGTCGGCACATTGGTCGCCATACCGACCGCAATACCGGACCCACCATTGACCAAGAAATTCGGGAATTTCGCCGGCAACACCTGGGGTTCCTGTAACGTGCCGTCAAAGTTCGGCATCCAATCGACGGTATCTTTTTCCATATCGTCCATCAAAGACGCGCCCAGTTTGCTCAACCGTGCTTCGGTATAACGCATGGCGGCGGCTTTATCCCCGTCGCGCGAACCAAAGTTCCCCTGGCCCTGGACCAGCATTTCGCCCATGGAAAAATCCTGGCCCATGCGGACCATGGCTTCGTAAATTGAACTGTCACCGTGGGGGTGGTATTTACCCATCACTTCCCCGACGATACGCGCAGATTTAACGGTGGCACGTGTTGCGGGCGCAACGTCATTCATCACGTACAAGATACGACGATGCACAGGCTTGCACCCGTCACGGACGTCCGGCAATGCGCGATCAACGATGACCGACATGGCATAGTCCAAAAAGCTGGTCCGCATTTCGTGTTCCAGTGACGATTGCGGCACCTTGACTTCATTTACTTCATTAAAATTTGTTGTTTCAGACATGCTAAAATTTCCTTGTTCTTCACAAACGAAAGATAGCAGATTTTTAGGCTTTTGGTCAAGAAATAAACCCCAAAAAATAAATTGACAAAACGGGTCTTTGTGGTACGGTTACAACACACAAAAACCAAAGGCACAAACACATGGGTTACATGAAAGAAATGCTGTCCAACGCCCACCAAGAAGCGATTGCATTACGTGACAACGGTCGCAATGATTGTTGGCAGGCAGCCCAGTTTCAATGTATGATATGGATATTGTCGCGTGGCATCCGCCTGTGCGACCGAAATGCGCGCATGATGCAAACCATCCGCGCCAAATACACCCAACGTCGGGGGCGTTAAGTCATGTTTTTACCACTGTGGAACTTATTCGCGGTATTATTTGCATACCACCTGTCGTTAGAGGGGTTAAAGCATCTGGGATTAATAAAATCAAAATCAAAGTAAAAAAAGATTGCGTTTTCATAAAACGTATGGTTAAATAGACGCACAAAAGGATTTAGTTATGGCAACAAAACGTACTTATCAACCGTCAAAAACACGCCGTGTGCGTACACACGGGTTCCGTGAAAGAATGGCGACCAAGGGCGGCCGCGAAGTTCTGAATCGCCGCCGCGCAGCTGGCCGTAAAAGATTGGCCGCAACCGCTGCAAACTAAAAAAGCCCCCAAACGGGGGATTTTTTTATTTCTTTTTTGTCCGGGACGTTTTTTTGGCCGACCGCGTCCCCCGGGTCCCCAGAATCTGCATCTGCATTTGCAGAATTGTTTTCTGGTTTTGCTGAATTAAATTTTCTTTGTCCCGAATAACTTCCAACAGGCGGTCGTTTTCCAATTGAACCTTTTCCAATTGATGACGCCCCAAAACAATTTGGTCCGACATCTGGCGGCGGCGTCCACGATTAAACAGCGATGTCACCACGGCACCGACCAATGCACCGCTGGCGGCACTTAACAAATCAAACAAAGTATCTATTAACGGCATACCCCCATGATAACATGGGGGTATTTTATTTTCATTCGGATTATTTTCCAGACGCCACGCGCAGACCTGTTTTTCGGTCGACCCAAACCTGGTCGTCGGCAATATCCATTATCGGCATATCGGACCGACTGTCGGAATACGACCGCGCGACCCGCGGAACGTATTTATGTTCCTTGGCCCATTCATCCAGCGCAATAACCTTGTTCGGGCCCCAGCACAAGAAATCAAATTTCCACGGCGCACGCTTGTCCATAACCGAACACATCACGGCGTCGAATTTGATATCACGCACCAATTGCGGCACCAAATAATCCGGCCCGGCAGAAATCAAAACAACCTTGCGCCCGGCACTGCGTTCGGCGTCCACCTGTTCGCGCGCCCATCCGAAACGTTCCCGGCGGTGCATCTTGATAAATCCGGGGGCAAATCGCTTTACCATTTCCGGCGTTATAAAACGTCGGCTGGCCTGGCGCCACCACAATCCCGCCGGATGGATGTATTTGGCCAACATCGCCACCCCAATCAGCGGTAAAAACAACCACGGCCGCAATGAACGGCGAAAGCAATATTTTACAAATCCAACATTACAATCGCGCCCAGATAACGTACCATCAAAATCAAAAACAACAACATCAACTTTTCTTAACATGATATCCCTTTTGTTACTTTGCGGGGGCATTATAACAATGTTTTGCTTGCACCGCAAATTTTATATTGTTAATATGAAAAACGTTATCGGGTGTTCCGGTAACGGGGTTTAGCGACCCATTCTTGTACGCCGGCATACATGCGTCATGGTATGCATTTTTCTATCTCCAACCCAGTGGTTGGAGGGTGTGGAAATATTTCGAATACCACCACTATTTACAAGATAGTCGCTAACCTCCAACCGCCTAAAAAAAATTGGCGGTTTTTCGTTCATGAAAAAGCAGGAGGTTAGAAAATGAAACACATAACAATAATCATGGCCACCATGGTCATATTATCGGCCCAGACAGCAATGGCCGACACATGGGTAGCGCCGGTTTGCTGCACAGCAGACCCAATCCCCAGTCTGCCCAACGGATGCGCCGAAACCGGTGGCGGCATGAATTGCTATGGCACAGATTACATTAACTGTACCAGGTGTAAATCGGGATACTCGCTGCAAACAAGCAGTCAAACCATCCGCTGCGGTGCGGTTTCAACCGAAATCACATACGGCACATGCCTTCGCGATACGATTATCCAGCCGGTCGAATGCATGGCGGGCCAATATAAAAACGGCATGCTGTGCGCCAATTGTCCCGATGGCGGGACGTCGGTGGCCGGCGCGACGGCCATCACCCAGTGTTATAAGCCAAAATACGAAACAACATTTTCCGATTCCAGTGGCAATGGTGTCACCGGCATGGCCAACGATTGTTATTACACAGAATAACGCCATCCCATCAAATTACAACGGCGGGCGACATAAGTGCCCCGCCAAATGGTCGGACATGACCACCCATTGTTGCAACCACAATCGTCCCGACCATAACAAATTCACGCGACAATATAACGCGGTCGGGTCATGGCGTTTTGCCGTTCGCCCACCCCCGCGGCGCGATGTCACCGACGGCGCCCCGGGCGTCCGGCAAATGCCGCGGGCGCGACACCCATCGCCGCGACATTTGCGCAAAATTCAACATGCGCATTGACCGTGTTCCCCATTAATGGGGCAATACCCACGGGACGCATAATTGTTCAACGGGGCCGCGCATCAGATAAAAAAAATCCCGCCGATTGGCGGGGATTTTTATTTCGCGTCTTCTTCGGGGACAACCGAAACCGTTTTGCGGTCACCGTTACCCTTCTTGAATTTTACGATACCGGCAATTTTGGCAAAGATTGTGTGGTCTTTACCCATGCCAACATTCGCGCCCGGATGCACGGATGTTCCGCGCTGGCGAATAATGATGTTGCCCGGGATAACACGGCTGCCGCCGCCCTTTTTAACACCCAGTCTGCGTCCCGCTGAATCGCGGCCGTTCATTGATGCGGAACCCGCTTTCTTATGTGCCATAATCGAACTCCTTTACGTTCTGATGCATTGCGCTGTCAGAAATTAACCTTTGATTTCTGTAATTTTCAAAACAGTCACGTACTGGCGATGGCCGCGTGTACGGCGATAATTCTGGCGACGTTTTTTCTTGAACACCAAAATTTTATCATTGCGTTTCTGTTCCAAAACATCGGCAACAACTTTTGCACCGGCAACCAACGGGGCGCCGATTTTGTCACCGACCATCAAAACCTGGTCAAATTCAACTTTGCCATCGGCGTTCAGTTTTTCAACCTTGATCACGTCGCCAACTGTGACGCGATACTGTTTGCCGCCGGTCTGAAAGATTGCAAAATTGCTCATATTCTTTCTCTTTGTTAATATGGTTATATACATCCCTTTTGACACTGAATTTATGCCCAATGTCGAAAAGTTTATGCAAATTCTATCTTTTTATGGCCAAAAGTCAAGCCTTTTGCATAAAAATTTCGACAAAACACGCATTTTAACCCATATTTTGTGCAAAACCGTCGGCGATACGCGCCACCAAACACACCGCCATATCCCACGCCCGACGTGTTGATGCCGCCGCATCCATGACCCGGGACACGCCCCCATCACACCGAAACCCCAACAAAAAACCGCCCCGTGGGGCGGTTGATTTAATTGGCCGGCTTGGTCCATGTTTGCAGAACGTTCTTGTCCGGGCTGCCATCTGTGCCGATGGCTTCCAAGATACACTTCTGACGCATGGCCGCCGAATTACATGTCGCGGTCGCAGACACTTCGCACGCCGCCGCCGCCGCACCCGTACCGTTCAAGATATCGTTCAACGTCACGATATTGCGGCATGTGTTGGTGGTGTAATCGGCCGTATTCTTACACGTTGTGCTGTCTGCCTTGTCGATAACAGCCTTGAACTGGGCATTCGACGGATTGCAAATCATTGTTTCATAGCAATGCGGAACGTTTGCAATCTGGGCACAGTATGTTCTGATACGGGCCGTTGTCCACGACGGATTGGTATTCGCCTGGGTTTCATAGCAGTCATAGATTTCGCTGATACATTCGTTGAAATTCGTCCCGGCGGTCGTCGCATCGGTCAAGATGGTACGTTCTTCTTCCTGGGCAAATTCCAGACGCTTTTTCTGCAAAGCCTGTTGGGCGGCAACCTTTTGATAACCGATATTCTGGGATGTCTGGCGCAGTTGTTCGCCATACGCGTCACAGTCTGCATTCGCATCCAGCGCATATTTTTGCAAGATGCTGCGACGTGCATCGGCCACCGGCCCACGCAGATTGGAATACGGGTCCCCGGACGTGGATGTATATCCAAAACATGTTGCCGAATTCGACGATGTATATCCGTTGTTCGGTGTTACAAAGTTCAATTCATATGTCCCGCTGTTGTTCACGGAAATCATGCTGTTGTAATTATACGGGCATTGGGCGGCACCATTGCTGCACTTGCGACCCGACGACGGGGGCGCGCCGCACGCTTCGTAAATACCGTTAAAGCACGAATCCAAAACGCGGTTACATACATTGTTGTGGGCATATTCAAACAGTTCGTATCCCCATGTTTCCGCCAGTGAATCTTTCAACGTGCCATCCCCGTTCAGCGACAGGTTTGTTCCCGTCAATCCGCCGACAATGTTCGTCACGTTTTCCAACGCAAAGCTTAAATTACTGTCATCGGACGATGTGATGGTCAACGTTTTATCCTTGGCATCGGCCCATGATTTCAGGGACGCCAAGATATCACTGCCACTGCCGTCCAGATTGGACACATCAAAACCGAATGTGTTTCCGCTGGCCTTGCAATAATCCGGCTGGGGGCATGTATCGGCATTTTGATAAATACCGTGGCTGGTGCACCATTTATACGCATCGGAATCCGTACCGCCGGTGGTCCATGTGCTATCTTTGTACGCATCTTTCCAGGAAACGCAGTTCATAACCTTTTCCGCATCGGTCAACTGGAACGCCTGGCTGACATCTTTGCCCTTGGTCGCAATCAACAGTGCCAATTCCCCGGACACCTTAATCAATTCTTCGTTGGCAGATTCCAATTTGGCTTCTGCGTCGGCAAATGCCTTGACACGGCCGGCACATGCACAGCGACGCTGGGCCGCGTTACGCGCGGTGCAAATTTCGTCCATGCACGCGTAATATGATTCCATACAGTTGTTATACGCATCCGCCGAAATCAGACCGGTTGTGGAATCGATGATATTGGAATAGTTGCCCGTATACAATTTGTTCGACAGATATGTGTACGTATTGCCCGACACGGCCTTGCTGCCGCGGATGGCACTGCCCTGCAGGGACACGCGCGACGCAACATTGGCGGGCGTCGTTGCCGTGCGGGAACGCACGGTGCGGGCCGTGGTTGTGCCGGTCGTGCGCGATGCGGTGGTATTGGTGTTACGCGACACAACCCCACGCGATGTGGTGGCGGCGGTGGTGCGCGATGTTGTTGTGGCGGGCGTTGTTGTACGGCCTGTGACGGCACGACTGGTTGTGGCGCCCGTGGTTGCCGTTGTTCGTGCAACCGTTGCATTTGTATTTCCACGCGATGTGGTACGTCCCGACGCCCGTGATGTTGCGGTGCCGGCACGTGTTGCCTGGGGCGTGGCGACGGCGGCGGCATTTACCGGCGCAATCGGGTCGGCAAACACCGCCCGCATCGACACCAACGTCGAACAAACAAAAAATGCCGCGGCCAATAAAAAGACCGTCCCCATTGCATTTTTACAGAAATCCCCGAAATTACGGCTCTTCATCAATTACTCTCCTGCGATTCCAGACCCCCGGAAAACCGCTGTTTCACAGGCGTATCACAAATTTGATACACCACTGGTTGTGTTAATTATAGCATTTTTACACCGCCCTGTAAACAAGAAAACCCAACCCGCCGCCGACAACAATCCCAATTGAAAAAGGTCCGCATCTGGGGTATAATACCGGCATGAAACATTTACTGACATCTTGGATAATTATCGCGGCGACGGTCCCGATGGCCATGGGGGCCGACAACCCGATGTTTGGCCGCACCCATCAAAACGCCGTTACCCTGTACGCCGCCCAGGGCACCGGCAGCGGTTCATTATTTAAACTGGTGGACCCGCTGTTGTGGAAAATTGAACCCATGACCATGATGATGGTGCAATACAGCCAACCGATGACGGTCTTTCGTCTGCCGGCGCGCCAGAATTTGAACGTGGTGCAAAATGTGGGCTATGAATCCGACCGGGGGTTGTCCTTTGTGGGCGTCGGTATTTCATGGGACGTGGCGCTGTTGAATTGGCGTGGTTGGTATCTGGGCGGGGGATTGGGGCCGTATATGCGCGATTCCCATGACCGATATGTGCAAAGCCGCCTGGTCTTTGGCGAAAAGTTCTTTATCGGATACAGCTGGGCCGATGCCTGGCGGGCGGAATTTTTCACCCTGCATTTTTCAAACGGGGATTTCACAGAAATTAACCGCGGCTTTAATTTCACCGGCATGGCCATCAGTTACAGTTTTTAATCATCATGACCGATATTCATAATCCTGAATTTATCCGGCGATTGAACGCCCACCTGAACGCGGGGGGCGTTATCGCATTTCCCACCGATACAGTATGGGGATTGGGGGCGTTGCCGACACCGGCGGGTGCAGACGCATTGTACGCCATAAAACATCGCCCGCGGGAAAAGCATCTGATTATCATGTCCGACTGTATTGACCATATTCGACCGCACATGGCCCGATACCCGGCGGCGGCATTTGATTTGGCGCGCAAATACTGGCCGGGGGGATTGACCATTGCCATCCCGGTGGCAGATAACGACACCATGGTCTTTGGCGGGGTGCGCGTTCCAAATTATAAACCATTTATGGATTTATGCCGCGTGATTGACGGTCATTGCCTGGCCACGACATCGGCCAATATTTCGGGGATGCCACCACTGACATCCGCCGATGCCATCAAAAAAACATTTCCGGAAATTATTGTCATTGATAACGCATACGACCCAATGGGCGGCATGCCCAGTACGGTTGCCCTGTGCGATGGCAATACGGTTCGCGTTATTCGCCCCGGCGCAGTTACGATTCAATCGGACGACTGATGTACGGGCTGTCTGCGATAACAAATCGCCACGGCAGCTTTGCATCCGCCCCGGCATAATCGATTCCGATGCGGACTCCGGCGGCAATCTGGGGCGGCGGCCCATCATTGGATTCAATCCACATCTTATCCCCACGCGTCAAATCCAATTTATTATCTGCGCGCGTAATCCCCAGTGTGCGGCACAATTTTCCCGGCCCGTTGCAACCATCCATCTCTACTGCGCGCACCAGTGCGGCCGCGGCCACACCTGCACGCCCAAAAACAATGTTCAACATATTGTGCATGCCATAGCATAAATACACATACGCATGCCCCCCATCCATAAACATGGCATCATTGCGGGGCGTACATTTTCCCCCGAACGCATGACAGCCCTGTTCGGTTTCCAGGTATAATTCAACCTCTGCAATTCTGGCGCGGATAACGTTTCCCGCCGCATCACGGCGACACAAATACGCCCCCAGCAATTGCCGCGTCGCATCCATTGGATTTTGCAAATAAAATTCCCGCGTTAAAATCATGTCCGCAATATAAATTAAAATCTGGAAATCCGCCACTGTTTTATACCTGGGACATGTGTCCTGGGGCGGGACCGGGCCAGATATGCTACAATTGTCACATGACCAAGAAATGCAATTTTAAATACACCGGCGCCATGGTTTTGGGGATGCACGACGCCCTGGTGGAAATCAGTGGAATTATCGCAGGCCTGACCTTTGCCATCGCCAGCCAGCGCGTCATCATCATGACCGGTGCCATCGCCGCCGTCGCAGCCAGTCTGTCTATGTCGGCCGCCAATTACATGGCCCAACGCGCAGACGGCAATCCGAATGCCGCCGTTTGCGCCGCATATACCGGCATGATGTACATCGCAACCAGCATGGCGTTACTGGCCCCGTTTTGTGTGATACGTAACCGGTTCTGGGCCGTGGGGGTAATGTGCGCGGTTGTGGTGGGCGTGGTCTTGATTTTTAATTGGTACATCGGGAAAAAGAACCGGCGCCCATGGCATCGTGCATTCTGGCAAATGTTGGGGGTATGCCTGGGGGTGTCCGGCGCATCATTTCTGATTGGCCAGGCCGCAAAATACTTTCTGGGGGTGACGATATGATATGGGTGAAAACTATTTTACACGCGCCCCGGTCATCCACAGGACATTATTCTGCCGAACCTGGGCATGCGCAGAATTAATGATGGTTTCAAACGGTTTTAACTTTATCGCAAACGATGCATTCGACCCCACGCCAAAGACGGGGCTTTTGCCGAATTTCATCCCCAGAAACATGTAATTTATCACCGCTGGATATTTTATAACGCATTTGGAAGCCCAGTCTGAAAATTTTTCCACATCATCGGTACGGATACAGTGCACCATTTTCTTTACGATATCGATTTCCGTGCGCGTTAATTTTTTGATGTCATCAATTTTTCCATCACGCCGTGCAAACGACGCCGGGTCAATCAGTTTGCCGTTCTTAAAGTTATTGGGATGCGCGTCCCGGATATCGACCCCTTTGGTCAAATACGCGTAATACAATTTTTCCATCGCGTTATAGAAACTGTCGACACTGTCATCTGGGACATAATCCGACAACACCCACGAATATTTTCGACCGCCGTGTTCAAAGACCGCCCCCAAATACATCTTGTTCACCAGATTGCGCGCACGCCCCTGGCGCGGCAAGACGCCCAATTCACCGAACGCAGATTGACGATTTATTTTGAACGCGAATACGTCATCGCCAATTTGCATTTTATATACACTGCCGACAGAACCACTGGCGACATAGTCCAATTTAACCGGCATCCCAAACAGATGGCCCGCCATCGGCACAATTTGCGCCGGCGCCACACCCGCATCCAATTGCGTATGAAAATCCGTGGCGATACGGTTCATCAATTCATGAAATTCCCCGGTTGCCGCCCGTATGTTCCCAGACTGGACATATTTCCGTAATTGGGGCGGCAAACTGCCCATGGTTTTATGAACGGTGCGATTAAATTTTTTCATGACATTATTTTAACATACGACGCGCAAACATAAAAATAAAAAACCGCCCACATGGGGCGGGCGGTTCTTTTATTTCTGTCTGGAAAACGCTTTGATTTTATTTTCCATCGTCAGATTTCTTATGATATACGAATATCCATCATCCTGGGCAACGATTACCGTATCACCAACATTGGCTACATCTCTTAACGAAGTCCTGGAATTACCAACAAGGGGCGATTTATCCAAAATCGCCTTGTCCGTATACACGGTACCATCTTTACCACATAATACGTTGTAAGAACCTGTTCTGTAAACAGCATCTACATGATGCAACACCAATGCCGTATCCGCCTTTATAATATCGTTGGCGTTATTGCCGGCGTTTTCATTTTCCACATTGCCATTTTTGCAACCGACCAACCCCAATGCCATCGCCATCAATAACCACATACGTTTATTTCTCATACTAAATTCCTTTGTTTTGTGGAAATCGTATCACAATACATAAAACCGTCAATAAAAAACACTCGCAACGATGCGCAGTGATGATTGTACAACTGGTCGCGCGTATGGTGATAATAACGCCCGACATGGATACCCACGGCGCACGATTGGGACGGCGGGCAACAATATATTTCCGGCAATATGCCACCACATGTCCCGGCCCGCCGCGCCCAGGTTGCGACGCCACCGCACCGCGCCCGGCCACGTCGTATGCAGGGCAGACACAAAAACATCGACCATGGCTGTTTTCTTTATCTAACTTTGAACAAACAGCTGGTGGCAAAGATTTCCCAATATGCCGCCCCACCCAATTTTGCCGGACAATTTTTTGAACGGCATACTTTAATCCGGGATGGCGAATATCTGCAATGGGGACGAACATATGGCTGACCAAGCAATGTGGCCCGCACCCGGGCGTATCGTTCCAGGGCCGCTTCATGCGACAGCCGCCCCCATTGTTTGATTCGAACCACCCCTGGGGACATATTGGTGCGACAAACCACGACGTAATAAACATCGCCCTGCAATAACCATGCGTCCCCCTGGGGTACAGAATATTCTTGTAAAACTTTCATTTTGTCCCGTTCTGTTGCACAAACGTATTATATGGCCCCCGGATTACAAAACAACAAAAAACCGCCCACATGGGGCGGTATAATTACAGGTATTCTTGTTCCTGAATATCAGCCGGGACAGATTTAATGGCAATTTCAACTTTTTTACGAATATATGGGATATACGTTCTGGCTTCTTTTAAATTCAGTAATGCCACCCCCATTTCCTTGGCGGCGTTTTCTGGAACATCCAGCGTTGTTAATATATTCATAACAATCGCAATAACATCATCCAATTCAGTTATTGTTTCATCAATGCTCATCTGTTGTGTGGAAAACTGCCCTTGATTTACATACTTCATTTTTTCAGCCACGGTTGTGTTTTAATATAAATTAT
>JAIDWS010000036.1 GCA_029059055.1 Alphaproteobacteria bacterium
TTTTCGGCCCCTGCCGGCTCAGCTACACCCACCTATTCGAGAAGCACAGTTTTGATGGCAATGCGGACAATGGGAAATACTCAACAAACATCCTCATCCCGAAAACAGCTACCTCCACAGTCAAGGCCATCAATGAAGCCATCGAATGCGCCAAGAAAGCGGCAATCGTTTCAAAATGGGGCGGTAAGTGCCCAAAGAATATCACCTCTCCGCTTATGGACGGAGACGACAAAGATGACGATATATACGCAGGTCATTGGTATCTCAATGCCAAATGTAACACCCGCCCCGGCATCGTTGACCGTAACAAAACACCCATCATTGACGAGGAAGAAATCTACAGCGGCGTTTGGGCCGTAGTATCAGTCACGTTCTTCGGCTTTGATGTGAACGTAAACAAGGGCATTGCGTGCGGCCTCAACAACGTCATGAAGTTTAAAGACGATGAGAAGCTGGGGGGCCGAGTCAGTGCCGAGGCTGATTTTGCCGACATCGATACCGAAGATGACGACGATTTATAAACCAATTAAAAACAAATTATCATGGGAATGCCATCAAACCGAAGAGAACGCCGCGCCGCCATGCGCGGTGAAGACAAGAAAAGGAATAACCGCCGTAGTGTAGCTGGGAGATTCATACAGCTAGCACCCAACTATACCCAAGAAGAGATTGATTCTGCAAGTAGCTCAATTGAAAGGGCAAGACGTCGTCGCTCCATGAGGAACATACAACATTGCAACTAAACCACAAAACCCGCTCTGCAATAATGCGGAGCGGGTATTTCGGAGAAAGATAATGAAAGAATTAGGCATAGACATAGAAACGTATAGCAGCCGCGATTTGGCTAAGTGCGGTGTGTATAAATACGTCGAGGCCCCGGATTTTACCATATTGCTATTTGCATACAGCGTAGATAACGGCCCGGTATCGTGCGTTGACTTTGCGCAGGGTGAAGAATTGCCCGACGAAATATATAACGCGCTCATAGACCCCGACGTAATCAAAACAGCATGGAACGCCGCATTTGAACGCGTCTGCCTCAGTAAGTATTTCGGACTAAGCAAGCCGTTTGACCCGGCACAGTGGAAATGTACTATGGTACGCGCCGCCCGGATGGGTTTACCTCTATCGCTGGGTCAATGCGGCGAGGTGCTTAAACTGGCTGACGGCAAAATGGCCGAGGGTAAGACACTGATACGCTTTTTCTCTATGCCGGGACGTAACGGAGTGCGTCACCTACCGAGTGCCGCGCCGGATCGCTGGGAAACATTTAAAAAATACTGTGCGCGTGACGTAGATGTAGAACAGGCCCTATTAGCCAAGTTACGCCGACTGGAGCCAGCACCGTTTGACGAGGAACTTTATATAGCCGACCAAGAAATTAACGACCGGGGCGTACTCATAGACCGCGAACTGGTGGATAATGCCATGCGGTTTGATATGGAATACAAATCGGAACTTCTTGAGGAAATGAGGTCGATAACTGGCCTTGAGAACCCCAACAGTGTAACGCAACTGAAATCGTGGCTGAACGAAAACACGGGTCTCGGACTGTTACCCTCTCTCAGCAAAGCAAATCTGAATGATATTGAGGATGCTCTGACATACTGGCCCAAAGCACGCCGGGTTATGGCACTGCGCCGAGAAATGGCTAAGACCTCGAACAAAAAATACGAGGCTATGCAAACGTGCGTATGCGACGACGGACGCATACATGGACTATTACAGTTTTGCGGCGCGGCGCGTACTGGCCGATGGTGTCTTACCGGAGACCATGAGGTTTTAACCCTGAACGGCTGGACGCGGTTGTCTGATTGGCAAGGCTGTAAAATTGCTTGTTGGTCACCCGCAACCGAGAGTGTGTCATTTCAGGATGCTAAAGCGTTGGCATTCCCTTACGACGGCGAAATGATACACATAAATAGCCAACGATGTGAGCAGATTAGCACCCCCGATCATAAAATGCCGTATTGGACAAAACAAGGTTGGGGATCTACCGAAATCAAAAATTTATGCAAAAGATTCAAAATGCCGTTTACCGGTTTTGTGCAGTCCACCCCCGGCATTGATTCGGATGCTTTACGCGTGATTATTATGACTCAGGCCGACGGGCATTATACCGATACAGGTTCCGTTCGTTACCATTTTTCAAAAATGCGAAAATGCGAACGCTGTAAACGCTTGCTCCGTCGAGCCGGTATCGTATTCTCCGAGCAATCAAACACCAATGGCACGACTACATTCACCGTTAAGAAACGAGATTTGCCTTTGTACTTACGGATGTTTCGGAATAAAGTATTCGGCTATTGGATGCTTTCGGAAAATGCGGATACAATATTCGATGAACTTGAATACTGGGACGCTTACCGATGTGGGCCTAATTCCATTCAGTACACATCAGTAATAAAGCAAAATGTGGATGTGATTCAGGCTTTGGCACATTTATCGGGGCGGGCATGTACTGTAGTGGTCAAAGAAAGACAATCAGAAAACAAAAAATGGAGTGCGGCCTACGTCGCAAATATATGGCTTTCTCCCGGTAGACATACCGAAATAAGGGAAGAGTTTATCAGATCCGATTTTTATAGAGGTACGGTTTATTGTGCAGAAACCAAAACCGGTTTTTTCTTAGTAAGGCGAATGGGCAAAGTGTGGATTACCGGAAATTCAGGCCGGTTAGTGCAGTGTCAAAACCTGCCACAAAATCATTTAGCCGATTTGGACTATGCCCGGACTCTTGTAAAAGTCGGTGATTTGGAAGAGTTTGAAATGAACTACGCCAACGTCACACAGGTATTAAGCGAACTGATACGCACGGCTTTTATCGCCTCACCCGGCCATATCCTACACGTCTGCGACTTTTCGGCTATCGAGGCCCGCGTAATCGCATGGATAGCAGGGGAAAACTGGGTGCTGGATGTATTCCGCAAGGGTGGCGACATTTATTGCGCAACCGCATCGCGTATGTTTGGTGTGCCAGTCGAGAAACACGGCCCTAATGCTCACCTACGCGCCAAAGGTAAAATTTCGGTGCTGGCATTAGGCTACGGCGGCGGCGTTTCGGCACTGGAGGCGATGGGCGGCTCAAAATTAGGGCTGACTGAAAGAGAAGAAAAGGAAACCGTGCGCCAATGGCGAGAGGCTAACCCCCATATAGTGCGCTTTTGGGCTATCGTCGAAAAAGCCGCATTTACCGCTATCAAAACCGGCAATACCGTAACGATACACCGGGGTATTACTGTCGGCTTCCGCTGGGGTATGCTACTTATTACCCTGCCGTCAGGCCGCACGATATGTTACCCACGCGCCCGGGTCAGCATGGAGTATGACGACGGCTGGCGCGGCGATCACGAAATTATCGAGTATGAGGGGCTAAACCAAGTTACGAAAAAATGGGAAACCCTACGCACATACGGCGGCAAGTTAACCGAGAATATCGTACAAGCAAC
>JAIDWS010000037.1 GCA_029059055.1 Alphaproteobacteria bacterium
ACCTGCGGGCGGGCGGGGGACTGCGTTCTTTGTTTGAAGGCGGGGATAACATTGCCGCCCTGGCGTGCTATACCGATGATGCGCGGACACTGGGGGCGTTGATTCAACGGGAATTGTTTGCCGCCGGCATTACCCAGATTAAACCCGACGCGTTGACATATATGACGACACATTTGGGTGGGGACCGCGGGATAACGCGTGGATTTTTGACCAAAATCGCCCTGTATGTCGATGATAAAAAGATTGTCGATCTGGACGATGTGGAAAAATGTTTGCCGGACACCGGCGCGGCGGATACAGATGAATTCTTGTATTCATTGACCGCGGGACATATCCATCAAACGATGACGGCCCTGGACAGATTGCTGTATGACAATGCGGAACCGAATATGCTGGTTCGTATGTTGGACGGTCATTTCAAGAAATTAATGACCGCCGTTGTCGAAGGTCAGATGCCCCGTCTGTTTTGGAAAGTCGCCGATAAATTTAATCTGGCGGTGAAAATCTGGCCGGAATCTGAAATCGCCGCGGTTTTAATGCGGTTGAACGAATTGGAAAAACAGTTGCGCACGACCGGCATGCCGGGCGAAGTGCTGTTGCGGGATTTTGCGTTAAAATTGTCGGTGCGTGCCGCCAAATTATCAGTCAGGAGAAGAAGTTAATGTTAGCATCCGTTTATGCCCCAAAAGATTTTAAGCGTCTGCGGGCGGTGGGCGATTTGGTCGCGCGCTGTTTCGATTTTATCAGCCCCCATGTCCGTGCCGGTATTTCCACCGGTGAAATTGACCGCATGGTGGCCGAATTTTTAAAGGCCAACGGCGCCCGGTCATCTGATTTAGGATACCAGGGATACCCCAAACATATCTGTACATCGGTCAATGATGTCATTGTTCATGGCATCCCCAGTGACGATGTGATTTTAAAAGACGGCGATATTGTCAACGTCGATTTGACCGCCGAATACAAGGGATTTCATGGTGACGCATCGCGCATGTTTATGATTGGCAATGTGGCGCCGCGTACCCGCGAATTGGTTCAAACATGCCAAGATGCGCTGAACGCGGCGATTGCGGTGTGCGCGCCGGGTGTGCCGTTGTCGGAAATTGGAAAAACAATTGAATCCGTCGTCAATCCCCATGGGTTTTCCATTTCCCGGGACTTTGTGGGGCACGGCATTGGCAAAGTCATGCATGACGACCCCCAGATTTTCCATTTTTATGACCGGCATTGGGACCGTGTGAAAATGGTGCCGGGTTTGGTGTTCACCATTGAACCGATGATTAATACCGGCCGGCCGGAATGTAAAATTGACGCCGACGGATGGACGGCGCGTACGGTTGACGGCGGCATGTCGGCGCAATGGGAACACACCATCGGTATTACAGAAGACGGTGCCGTCATATTCACAGAAAAAATGGTATAGCACCCATGACATCGGTTGGGAAGAATACAGCAAATATGGACAGTCCGGATTTTCGGGCCGGACATCGCGAAAGATTAAGACAGAAATTTCTGGCTGGTCATATTGCGGATTATGAACTGTTCGAATTGTTGTTAAGTTACGCCATCCCCAGACGCGATGTGCGCCCGTTATCACGGCAATTATTAAAACGCTATGGCAGTATTTATGAAGTTCTGACGGCGCCGATGGAATCGTTGATTCAAAATCCGGGCATACGGGAAAATACCGCGGTCTTTTTCCAGGTAATTCACAAAATCATGTTAAATGGTTTCAAGTGTAAATTGACCAAAGAACCGGTTTTTCATAATGAACAAGATATCTTTGATTATTGCAAATTGCTGTTGGCGGGCAAAACCGTCGAAGAATTTCATGTCTTGTATTTGGACCGGGATTTGCGTTTGGTGGCCGATGATTTGCACAGTGTGGGAACAATTGACTGGGCGGCGGTATATGTGCGTGAAATTTTAAAGCGTGCGTTGGGATTAAATGCGCGTTCTGTGGTATTGGTTCATAATCATTTGGTAACGCAAACATCATTTTCAACAGATGATATCGAAATAACGACAGATTTACGTGATATTTTGGAAGTGGCCGGTATCGAATTATATGACCATTTCTTGGTATCTGGTGATTTGCTGTATTCGGCGCGCAATTTACATCTGTTGGACAGAATGGGATTCCCGGAACAACGGGGCCCCACAACGGTGAATGTCAAATCGGTTGATTTAAAACAGCTGGATTTATAACAAATCCGAAACGTCACAGATTTCTTTGATGGGGTCGCGACTGCTTTCGATTAATCGGTCGCCGGTCATGCTGTAAACTGTTTTTGTGGCCAATGTCGGTGTTATCCATGATTGACGCCATGGACGCGATACTTTTACCACGCGGAATGTCGGGCGAAAGATAAATTGCAATTTTTGCAGCGCGCATTCCGCCCCGATAATTGTTTCAAAATCGGGCGGGGTAATGTCGATAAATGCGCCCCCCGGGCCCCCGCGCAATTCAATTGTGTATTTGTCGGAATAATGGTCGGTGCCGTTTTCAACGCGCGTACGGGTAATCTTGTCCCGGTGACCGTCGCCGTTGATGTCGATAAAGAATATGTCAATTTGGGCAATCCCGGCGCCAAAATCATCCAACGGATATTGTGTTGTTTCGTCCGCACGCGGTAAACCGTCGCCGGCCGGCCGTGTTGGTGCCGCGTTTTCGGTGGGGATGGGATGGTCGGCATTTGCCGTGACGGGCGCCGCGTTGCGGTCCGTTGTGCGCATCCACAGCACTGTCCCCAGCACCCCGATAATCACCAACATTAAAATCAATAAAACGGTCAGCCCCGTGGCCCCCGATTGCGACAAAGAATTGTTTGAATGTTTCATGTGATGTGACCTTTATATTTACATACGGATTTCGCGTCCCGGGGTCCATCCTTCGACGGTTTGGATGGCGGCGGTTACACGGGCCATGTCGGCGTTGCTTAAATCTGTAATCGGTGTGTCCATGCGCAATCCGGTTAAGCGTTCCAGGTATCGCTGATATGCGCGCGTGTCGTTTTCGTGGGGTGGGGCGTAGCGACCAATGGCATCACCCACGGTCAGATTGCGGTAACTGTCGCTGCGCAGTAATGCCGCAATGGCCGCCATGCCGGTTTCTGTGTCGGGAAATACCGCAAATCCACCCGCCGCGCCAATTGCGCCCGCACGGCGGGCAAATTTAGAATCACGAATATTGCCGGGATTATTGTTGCGCCATGCGCGGGTTCCGCCGGTACGCTTGGTCCGGGTGCCGTCCGAATGTGTGTATATGACATCGCCCCCCGATGCAGCGGCGCGTGTCGGGGTGGATACGGTAACCGGGGTCGGGGATGTTGTGTCCGGGGTGCTGG
>JAIDWS010000038.1 GCA_029059055.1 Alphaproteobacteria bacterium
CTTATTAATATTTTTGTTGTTTTTGTTGGCGCGGTTAGTTTTGTTGAAAACCGTTATTAATTTTTTATCAACAGGTTTTCAACAAAAAAAGCCGGGATTTACGGGCGATTTTTGAAATTGTTAAAAACATGCCCCAAATAATTAACGGTTAAAAACCAGAACGTTTTCAACGTTTTTAACAGTTGTGGTGGAAATTGTTTTTGTACTTGTTGAAAAATGTTGAAATTGTTATAATCAGATACAGGAAGGAGAGGGCAGTGAAACAGCAGGTTTTAAAGGCATTGGCAAACCCGTCGCGCATATTTTATGTGCCGTATTCACTGGCCGTGGCAAATTTTGCAATTCAATTTCTGATTTTTGTGGCCTTTTTCGTGGTTCAATTGATGATTTATGGCGCGCGGGCCAATCCCGAACCATTGGTTTTTCTGATATCGGTTTGCGTTGTGCACTTTTTATTGGCGACCGTATCAAAAACCGAACCCCAATTGGGGCAGATTGTGGCGGCAAAAATCAAATTGTTTAAATTGCGTATACCCGGACGATTGGCGGCATAAAGATGAATGAATTTTTTAATTATTTTGCAGGTGGCGGATTTCCGATAACGTCGGTCATATTGGCGATGGCCGCGGTTTTCGTGTTTATTGTGCTGATGATTTACGTGCCGACCATCACGCGGTGGATTTTCCCGAAATTCGGGTACAAGCATTATGCTGATTATTTACCCTTTAAAACGGTGTATTCGGACAATTCAATTGGATTGACCGACGGGGCGTTGGTGCGGGTGTATCGCGTTTCCGGTGTTCAAACCAGTATGCAAGACGCCGCCACACGGGAAAAATTCTTGGATTTACGGGCGCAATTGTTCAATCAAATTCGCGACCCGAATGTCACACTGCGATTTTTTATGATACGTGATGCGGCGGCGGAACGCACCGATTATGAATTTCATCAACCGGTTTTGCAAAAAATATATGACCGTTGGCGGGACCAAGGCTTGCGTATCTTTTTAAACAATTATTATATTGTGTTGACCGTTGGTGGTCGCGATGCGCGTGAAAAATTAAATCAATACGGCAATTATCTGGAATCTATATTGGCCCCGTATAAGCCCGCCGTTTTGAAAAACGACAGTCGGGATAACATGGCGCGCTTTTTCGGGCGGATATTGTCCCCCGTGACCAAGCCCCAGCCGGCGGTCTGTGACCAGCGGATTGCAGAATTAACAACGGTCGACGATGTTGAATTCTTAAAAGACGGTTTGGTCCGTTACATCAGTGGCGCGGCCCAGTCATATGCGGCGATGTTGTCGTTCCGGGTTTCGCCGGATTATCTGGACGAAGAATTTTTCAACGCAGTCGGCACCATCCAAACGGAAATGATTTGTATGAACGGTTTTCGTATTATGGGTGCGGCCGATGTGAACACGGTTATCCGCCAACGGCGCGCCACCGCCGATACGAACGAAGATACCGCCGAACAGCAGATTTCCCAGGCACAAAGTGCGATGGATGAAAACATTTCCGGCACGCAAAGTCTGGTGAATTATTATCCGTTGTTTGTGTTGTTTGGGGCGTCGGTCGACGAATTGCAGAAAAACATCGACGAATTCAAAAAGATTTGTGCATCATACGGGATTTCGCCGGTTGTCGAAGATTTCGCAGCCAAGGTTTCGTGGTTTTCACAAATTCCTGGATTTGATGTTTTCCCGCGCAGCTTTAAAATGTTATCACGCACCGCCGCGGTCAGTATTCCGATGTCCAGCACCCCCCGCGGGGTGGAAAATTCCGATTGGGGTCCGGGTCCGTTGGTTGTATTTCCAACTGCCCAGGGGACGCCGTATCAATTTCAATTTCATGTATCCGATGCACCGGCGGCGGTGGGTCATACATTGACCATCGGGCCGACGGGCGGCGGGAAAACAACGCTGTTTTCATTCTTGATTGCGCAATCGATGCGTCATCAGAAGTTAAAGGCATTTTTCTTTGACCGTAACAAGGGGGCGGAAATATTCACCCTGGCGGTTGGTGGGAAATACGTCACCATGCAGGGCAAAGAAAAAACAGACGGCATATCGTTCCAAACGCATTTAAATCCGCTGAAAATGCCGGACACAGTGGCCAACCGTGCATTCTTGCGCCGGTGGCTGGCCATGATTTCGGGACAAACCGACGCGATGTCGGCCGATGAAATTGCGCGGGCGGTATCGGTGAATTTTGATTATTTATCCGACCGTGACAGATTGTTGAAAAATCTGTGGGAAAGCTGCTTTTCATCCGCCGGCCCGATGCGCGCGGCATTGAAAAAATGGGTGGACCCGCTGCAATACGGCGACATATTCAACGAAAATGCCGATACATTGGATTTACAGGCGCGTTTGACCACATTTGATTTCACAGAAATTTTACAGGATGAAACACTGGCCCCGGCGGTGATTTCATATATCTTGCACCGGATTAACAACATCACGGTGTCGGGGGGAAATCCGTCACTGATTATGATTGACGAAACCGCGCCCATGTTGGAAAACAAAATGTTCCGTGATAATTTTATCACCGGTCTGCAAGAAGGGCGCAAAAACCGCCAGGCATACATGGTTGCATTCCAACGGGCGAACGTTCTGGATAAATTGGGTATTGGCGATGTCGTGCGCGGCCAGGCGCAAACGGTGCTGTTTTTCCGTAATCCGGCCGCCGACGCGAACGATTATGCACATTGGAATTTAAATCCGCTGGAAATGGCATTTATCCAGGGCAAAGCATATCCGAATTTAAAGCGTGCGGTTTTGTTGTCGCGGCCCGTTACCGGTGAATCCGTTATTTTAAATACGGAACTGGGGGGATTGGGCAATTTGCTGAAACTGTTTGAATCGGGGCGGTCGTCGGTTTTATTGGCCGAAGAATTGTATAAAACATATGGAAACAATTTTGTTGCCGAATACCTGAAACAACAGGGCGGGGGCAATCTGTAACAGACGCCATGATACGGACAATTTTGATTTTTTCCGTGGTGTGCATGACCATTGCGGCGCATGCCGATGATTGTTTGCCGTATAAATTAACCCCACACATTACATTGGATGCGCCCCAATGGACCAAAGAAGTGGTCCAACCATTGGCGCCGATGGATTTGTTACATGGAAATGTCGTTGCGACATTGGTTGATAATTATGAAATCGTTGGTGACGTTACCCCCATCGAAGACGGGTATTGCGTGGCATTGAAAAATGTGGCGGCAACGGTTGGGTATGAAAATTTCTTGGTCCAGATTGACAGTCGCCACAAACCCGATACATGTTCATACAACGCGATTTTGGCACACGAAGATGAACATATCCGGGCATATTTATCCGTGATGGATGATTTGCGGGCCGATGTAAAGAATTCAATTTATTCGGCGGCGGCATCGGTGATGCCTGTTTTCGTGCCGATGGAATCGGATATTAATGATGCGATTGATACATTGCATCAGAAATTTGTATCACATCCGGATTTAATTTTGGCCCGACAGAAGATCAAGGCCGCCGAAGAAATCCGCAATAAATCCGTCGACACGCATGACGACGGGTCGGGATTGCGGGCGTGTTTTATCCATAATAACTTTTAGCGCAACGCCACGGATTCATGTAAAAAAAGACCGGTGATTGCCGGTCTTTTTATATGTTTTTGTTTTTATTTGCCATGGCATACTTTGCATGGGCGACCACCGCGACGAATGGCATCCGTATGGTCGATGACAATGCAATTCTTGGTGCATTTATGCGCCCATTCGCATCCACGACCGTGATAAATTTTTGTGTTCACGTTATAAGATACCGGATATGCCGCCGCAAACGATACCGGCGCCAAAACCAATGCACAAATCAACAGCAACTTTTTCATAAACAACCCCTTTTGCGTTTCTCTGTTATATATAATACAAAAATTAATATTGTCAATATACGGGGTTATGATTTTTTATCGGCTGTGTTTAATTGGTCGTAATATTCCAACGTATCGTGGGAATAATCTGCGATTTGACCGGTCGGCAATGTTAACATGCGCGTAATACCAATTTGTTCCACGAATGCCGGATTGTGACTGACCATAATAATTGTTCCGGAAAAATCCCGAAAATTGTCGCCAATGATGGCCTGGGTTTCGGGGTCCAGATGGTTTGTCGGTTCGTCCAGTATCAGCATATTGGCCCGTTTCAACAACATCCGGCACAGCGCCACGCGCGCCCGTTCACCCGGCGACAAAATGGCAATCCGTTTGAAAACATCCGTGTCGTAAAACAAAAAGTTTCCCAACACAGCCCGCAATTGTTGGTCGGTAAAATCGGGGTGGGCCACATTTTCCAAGATGGTTTTATCCATATCCAGTTGTTCCAATTCCTGGGCATAGTATGCGATATCGGTTTTGGGATTAATTTGGATTTCGCCCCGTTCGGGTGTGTGTATTCCCATGATTAATTTCAATAATGTGGATTTCCCGGACCCATTTGGTCCCACAATTAAAAAGCGTTCCCCCCGCGTCAGATAAAACGACAAATTGCGATACATTAACCGTTGCCCCGGAAATCGAAACCACAAATTATCCACCAAAATCGGGGTGCGCGCCGCATCGCGCATCGGCCGCAGGTCCATTTTTAATTTCTTATAAACCTGTTCACGTGTGACACGATTTTCCAGAATCTTTTTCAATTGAATTTCGCGCGTGTGACCAACTTTTTTAATACTGTGATTGGTGGGGCTGGCGGATTTGGCGCGTTGGATAAAATCGTTCAGATGTTTGATTTGTCGTTCCTGGGATTCAATCTGTTGGGCGCGTGCCTGGCGCCGCTGGGCCATGGTGTTTTGATATGCCGCGTAATTACCGTCAAAAACAGAAATCTGGTGTGTTGTTTTGTCGATAAATAAAATCTTGTCCACGACGTTGTTCAAAAATTCTGCATCGTGACTGATGATTAAAACGGTTCCTTTGTACTTTTTCAAATACGCGGTGACAAATTCGCGCGTTTGCGTATCCAAATGGTTGGTCGGTTCGTCCAACAGCAATATGTTGGGCATGGAATACAGCATTCTGGCAAACGCCACCTTGGACTTTTGCCCGCCCGACAGATGCCGCAATTGCATATCCAACAGATTGGTATCAATTTTCATATTGTCGATTAATTCCAACAACGCATCTTCGGCACCGTATACGTCGTAATATTCCAATTCATCTTGGATATGGCCGATTTTTTCGACCAGTGTTACATCATCTGGGTGTTCGGCCAACGATGTGTATGCGTCATGTAATTGTTGTTCCAATTGGGCAATGGGGCGGCCCGACATCAGAAAATCCCACACGGTCAAATCCGGGTTGGTGATGGTGATTGTTTGTGGTAAATATCCCAATCTGGCCCCGTTTGTATCGATGGTACCGGCGTCCAGTGATATTTCCCCCATCATAACGCGAAATAGTGTTGTTTTACCCGCGCCATTGACACCAACGATACCGACCTTGTCCCGCGGGGACAATGAAAATTCAGCGTTATCATAAACAACGCTGGTGCCGAATGACAAAGACATATGATGTGCATACATGGGATTTGTATTGTATGAATTTACGTTGCAATGGCAAGTTTTTCTTGTATATGTTGAATAGCACTGTATTTTTCCGCCATCTGGTGGTATAGTGTAAAATGAATCCACAGGGATGTGGGTTTGGGACCTTTAGAAAGTCCGACAGTTGCGGTGCGAAAGCATCGTTATTTCCAGCGGTGCCTTTCGTGCCGTTTTTTGCCCTGGCTTTGGTCGGGGAGCCGTTTGCTATATATTGAAGGCAAACGGGGTCACTCAACTGTTGATTTTCTAAACTCCCCGACCGCCTGTCTTTGGCGGTTTTTTTCTTTTGGGTTTAAAAAAAAGCCAAGGGGGTAAAACGTGTCGCAAACACACACGCGCCGTAATTCATATGTGACCGGTTTGGTCGACAGAATGATGGCCAGAATAGATTTGTCGGAACATGATGATGTGATTTTGGCTGCGATGCATAAAAGATTGATGGAAACGTTGGCATGTCTGAACATGGCAATGACAATTGATATGAAAGATGTCACCCGTGATTGTCTGATGGCCCAATGGTCGGCCATTGTCATGTCGATTGGATTTGATATGGAATATTATCGGCGCATCCGCGATGTGGCGTGTAATCATAACGGCGCAGATGGTCGAATTGTTGAATTAAAGATGTGTTATCTGGCCTGAAATTTAACCGGCACATATTTGGTAATGAATGAATATGTGAAAATGGGGGCTTCCACAGACAGATAATATATTTTATTTGCATACAAATGTATGCATTGCATGTC
>JAIDWS010000004.1 GCA_029059055.1 Alphaproteobacteria bacterium
TTTTTAGCATATTCCTAACCATTTTTAATGATTTTTATCTGTAGTAGTAAAATAGGTAGCAAAAGGGTCAAAATATGGCTGGAAATCAGGTGTTAAAAATAATAAAAAAATCCGCAGGATTCTGCGGAAAATCTTGGTTGCGGAGTGTGGATTTGAACCACAGACCTTCAGGTTATGAGCCTGACGAGCTACCGGGCTGCTCTACTCCGCGATGAAGTACCTGCATTATATATCAATTCGGGGGGCTGTCAATAAAAAAATGGGTGATGCCGCTTTGCCACCATAATCCATGCGCCAATATGAACGTACTATCTGTCTTGAAATATGAATTTTTTACTGCTATCATCCGTCCCAGGTACGCTTAGGAAAATAAAAATGACATTTAGAAAAATTTGGAAATCTTTTTGGGAACCGATTTTGCGTTTGCCAATTATTCAATGGATTGTCGCGATTTTAATGGCCATTGCAATCTGGTTTGTTTATTTTACGTGCTTTAAGAAAATCCAGGGATATGAAATTTTTAAGCAATATCGTAAAAAACCGGCTGTGTTTATCTTTTGGCATGGGCGCAGTATGATGTTGTCACCGATTATTTGTATCGGCGGTATGCGCGGATATGCCATCGCCAGTCGCCACAAAGACGGTCGCATGATGGCCAAATTACAGCGATTGTTCGGTCTGCGGTCCATTTACGGCAGCACATCCGAAGGGGGAATTTCCGTCCTGCGCCAGGGGGTACGGATTCTGCGTGATGGGCGGTATAATTTGTGTCTGTCGCCGGACGGACCGGGTGGGCCGTCGTTGCGGGTCCAAGATGGCGCCCTGTATTTTGCAAAGATGAGTGGCGCCCCCATTATTCCTGTGTGCTTTTCATGCAGCCATTCGTGGTTCCAAGACCGCTGGGATAGGTATTTGGTCGCATTACCTTTTTCAAAAATAACGTGTAATATTGGACAACCGGTTTTTATCCCGGCCCGTTGCAGCGCCCAAGAATTTGAAGATGCACGTAAAAATATGGAAGATTTTATGGTGCGTCAATTGCGTGAAATGGATGCGGAATTCGGTCTGTACCATGTGGAACAAGACCAACGCGCAACCGAATTCAAACGTCAAAAACGGGAACGTAAACAGGCGAAAAAACAGGCCCGCGCGTTGCGCAAAAAATAACGGCGGCATATGCCCCGCATAACCAAGGATACGGATATGAAGACACCATGGTGGTTTACGCGAAAAACACCGCTGGCATTTTTGCTGGTGCCGGTGTCATGGGTTTATTATGGGCTGGGGCGCGTTGTATACGGATTTCGGCGCATGGGCCAGATAACGTCGCGTCGCCCGATTATATGCGTTGGTAATATTTTGGCCGGCGGCGTGGGTAAAACACCCATCGTTCGTGAAATCGCCCGATTTTTAGATGCGCCGGTTGTTATGCGCGGGTATAAAAAAACGGCCCAGACCGGTAATATCGGTGACGAAGCCACCATGTTATCGGCCGCGCGGTTACAGGTTCATACCGGTGACAGAAAAAGCAATGTTATCTTGTTAAACCGGCAAAAGGCATCCGGTCCCATTGTTATGGACGACGGGTTTCAAAATCCGAAAATCAAGAAAAACATTTCCATTTTGGTATTTGATGAAAAAATCGGTTTGGGTAATGGATTTTTGTTACCGGCCGGTCCCCTGCGCGAAGGGCGCAGTGCATTGCAACGTGCTGATGCGGTGATTATCATTCGGGGCGCGCCCGCGAAAAAGAATCTGATTATTCCCGATGGGATTCCTGTTTTTTATGCCACGAACAAAACGGTTAATCCGTACGCCGCCGGGACCGCCATTGCGGCATTTGCCGGCATCGGTTATCCCAAGAAATTTTTTGATGCCGTCGGTGCGGTGCGCACCAAAAGCTTTCCCGACCATTATCAATACACGGATGCGGATGTTGAAAAATTGTATGCCTGGGCGGCGCGGCGTGGGGCAAAATTGTTGACCACGGAAAAAGATTGGGTGCGTTTGCCCGCCGCCGCGCAAAGACAGATTCCATTTGCACCGCTGGAAACAACGATTGATGATGATTTCTATATTTGGTTAAAGGAGAAGTTAAATGCCGACATTTAAAGGGCCCGTTAAAATTTCCGGTCATGGGATTCATTCCGGTGCGCCGGTTCACATGACGATAAAGCCGTCGGATAACCCCGGGATTTTCTTTGTTCGTACCGATATCCCCGGGTCACAGCCCATTGCGGCGACGTTTGATAATGTGGGCGATACCAGTTTGCGTAACACCACGGTGGGGCATCGTGATGGCGCCCATGTGCAAACGGTTGAACATTTGATGGCGGCGCTGTTTTTAATGGGCGTGGACCGTGCAGTAATTGAAATCGACGGCCCCGAAACACCCATCTTGGACGGCAGTGCGGCCCAGTTTTTGGATGTCTTTGCCCGTGTGGGGGTGACATCGGGGGCGTTGCGCACAATTGTGGTTAAAAAAGATGTTGTCGCCCACCAGCGTGAATTAATCCGCCGGTTGCCGTGGCGGTCGCGGATAATGTTGGCGTTGCATAACCTGATGACGGGCCGGCGCAGTAACGGGTATGTGCGTTTGTCGCCAAATGATGGTGCGGCATTGACCGTGCGGGCCACATTGGTTTATCCGGAACCTGTTATCGGTGCCCAGACATATGAATACCGATTTGATGGGGGCGATGAATCTGTTCAGACTTTTGCATCCGATATCGCGCGCGCCCGGACATTTGGCAAATATTCCGAATGGGAATATTTAAAGGCCCGACATATGGCCCGCGGTGCCAACGAAACCAATGTTATCGCGTTGAACAATGCGGGTGACGGAACATTAAATCCATTGATATGGCCGGATGAATTTGTCCGTCACAAGATTATTGATGCCATCGGTGATATGTTTACCAGTGGTGGATTTATTCGTGGGGATTTGACATCGTACAAGGGCAGTCATGCGTTGAATAATTTGGTCTTGAAAAAATTGTTCAGCGACCCGGCGAATTATGATATAATTGAATCAACAAAATAAAAACACAAAACCAAAAGAATGCAAAAATGAAAAAATATCTGCGTTTTATGCCTTATTGTATGTGCCTGGCGCTGGCGGCGTGCGGGGGATATATCAAGAATCAGAACGGCAGTGAATATTTGGTCAAATTGGATGGCGAACCCATCGGCTGTACGTTCTTGTATAAATTGGAAGCCGAAGTGTCCGTTTATGACGCGGACGACGCGCGCAGATATCTGGAAAACCGTATCGCAGACCAGGCACGCCCCGGTAACGCGTATTTGATTACCAGCCAGCGTACCCGTCCGAATGAATGGGTGGTGTTTGGGCCCGAACGTGCATTTATTTTGGCCGCGAATGTATACGATTGTCCGAACCCGCGTCGGATTCAGACGGTCGATTCTGCCCAGCAAATTTTGACCCCGTCCCAACAGGGCCAGGTTTATCCGGTCTATGACGGCCAGGCAAACACCATGCCGGTCATGCAACAGGCCATCCCCATGCAACAGGGCGCGCCGGTGTATCAGTATCAATATGTCCCGGTTCAGCAGACCATGCCGACACAACAGATGGTCATGGTTCCGGTCCAGGCGGTTGCCGCCGATACGATTATGGTGGCCCAGCCCGCAACGGTCCAAACTGTGCCGGTGGCCCAATCGGGCGGTTTGTACGGCGTGGCCGTCGCCCAGTAATCGGGGACATGAATTACCAGGGGGCATGCCCCCTGTTTTTTTTATTGCGCCGTTGTTCCCATTCTGTGTTTGCACTGTGCCCGGTTTTTGTGATATAATTTATTAATAGCAGAGAGAGAAGCGCGCTTGACACATCAATATATCATCATCGACAGAAAGAAATACGCCGTCGGTCTGTTTTGGCAACCGGTCGCCGTTGATGCGACCCCGCGTAATTATGCGCGCCAATTGGCGTCCGCCGTGGACAAGAAATTAAATCTGTTTACCGAATACCGGGCGATGATTGGTCTGGGGGCCAAGCGTAACGGTCACCGCAGTGGTATGCCCAGTGCGGCTGCCGAAGTTATGGAAGCCTTTGCGGAATTTTCATCATTTTTGGCCGTGTTTTTAACCGATGACGGGTCGTATTATTTGGTTGCGGTGCGTAACGGTATTATTCTGGAAGACAAGATTTTCCGCCACGAAGACCAGGCCCGTGCCCAGTATGTGGAATTGGCCGCAATACCGGATTGGGGGGCGTTTTTTGCACCCGAAGCATGGGCGATGCCCCGCGCGGTCCAGCGGCGATTGGATGAAATCGTAACCGGTCGGGCGCGTGCGGTGTTGCGGTATATCGGGCGCGTGCGCACGAATTTATTATCGTTGGCAATATTGACGGTGTTTGCGCTGGGGTTATTGTATTTCTTTCGCGGGCCCATTACCCAGATGTTGGCCCCCCGTCCCCAGGTGGCGACCATAAATCCCGAATTGGCCGCGGAATATAAACGACGCATCGAAGAAAAAAACAAAGAATTGGATGCGGCGTTCGAAATTGAAAAGACTGCGCCGCCACCGCCATTGGTGATGCCGTACGATAATTTGCCGGACCCGATTGCGCGCGCCGAATTATGTTACCAGGCCATCGGATTTTTAATGCAGCCTGTGCCGGGATGGGTTCAAAAATCGGCCGAATGTGGTGAAACGCATGCGTCGGCGGATGTCCAACGTACATTTGGGACGCTGGGCGGATTTTATGAATACGCGACGGATTTAATGCCGGGTGCGTTTGTTGTTGAAAAATCGGAATCGGACATTGTCATTCGGGCCAAATTACCCACATTGCCCGCGGTTGCGTCGGTTGATGAACGCGACGGTGACACAATTGTGCGTGATGTAATGACCGCGTTCCAGGGAATTGACACCCCGGTTGATGCCGAATTGGTTATCGACACAATTACAAACGGGGTGGAAACCGCAAATCTGCAAGTGGTCGAAGTCGCCGCATCGTCCAAATTGGTACCGGTGCAGTTTATGCAGATTTTTGAACCGTTTGGCGGCGTGTACATGACGCGCTGTGCATGGAATGCGGCGACCAAAACATGGAACTATGAGGTGATAATCTATGCGAAATAAATTCAAAATCTGGGGCGTTATGTTTCTGGGGGCGGTGTTTTATGCGGGCGGTGTAATGGCCGCGGCGGCACCGTCTGATGATGCCGACATGATGGAAGAATTGTCCGCCGACAGCGTGGCCGCGTATCGGGTTGACGGGTCTTTGTTCCAACAGATTACCGATTTGGAACAGGAAAAAGTTTTAATGCAGTTGGAAAAAGAACGCGCCCAATTGGATTTGGAATTGGACCGTTTGGCCGCAGAAAAGATAAAGCTGCATATGGAAATTGACACTTTGTCCGGTCGCGCCGAAGCCCAACAACAGGAATTGGAAACAGAACGCGCCAAACTGGAAGCCGAAGCCGCGCGTCTGGCCCGTGAAAAGGCATCTTTGGAAGCCGATGTCGAAGCCGCCGCCACGCGCGCAGTGGTGACGTCTGTGCGTGCGGATTTGCGCGATGCGGAAATGGATGCACCCCTGTCCGACAGTTATCGTTTGATTAATGTTATCGGTGCCGGGTCCCAGTTACAGGCCACCATCGAAGATTTGAACACCGGCCAAAACAAACGTTTATCGGTTGGCAAAACATTGGACGGATATATTGTAAAATCGATTTCTTTGGATGATGGGATTGTCTTTGTCAAAGACGGCGTTACCCAAAATCTGAATATCGGCAGCGCGAATTAATCCCGCACGGGGCGGCACATGGCAAACACAGAAACAGAAAATTTGAACCAGATTACCAACAACACACCGTCCGTTCCGACGGGGTTGGAAAACGCCCCGTCCAAGGATATTGTTGATTATCTGTTTTCGAACAACAACCGTTTGATGACGGCGTCGGGTGGCGAATTGGAATTGCCACGTGATTCCCAGGGATTAATGGCATATTTTTCCGATGGGCAAATCATCATTTCACGCACGCATCGTTATGATGGGCGCGTTCTGGCGTTCTTGGATTTATTGGCCAAGCAGCGTCGGCCCATGCGTGCGGCATTTTATTCTGATTTGGGATTGGTTGCCGCCATTTACAAGATTTATGATGAACGTCGGGGCGGGGCGGGGCGGTCACGTCTGGATTACGATAACCAGATGCAGAAAGACTTTGTCGATATTATTGCCAAGGCTGCATCACAAAAAGTGTCCGATATTCATATCGAAGTCGCCGACCAAACCACGATTTATTTCCGTATCGACGGCAGTATGCAGCCGGTTTTGGAATACAACACCCAATGGGGCGAAGCCTTTGTTCGCGCCGCATTTGCATCGGCGGATATTTCAAATGCGAACTATGCCCAAAATGAATACCAATCCGCACAAAAAGACGGGCGTACACCCCTGCGCGGAACCCAGGATTTATATCTGCCGACGGGGATTTTGGGGATTCGTATGCAATTCAATCCCATCGCATTCGGCAGCCGCTATGTCGTCATGCGTTTGTTGTACGACAACCCATCCGAAGGTATCAAAACCGAACAGGAATTCGGTGAATACGAACAGCGTTTATTGATGCGTCTGCGTTCGTTCCCAACCGGGTTGGTCGTTGTCGCCGGTCCCACCAGTTCCGGTAAATCGACGACATTGGTGCGTAATATGTCGTTGATGTTAAAAGAACGGCATTATGAAATTAACCTGATTACGGTCGAAGACCCCGCCGAACAAAAGATTTTTGGTGCGCACCAGATGCCGGTCACAAACGCATCGAACGAAGAACAACGCGAAGAAAAGTTTACAGAAGCATTGGCCGCGGCATTGCGCAGTGACCCCGATACATTGATGGTGGGGGAAATCCGCACGTTGGCGGCGGCGCAATTAACGGTCAAAGGGGCGTTGTCGGGACACAATGTTTGGACGACATTGCACGCGAATTCGGCCATGGCGGCATTGACACGATTGCTGGACATGGGGGTCGAAGGGTTCAAGTTAAAAGAAGAAACCATGATGCGCGGCCTGGTGTCGATGCGTCTGTTTAAAAAATTATGTCCGTATTGCCGCGAACGGTTAATCGACCATCCGAACCATCCCGCGTACAAGCGTGTTATGGCCGCGTTCGGCGAATTGGGTCTGCGCCAGGTATATATTCGCGGCGCCGGATGCGAAGAATGTCGCGGTACCGGGACGCTGGGCCGGATTAAGGCTGGTGAAATCATCATCACCAACAGTGAATTTTTACGCCTGGCACTGGCGGGAAATACCGACGGCGCGGTGCGGTATTGGCTGGAAAGCTTGTCCGGGCGCACGTTAAAAGAAGCCGCCATGGAATTAATGCTGCGCGGGATTATCGGCGTGGATGAATTGGAACGTTGGGTGGGGCTGTTGGACCAACCGGGGGTGTATTGATATGAACCGCCTGGAACTGTTGTATGCGAAACTGGTGTTTCGTCTGAACACGGAAAAGCGCATGGCCACATGCCGCAAATTGGCGTCATTGTTGCGCAATGATTTCACGTTGATGGATGCGCTGGGGCGTTTGGAAATGATTGAATCCAAGGGGGGGACAAAACCAAACGAACCCTTTGCCATTGTGATGCGCCAGTGGCAAAAAAATCTGGAACGGGGGATGCCGTTTTCCGAAGCCACGCGTGGCTGGGTCCCACCCGAAGAAACATTGTTGGTCACGTCGGGAAATCTGGCGAATTTGGTGGTTGCATTGGAAAATGTCAGCCGCGTTGTCGACGGCACGACGCGCATTCGGCGCGCCATGGCATCGGCCGTGACATATCCGATGTTTTTGTTGGTGTTGACGTTCGGGATTATTGTGATGGTGGGATTGTATTTGGTTCCCCCATTGGCCGATGCGGCCGGGCCCGGTGTGGTTTGGCGCGGCGCGGCGGCATCATTGATTGCATTGGCCGATTTTTCCAAGAAATATTGGTTTGTTATTTTTATCGGATTTATCGTCGCAATTTCCATTGTATGGTTCAGTTTGCCAAACTGGGCCGGGCGCATGCGCGCGCGATTTGATAAATTTCCCCCGTGGAATATTTACAAAATCCGCGTATCGGTCAGTTGGTTGATGTCTTTGTCGGCGATGGTTGCGGCGGGCGTTTCGGTGCCGGACGCGATGCGGATGTTGGCTGATAATGCCAACCGTTATCTGCGCAGTATTTTGGACGCGGCGTTGCGTTATATCGTTGGTGGGGACAATCTGGGGATGGCGTTGACGCACACGGGGCGTAATTTCCCGGACGATGAAATCATCGGGGATTTGGCGATTTATGCCGAAATGAACGGATTTGACCAGAATTTACAGCATGTTGCCAACGATTATCTGGATGAATCTATTCGCAAGATGGAATCCATATCAAACGTGTTGAACAGTATGGGGATTTTGTTGGTGTCGGTTATTATCGCATGGGTCGTATTCGGCACATTCCAGATGCAGGATCAAATTACCGCCGCATTGACATAGGGGCCGGTGTATCATCAGACATAAACGGGTGGTTACGCATATAATCCGGCCATTTGATTGGCATGATATTTGTGGGGCCAGTCGGATGTATCCGGTACGTCCGGCCGTTTTTTGTTGTTATTTTAAAATACCGATGATATAATTGGGAACGAATCCACAGGGATGTGGCTTCGGGGCTGTCGAAAGCCCAGAAACAATCGGTGCGTAACGCATCGTCAATAGTAGGAATAAGCGGTGCCATCGCACCGTTATGTTCCCCGTGCCACTAAAACGGTCGGGGTGCTGTTGGTAATAAAATACGGGTTTACCTGGAAAGCCAACGGAGTCATGATTGTTTCTGATTTTCGAACACCCTGGCCGCCTGTCTTTTTGCACGGCGGCCCCATTTTTTTAATAACCAGAAAGGGGGGGACGCCATGGGCGGCAAAAGACAATATGTAACCGAATTTGATAAACGTTTGGGGCATTTGATTGTCATTCATCGGATGCGATACGGATTATCACAAAAAGATTTGGCGGCGGCACTGGATTGTTCTTTTCAGCAGATTCAAAAATATGAATCTGCGGCCAATCGGATGTCTGTGGCGCGGTTGCATATGCTGTGCAAATATTTAAAGATTTCCCCCGGTCAATTTTTACAAGAAGCCGATGCCCCATACGTTCATGACCCCCGCATAAGCAAGATTATGTTGAATCTGTATAAATTAAGCGAAGAACGCGTCAAATTGATTCTGGAATTGACCGATGCGATGGTTGCCGCCAAGAAAATCAGCATAGATGAATTGATTTAAACTGTGGCGGTTTTTACTGCCAATTATTTATACACTTTATCCGTCACCCCCGACGCAGGTCGGGGTCCGGTGCGCCGCAGACATTCGTGTATCTGCGACAACAGCAATGGATGCCGGCCGGTGCCGGGGTGACGGTTTGGTGGAATTGGTGTGGTGCGTATCCATGTTCACGCAACGCATCGCAATACAAATCGCGCCATTGGGGATTGAACTGGGCGATTAATCGAATTTTCCAATTACGTTTTCATTCTTTTTAACCGGCGTCCACGTATAATCATTTCACGCAAACTGTCGTGCCATTCATAAAAGGCCAATTTGTCCACATTGTGTAAATCCGCGAATTTGTTTGTTTTTTGTGTCGCCATATACGCCCCGGCAAATCAGACGTGGAACATATGTACAGGGTACCCATGGGACCACCGGCCGGTATGTAAACATATCGGCCCGATTTCATTGTCCGTTACACCATGAACGGCAGATTTTCCAGTGTTCCTTCGCCGACACGGACATTGACGTCAATCATCATAAACACTGTGTCGGGGGTGCGGCACATATCGTGCTTGAAAATATCCGCCGACAACAAATGGCTGGTGTTTACCGATAATTTGGTCACCAGATAATCGTCGTCCAACAGGGTGTAAATGGGGCCGTTGTCGCGCGGCATATTGGTGCCGATTTCATGTTCGTTTTGGGGGCATCGCAGCCCGTCCAGCAATGTTTTGACCCGGTTGTCAATGTCCGAATGCGGCACGCCCACAATTTCCGGGTGCAACATTTGAATATCCAATTCCGCCAACAATTTCAAATTTGGCGTAATAATCGGGTTCCAATCGATGCCGCCGATGTGACGGGTGACGATGGGGCTTTTGGTGGCGTCCGGCAGCATATATTTCGTCAGATTGTCCCACGGCCGATGTTCAATCAGCTTTTTCAATTGCGGGTGGAACTGCATCCGGATGTCGGAAATGTGTTGCGCGCGCTTTTTCGGGTTAATCAAAATGTCCCCAAAATACAGTAATTTGAACTTCATGGTTTATGTCCTTTTTCCTTGATAATTATACCAGAAATTGCTATGTTTCGCATAGAAAAAAGAAAGGAATTTAAATGGCTGTCAATAACGAATATACCGGTGATTCTATTAAGGTGTTAAAGGGACTGGAAGCGGTCAAAAAACGCCCCGGCATGTACATCGGCGACGTCGGCGAAGGTGGTAACGGTTTGCACCACATGATTTACGAAGTTGTAAATAACTCTATCGACGAAGCGATGGCGGGTTATGCCGATACGGTTTATGTTTCGCTGAATGCGGACGGGTCTGCGACCATTCGCGATAATGGGCGCGGTATGCCGTTTGATATCAATCACGATACCGGGCGCAGTGCGCTGGAACTGATTATGTGCGAACTGCACGCGGGTGGTAAATTTGACAACGAAGGCGGCGGCGCGTACAAGGTGTCCGGCGGTCTGCACGGGGTCGGTGTGTCGGTGGTGAACGCCCTGTCTACGTGGCTGGAAGTGCGCGTTTGGCGCGGCGACAAAGAAGCGCAAATGTCTTTTGCCGACGGGGTACCGACGTCTGATTTGAAAATCACGGAAAATAAATCCGGTATCGAACATGGAACCGAAGTAACGTTTAAACCGTCCCCGGATACGTTTACGGGAACCGAATTCAGCTTTGACACCATGGAAACATGGCTGCGCGAACAGTCGTATTTGAACGCAAACGTCAAAATTATTTTGGAAGATTTGCGCGGCCCGGAAAAAAAGGTGCGTGAATTCCATTCTGTTGATGGGTTAAAGGGGTTTGCCACATATCTGGACCGGTCCAAAGAATTATTGAACAAAGAACCCATCCAGATGATTAAGCAATCCGATGACACGTATGTTGAAATCGTTTTGCAATGGACGACGGCGTATACGGAAACATCGCTGTGTTTCACCAACAATATTCCCAATCGCGACGGGGGAACGCATTTGGCGGGATTCCGTGCGGGATTGACACGTGCCATCAACAAATACATCGGGGAAAAGGTTACGAAAAAAGACATCGCCCTGTCGGGGGAAGATTTCCGCGAAGGGTTGACCAGCATCGTCAGTGTGAAAATCCCGGATCCAAAATTCGGTTCCCAGACCAAAGATAAATTGGTGTCATCCGAAGTGCGCCCGATTGTGGAAAGCACGGTGTCGGAAATGTTGTACGAATTCTTGGACGAAAATCCGGCCATTGCCAAGACGATAGTAGACAAGATTATCGAAGCCGCCACCGCCCGCGAAGCCGCGCGTCGCGCCCGCGAATTGTCCCGCAAAAAAACAGGTCCGGAATTGGGTGGTATTCCCGGAAAATTGGCGGGATGCAGTGAACGTAATCCGGAAAAATGCGAATTGTTCATCGTCGAAGGGGATTCGGCCGGTGGTACCGCAAAACAGGGCCGCGACCGCAAGACCCAGGCAATTTTACCGTTGCGTGGGAAAATCTTGAACGTGGAACGCGTGCGCTTTGACAAAATGTTGGGGTCGGATTCGATTGGCACATTGATTTCTGCAATGGGTGCCGGTATCGGCAAAGATGATTTTGATATCGAAAAAATGCGCTATCACAAAGTCATTATCATGACCGACGCGGACGTCGACGGACAGCATATCCAGACATTGCTGATGACGTTCTTTTACCGTCACATGCCCGAAGCAATTGAACGCGGATACATCTATGTCGCGAAACCGCCGTTGTATGGCGTTACCCGCGGCAAACAACAGATTTATCTGCAAAACGAACGCGAAATGGACGATTATCTGATGGAACAATTGGCGACCGACGGCGTGGTGGAAACCGAAATCGGGGCCCAAATTTCCGGCGCGGATTTAAAGCGTTTGTTGTCGTTGATTCTGAATATGCGCAATGCACTGCAAAGTGTGCATCATGTGATGCCGTTGCGCTTTGTCGAAGCATTGGCGTTGAACCGCGTCTTTGATAACGAAACACCGGAAAATCTGGATGCGGCGGCAAAAATGCTGGATGCCCAGGAATTGGAATTCGAACGTGGATGGACGGTGTCCGCCGACAGTGCGGGTATCACAATTACACGCACACTGCGCAGTGTAACCGAATCCCACATGTTGTCGCGTGAAAAAATTGCCGGGCCGGAAATTCGTGCATGGTTGCGCATGGATGGCCGCGACGAATTAATCGAAACATTTGCCAAACCGGTGACATTGCGCGTCAAATCCAAATCCCAGAAAATCTGGGGGGCGTTGAACCTGTTGAATACGGCATTTGAATATGCCAAAACCGGCTTGAAAATTCAGCGATACAAAGGTTTGGGGGAAATGAACGCCGAACAGTTGTGGGAAACAACCATGGACCCGAACAACCGCAGTCTGTTCCAGGTCAAAATCAACGATGCGTCCCAGGCCGACGAAGTCGTTTCCATGTTGATGGGCGACGTTGTGGAACCGCGCCGTGACTTTATCGTTGAAAACGCATTGGATGCAAATCTGGACGTGTAATGGATATGTTTTCTGGGGATTGGTTGGGAACGCTGGACGCGCGCATCCGTAATGCCGGGATGGACAGTGATGCGCAATCGTTTGATGAAATTCGGCGTAACCTGACCAATCCACCGTGCGTGACGGCTGATGAATTTTTTACCGCCGCGGCCTATGTCATATTGGCCGGCGGTTTTTCACAAAAAACGGCCAAGCGTAAACATGCCGAAATCATGGATTGTATCGCACAGTTTGGTGCGGATTTTGACCGATTGATTCATCTGTTTCGAAATCAAAATAAAATTGCCGCCATTTGTAAAATATGGGAAAACCGAACGGCATATCGTGACGCGTTCTATGCGTGTGCAACCGATGATGCGCGTTTGGATTTTCTGGGGACGTTGCCGCATATCGGACGTATTACGGCCAATCATTTGGGGCGAAATTTGGGTCTGGATGTTGTGAAATACGATATTTGGATTCAGCGTCTGGGGGTGCTGTACGCACGAAATCCGGCGTTACATGAAAAAATCAATAATGCCAATCTGGACGGGGATGTGCGCCGTGCGTGTGATGATATGTTCGCGCATTTGGTGCGTGAAACGGGTTGGCCACGTGGATATATTGATGTCGTGCTGTGGAAATCCGCACAACAGGGTTTGATAAAGGAATTGATATGAACGTAAAAATCGAAGAATCTTGGAAAGCGGCACTGGCCCCCGAATTTGAAAAAGATTATTTCATCAAATTGACGGATTTTGTTCGTGGGGAATATCTGTCGGGCAAGAAAGTCTTTCCGGCACCCGCGAATATTTTTAATGCGTTTAATCTGTGCCCCCTGGACCAGGTAAAGGTTGTTATTATCGGCCAGGATCCCTATCACGAACCGGGCCAGGCGCACGGGCTGTGCTTTTCCGTTTTGCCGCCGACGCCGATTCCGCCGTCCCTGGTCAATATTTATCGGGAGATTGAAAACGACCTGGGGCGGCCCAGCGTGACCCGCGGGGAATTGACATCCTGGGCCCAGCAGGGGGTGTTGCTGTTAAACGCCACGTTAACCGTCCAGGCACACCGTGCGGCATCGCATGCCGGCCGCGGTTGGGAACAATTTACAGACGCGGTTATCCGTGCGACCGCCACGCGCGATAATATTGTCTATATGCTGTGGGGGTCATATGCCCAGCGCAAGGCGGAATTTGTCGACCCCACACGTAATCTGGTTTTGAAATCGGTCCATCCGTCACCATTGTCGGCGCATCGGGGATTTTTTGGCAATCATCATTTTTCCCGGGCCAACGAATATTTGGCGGCACATGGGGCGTCGCCGATTGAATGGTAAAAGCCCCGGCGATGCACAGATTTAATATCTGCTTGTATTTATTTTTGCGTTAAATTATAATTTATGCGAACTCAAATGGATGTTGGGTTCGGGGTCGTAAGAAAGCCCATATGTAAGCGATGCGCGCATACGTGCATTGTAATCCGCATAACAGCGGCGCATTTGCGCCCTTTGTTATATGCCCTGATTGTGCATACGTACGGTCGGGGGGCCTGTGGTTATAAAACAACGCAGCTGTGGCTGCGTAAAGGCCACAGGGATCATTCTTACATATGATTTTCTTAACTCCCCGACCGCCATTTTGTGGCGGTTTTTTTATACAAAGCCAAGGGGGAATATAATGAAAATCAAAATAATTGGTATCGCGGCGCTGGTTGTGGGGCATCTGGTCGGCACCAACGCCAATGCCGTATGCAATGTCATGGGGCTGGAACCTGGGATGACGTGTTCATCGGCGGGCGGAAAAATATGCAATGACGGAACGTGCCGCATGTGCTGCACAGAAGACAGCGGTGGCAGTGGCACCGCGCTGTGTGGTGGCACGTATACAACCGACACCAGCACCACATTTTCCAATTACATGGGCAGCGGATATATCGAAAAGCGAAAATATACCACCAGCAACTGTCAATGTCCAAGCCAGGTTGTATAAGGGGGGCGGTCATGCATAAATATTGTGTTTTTTTATTGTGTGCGCTGTTTGTGCGTGATGTGTGGGGTGCACCGGGGACGACGTGCGTAAACCAGGAAATATATACGTCATGTAATGCGGGTTATTATTTAAAGTGGGGCACCTGCGTTGCATGTCCCGCCGGCACGTACAA
The DNA here is from genome assembly GCA_029059055.1 of Alphaproteobacteria bacterium. GTDB lineage: Bacteria > Pseudomonadota > Alphaproteobacteria > Rs-D84 > Rs-D84 > Enterousia. Next base: position 14,936 of record JAIDWS010000004.1, read on the forward strand.
AAACGCGGCCGGGACGGCCACCGCATGCACGACGTGTCCGTCGCTGGACGGGTTTGTCGGCACGACGAAATCAACCGTTTCAACCGCTGTTACCGCATGTTATATACCGGTCGACAGCGTGTTAAGCGACGAACGCGGCATATACACGTTCACCAACGATTGCTTTTATTAAAAACTGTATGAAAAACCCGCGCCGTAAAATGCGTACGAATTGTTTTCCGGCGCGGTGTTACCGTTGGAAAAATGCTGAACAAACAATTCGGCGCGCACACTGTCGGAAATGGCGTAACCACCCATGATTTTAAATCCGAATACCAGTTTGGATCCGATGCGTTCGTTTTGTTGACCCTGCATCCCGACGCCGATGCCGGGACCAAAATACCAACGGCGCCCGTGCAGTAATGCCACATCCTGGGACAGCCATGCGATTGGAATGGTGTATTTATCCCAATTCCATCCGTATTTTTTGCCCGACCCGATGGTTTGAACCACGTTCAGTGATTGCCGTGCGGGCAATTTGAAAAATGTGGTTGGCTGGGAATATTGAAAATGCAGCATGATAAACGGTACAAACTGTGTGGGCGGCGGCACCAAAAAGCCACTGTTGACGCCATAACCGAAATTAAAGGCCAGCTGGTGATTATTATCCCCGAAAAACGGATTGATGTCGGTCGCCCCGTGCGCACCCGCGCACAGCAGCATTATCGGAAAAATAAATGCGATTTTTTTCATAAGTCCAAATATACACTATTTTGGATATGTGTTCAATCGCATTTTATTAAAAAAATTAACGTTTTTTGATATGAATGTAATCAGCCCTGTTGGAACAGTCCTGTTTTTTTCGCCGTATTCCACCAGATTTCTGAAAATATAGGGCGGTTTTTCGGGACGTCCCATGGCTTCATCCAATTGGAAAAGTGCAATACCACCAAATTATATCGTAAATCGTCGATTTCCATTTGGGTGTGCGCTTTGAATATCCACGGCCCCAGCATGGGTTGAAAATTATATTTCAACGGCAGAAAAATCGTCCGCCCGCGGGTGGAAAAGTTCAACAGATCCTGGTCCGGGTTCTTGTAACGTTTGATGCGCGATGCGGATATCCATTTCTGGTACAGTTTATCCGCGCGAATTTGCCGCAAATTCATGACCAAGAATCCGGAATTAATATATCCGTTGTTGTAATCGCGTACCCCGGCCAATATGTTTTTGCCCATGTCCAGGCGCGATATATCCACCATGTCGTCACAGAAAATCGTGTCAATATCGGCATAGATGATTTGGTCAACGTTCGGCAGCAGTTTTGGCAGCATCATGCGATAATAAACCGCGATGGGCCATTTATGACGATATGATTGGTCAAAATCATGATTGGCATCCAAAAATGTGATATCGGATTTTGCACTTTGCACCATCCGGGTCAGTTTTTTGCGTGCGGTCGCGTCCAATGTATCGTCTGTGACACAGTAAATATCATAATCGCATCGGTTGTGGGATGCGTCCAGCAAAGACTGTATTGATACCGCGGCCAATTTCCATCCCCGTCCGTCAAAGCAAAACGCGATGGGTATTTTGTGTTCGTGTTTTTTCAGTGGTAATCGGTTTTGTGACACGGTTTCGATGATATTGGCAAATCGGACGCGGTCACGTATGCGACGTCGCGCGGTTCGGGTTCGCATGGGAATTGCGGCCATTCGTGCCATCAATTCGCGTGTTTTCCAGTTTGTGTACATTTTGCATACCTTTTGTTAAAAAAAGCCGTCACAAATCGGACGGCAGGAGTTTTAACACTATTGTATGCATAATAGCGCGATGCTTTCGATATATGACATCGCACTCCTGCCAAGATATGCAGGAGCATTTAACGTCTGCGCAGACGTGCATACAATGGGTGTTAAAGCCCAACATCGGAACCCCCGATGTCAGAATTATGATAATGTGGCGGCGATGCAAAAGCAAACGAATTGTTTCTTGCATTTATAAAATTGTTTGTTATAATGCGACGCGTTGGCGGGATAGCTCAGCTGGTTAGAGCAGCGGAATCATAATCCGCGTGTCGGGGGTTCAAGTCCCTCTCCCGCTACCAAAATTCAACCCGGGTTTATCCCGGGTTTAATTTTGGTACAGGGACGCAGAAGCCCCGGAAGGGGGGTTCAAACAAGCAAATAGGCAGACGGAAGTATGCCGGTTGCGTCAGCGAAATTATGCCTGTTTTAATTCTTTTATTGCGTTCGTAAGTAAGATTTCTAGTCTTTTGTCCCCATAAAAGCCATATTTTTTCTGCATTTCTGGATTTGGGTCATAAAAATCTAAATCATACGCCAAATCATTTATTGAATCTGAGTATTGATATTTGCCGTTTTCGGCTTTGTCGCATTGCATCACTGTTGTGACAAAATTGGTCACTTTTTGGTATCTGTGTGATTTATCAGATAAAATATCTGCCAACAAAGAAATTATGTGTTCATTATTATTTTTCATTTTATCACCGACCGTAATATTTAAAATGCGTCACCCACGCGGTCGTATCGTTTATGGATGCATCCAATTGTGGTTTTATGCACACCCGGGGTGATTGTGTAATAAACAAAACGACCGTCACGGCGTGATGTGACAAAATCATCATCCGATAATTTGCGCAGATATTGCGACATCTTGACCTGGGGGATTTTTGTCGCGCGGGCAATGTCGCATACGCATGATTCCCCGGCATACGTCAGATATTCCAATATGCGCATTTTGTCCACGTGTGCGAATAATTTAATACGGTTGGCGGCCATGGTTGTGTAATCTGTGGGTAAAATTTCGCGGTAATCATCGCGCAGAAATTTCAACTGGTCCGTCATATATCCGAATAATTTTCGCAAACAGATAAAAATACTGGCGGGGTATTCGGCACCGATTTCATAGTATACAAAAATCCCGCGGCGGGTGGTGTGAACCAAATGGGCGTCGCGCATTTTCTTTAAATGTTGGGATACAATCATTTGGTCGACGTTCACCCCGCGTGCAATCGCCGATACCGACGACATGCCATGTACGTCCAGAAATTCCAATATGCGCAACCGCGTCGGGTGTGAAATATATGAAATCCCGCGCGCGGCACGCGCCATAATATGGGCGGGTAACTGCTTATCAATCACAACATCGGGCAGGGTGTCCGGGGCCATGGGTAATCCTTTGCTTTGATGGGAATATAGCACATTTTACAGAAACGGCAAACAAATTGTTTGACTTTTTAATATCTATGAATAATAATACATATCGAAATTTAAATATAAGGAAAGGAACATGAAAAAATTAATTGGTTTTATATTGGCGATGTTGCCGATGTCGGTGATGGCCAATCCGGCGTGTCCGATTTGCACGGTGGCGATTGGCGCGGCGTTGCCGATAACGCGTCGTTTGGGTGTGCCGGATGCGGTGGTTGGTATCTGGGCCGGGGCGTTTCTGGCAATAATGGGGTATTGGATTATCAAATTTATGGACCGTCGCGGATGGCGTTTTGCGGGGCGCAATGCGCTGGTTTTAATTCTGTCGGTGGCGACGATTGGATTTGCCTATCTGGGCCAGGTGACATACAGCCCGTGTTCATATTTCGGGTTTATCCGTATGGACCCGTTGCTGATGGGGACGTTAATCGGGGCGGGCCTGTTTATCGTGACGGAAAAGCTGTACGATTGGATGAAGTTAAAAAACGGTGGCCATGCGCACTTTCCGTTTGAAAAGGTTGTGTTGCCGGTGATTGCTTTGGCGATTGCCAGCTGGGTCATGACATTGTGTTAAAAAGGGGGAATTTGATGCAAAAAATAAAAAGTGTTCAAGAATTTGTCGAAAAAATGGATGCCGCGAAAAAGGTTAATCCCAAAGATTTGTCATCCGACCAAGATTTGTCGATTGGGATTATGAATCTGATATCCATCGAAGAACATTTGATGTTTTCGGGGGCCAAAACCGGCAAAACGGAATTTTATGACCAAATTAACGTTATTCGTGACATGCGCAAGCGGATGATGCAAAAAATCATCCCATCGTACGAAGGCGAAGTCTGGTGCATTTCCAAGCATTTGTTGGCGTCCAGTATGCGCCTGTTCGAAGTCGGAACCAAGGCATTGGCGGCCGGTGACGCGACCCAGGCATATGAATTGTTTGATGAATCATATGCGTTGTATTGTATTTTCTGGGGATTGAATATGGGCATGCTGGGGGGCGACAAAACAGATTTGAAATATGTAAAAAAAAGCCGGAAAACACCGGTCAAATCTGCGCCGGTCGAAATGCTGGACGCACCGGCTGCGGGCGGCATGGCAAAGCTGAAAAACTGGGTTAAAAATGCGGTGAATTGCTGTATTGAATAGTTTGTTTTGTTGAACACGTCCCGTCAATTTTGGCGGGATGTTTTTTATGCTTGATTTTTTGTGCGCGTCCCGTATAATTGGCGGGAATTACCAATCGCCCTAATAGTCTAGTGGTAAAACACGTCCTTGGTAAGGACGAGTCGCAAGTCCGATTCTTGCTTAGGGCACCAGAGTTTGCGATGATATGCCTGACAAGCAAGGAGCAAGCGCGTCACAACAAAAGTTATAAATTCGGGGTGGCACCGCGCGGATACCGCGCCCCTGAAACCAGATGAATTCATGCGGGTGCCAAAATTCCAAAAAATTTTTCGCGCCCGATGTAAATGAAAAAAAAGGGACCGAAATGTTATCACTGAAATCCAAATACAGAACACACACATGTGGCGAACTGAATGCGACCAATGTTGGTGAAACAGTTACGCTGTCGGGTTGGGTGCATCGTAAACGTGACCATGGATCGTTGCTGTTTATCGATTTGCGCGACAATTATGGCATGACGCAAATCGTCTTTGACGGCGGGGACGAAGCATTGGAACGTGTTCGCCCCGAATCCGTGATTCAGGTTACCGGAACCGTTGTCGCCCGTGACGCCGCCGCCATCAATGATAAAATCCCGACCGGCCATATTGAAATCCAGGCCACATCATGGACCGTATTAACCAATTCAGATGTCTTGCCGTTCCAGGTGTTCGGTGATGACGGGGCGGTCGCCGAAGATTTGCGTTTAAAATATCGCTATGTCGATTTGCGCCGCGACAGTCTGCATAAAAACATTTTGACCCGTAACCGTGTCATGAAATTCTTGCGCGATAAAATGTGGGACATGGGATTTTCAGAATTCCAGACGCCGATTTTGACCGTGTCATCCCCAGAAGGGGCGCGCGATTACATCGTCCCGTCCCGTCATCATCACGGTATGTTTTACGCATTGCCCCAGGCCCCGCAACAGTTCAAGCAATTGTTGCAAATTGCCGGATTTGACCGTTATTTCCAAATCGCACCGTGTTTCCGCGACGAAGATTTGCGTGCGGACAGATTGCTGGAATTTTACCAATTGGATTTGGAAATGTCTTTTGTTGATTTAAAAGACATCCAGGCGGTCGGTAATGAATTAATCCCGGCCTTAATCCGTGAATTTGTACCGGGGGCAAAAATCGCCGATGAAATTCCGCATATTCCGTATGATGACGCCATGTTGAAATACGGATGTGATAAGCCCGATTTGCGTAATCCCATCGTTATTTCGGATGTGACCGATGTGTTCCGTGGGTCGGATTTCGGTATCTTTGCATCCGCCATTGAAAACGGTGCGGTGGTGCGCGCCATCCCGGCACCGAATTCCGCCGACCGGCCGCGGTCTTGGTTTGATAAACTGGGCGAATATGCGGTCAAAGAATTGGGTCTGGGGGGATTGGGTTATATCGTATTTGGTGCCGAAGCCAAAGGGCCCGTTGCCAAAAAATTGGACGCGGCGCGGATTGAAAAATTGCATGCCATCGCGGGTGATAATTCATCCCTGTTCTTTGTATGCGATACGGTCGATAACGCCGCCAAGGCCGCCGGCAAACTGCGCACGAAATTGGGGACGGATTTGGATTTAATTGATGAAAATGAATTCCGTCTGTGCTGGGTCGAAGAATTCCCGTTCTATGAATTGAACGAAGAAACCGGCCGTATTGATTTCGGGCATAATCCGTTTTCTTTGCCGGCGGGCGAATTGGATGGCGACCCGTTAAAGATAAAGGCCAATCAGTTCGACATGGTTTTAAACGGCAATGAAATTTGCAGTGGGGGATTACGTAACTATAACCCCGAAACAATGGTGCGTGCGTTTGAAATTGCGGGATATGGTCCCGACGACGTCAAAGAAAAATTTGGCGGCATGTACGCGGCGTTCCAATACGGCGCCCCGCCGCACGGTGGGTGTGCATTCGGTATTGACCGGTTGGTTCAGATTATGCTGAATGAACCGAACCTGCGCGAAGTGGTGGCATTCCCGACCAATCAACGCGGCCAGGATTTAATGCTGGGCGCGCCCCGCGAAGTGACAGAACAGCAACTGCGCGAAGTGCATATCCAGGTGCGCAAAAAGGGTTAATTTCCCGTACCCCGAAACCAACAAAAAATGCCGGTAAATGCCGGTGTTTTTTGTATGAATTTATGCCTGTTGGCGGGGCCGTTTTTTCAGATATAATTTAATCCACAGGGGGAAATGTGCATGTATGCCAAATCACAGGTTTCAAAATTATGTGAACGGTTGCGATTAACCCCGTATCAATCTTATATTCTGGAAATGAATTGTCATAAATACAACCTGTCGCGATTGGTAAAGCGGGGCGGGGTATTATATGCGCCGTATTTGTCGGGTGCCAAAAACCGGTGGACAGATGCCGCGGCGCGTCTGGTGCGTGGACCGCGGGCGGATTTAATCGGTCCCGACCGTATGCTGGTTCGGGCCCAGCGTGGCATTCGGTTTTGTGCAGATGGGTGTTATTGTGCGCGTCACGGCGGTGTCAAATATTATGCAGATGCGACCGGTGGCCGGTTGACGCGTGATGATTTTATGCGTATTGTCACCACGCGTCCGGGACGTTAAAACCGGTTGTGTGTCCGTACAAAGTCCCGCATAAATTCCGGGTCAAAATCAATCATAATTTGGGACAACGAATAATCGCGATTACCGGTCGGATTGATGGTCAATGCGATGGGGGCCGGCATGGGTGACGTCCCGCGCAGTGTCAGATTTAACTGGGCCATCATTTGGGTGCCACGAATTTCCAAATTGCCGGTTGCATCCGTATGGCGCATCGACAGCTTTATCGGTTGCGTCGTTTCAAACGCGCCGTCGGCATATCGGCCGATAATCTGCATCTTTTTAATCTGGGTTTGACCCGATTCCAATGCCGATGCCAACGCGTATTCGGCGTTTAATGTGGTGATGTTGGCCGCCGATGCGTAAAATTCATCTATGCCCAATCCCCACAGCGTGCCGCCATCAAACGTCAAATCAACCGTCCCGGCCAGATTATGCCAAACGTCGTACGCGATTTGGCCCGATGTTGTCATATCTATGGCGGCGGTGATGGTGGTGTCGGAAATATTGATGGGCATATCACTGGCCAGCAATTTTCCATGGATAACAAACCGATTTAATTGCAGCGCCAGTGTGTATTTCTTTTTATCCGCGCGGATGGTGGCCAACAAATTACCACGGTCGCTGTCGGTGATGGAAAATGTCTGGACGCCGGATTTCAACGCATATACGAAATTGGCATATGTGTTTGCATTGTAAATCATCGTGTCCGCCGACAGTGAAACATTCACCCCCAGTCCGAACGGCAACATCAGCGGTGCGCCGGTTAAATATTGTTGTTCTTCGTAATTATCAATATAATCTTGGTTGACAAAGCTGTCCGCATTCAGCAATTGCGTATGCAGTGTTATTGTATTGCCCGCCACGGACCCGGTGAAAACCTGGTCTGCGATTTTGATGGTCAGATTGGAAATGTTGCCGTTTTTATAATTGCCGGAAATGCTGTAATCCAAATCTTTTAATGCCCGCATATCCATGTCCGGCATCCACATTTTGAAATTTTTTCCATGGATGTAAAAGAAATCTTTGGCGGCGGCCATGTGCCAATCACCGCTGTGCGGGGTAAATTCCAATGTGTCGCCATCCCATGTAAAATCCCCTGTGGCGGCGCGCATGGCATCCGGTAAAAACGCCATGTCCATGTTCAACCATTCCAACCGCCGATTGCGTGCGAATTTATATGACGGTGTGGTGCGTTTTGGGGTGATGTCGATGGTGCCTGCGATGTCGGCATATTGAAATGTCAATGTTCCCGTATCCCCCAGACGGGCGATATGGCGCATTAATGTGGTCTGGTCCGGCATGGGGTCGGTCGACATAATGGCGATATTAAATTTTCCGTTTTCGACCGATAAACTGCCGCTGGCGGCGCCATATGTGAATTCGCGGCATTGCCAATTATCGGGCGTTCCCGAAAACAGACACATTGCATTACGTCCGTCCAATGGCATGGCAATCATCAGATTGTGCGCGCCATCGGCGTCAATCACGCCACCGGTGACGGTGATGTCATCGGCCACCAGGGTCGCAATTTGCAGACTGTCTTTTGTCCCGACGGCGCGGATTTTTATGTGATGAAATTCACGACCGGCGAATGTTAAATCGCCACTGAAATCCAAATTGAATGTTGTGTCATAAAACAGACGTCCCGGCCGCGTCAAGAATGAAAAATCATAATCCAAATCATGTGCGACCATCTGGATATTACGCCGTCCGTCCGGGAATAATTCAATATGGCCGGTGAATGTATCGCCGCGGATATCGGAAAAGACAAAACCATATCCACCATCCCAATCAAAATTCATCGACAGTTTAACCGTGCGGTGGATTTGGGGTTCGGTGAATTCAAACCAAGTATTGATATCGTCGGTCTGCATCGACAGATGGCCGTGCGCCGACCCGTCGGAAAACAGTTGCCCGGTAATCAGCAAATTGTTCGTGTGGTTTTTGATGACGAATTCATCGCCGGCAAAATTGATATCGTATTTATGCTGGTTTGTGCGAACGGTGCCGCGGAATGTCCCCCCGGCAACATCACCCTGGATGATTTCATAATCTTTGCCCAGAAATTCGACAACCGAATTATGGACAGTGATTTTGTGCGCGAAATCCAACGCCACCAATTTTGTTGCGGTAATGCGTGCGCCATATACGATAATATCACCCGTCAACGGTGCGTTGTCCAAATCAAACAGACTGTACAGCGGGATGCGAATTAATGCCGCATTGACGGTCCCGTCCGGGATGGTAATGTCGTGGGCGACAATTGTTGCGCCCCCCAGCAGGCTGAAATTAATCTTGCCCCGGATTTGGGCCGGCATTCCGGTTTGTTCGGCAATGGCACGTTCGATGCGTGGTGCCATCCGGTTCAATGTAATCATCGGCGGTACCATGACGACCGCAATGGCCACGGCGCCAACCAGGCTGGCGATGGATAAAAATATTCTGCGTTTGGTTCTGGGTTTTAATGCCATTCTCTTCTTCCCTTGTATTTCGATTATAATGGATTATATTAAATCTTGTGAATAAAAAAATCTTTGATCTTCAAAGCAATTATCAACCCATGGGTGACCAGCCCGGGGCCATCGCCGAATTGACGTCCGGCGTGCTGGACGGTCGTCGGTCCCAGGTTTTGCTGGGCGTGACCGGTTCGGGCAAGACTTTTACCATGGCCAACGTTATTGCGAATTTGGGGCGGCCGGCATTGATTATGGCGCCGAATAAAATCTTGGCGGCGCAGTTGTACACGGAAATGAAGTCTTTTTTCCCAAACAACCACGTTGAATATTTCGTGTCGTATTACGATTATTATCAACCCGAAGCATATATGCCAACCACCGATACGTACATTGACAAAGACGCATCCATCAACGAACAATTGGACCGGATGCGCCACAGTGCCACGCGCGCCATGTTAGAAGAACGGGATGTCATCGTCGTGTCGTCGGTTTCGTCCATTTACGGTATGGGGTCGCCGGAACAGTATGCGGGAATGAAATTGGTCTTGAACGCGGGCGATAAAATCGGCATGCGCGACGTGATGCGGTCATTGGTCGATATTCAGTATAAACGCAACGACGTCGCATTTGAACGTGGGGATTTCCGGGTGCGGGGCGATACGTTGGATTTGTTCCCGTCGCACAGCCAAGACCGTGCGTGGAAATTATCATTCTTTGGCGATGAAATCGAAGAAATTTGGGAATTTGATACCCTGACGGGGGCGAAGTTGCATAAACTGGACCGTATTGCGATTTATCCCAATACGCACTATGCCACGCCCATGCCGTCGATTTTACAGGCCATCGGCCAGATAAAATCGGATTTAAAGGAACGTTTGGATTATTTTCATGAAAACATGAAATATATCGAAGAACAGCGTTTGCGCGAACGCGTGAATTTCGATATTGAAATGATGGAATCGACCGGCACATGTCGCGGGATTGAAAATTATTCCCGGTATTTATCGGGGCGCAGTCCCGGTCAACCCCCGCCGACATTGTTTGAATATTTGCCCCGTGATGCGGTTTTGTTCATTGATGAAAGTCACGTTACCGTTCCCCAGATTTCCGCCATGTCGCGTGGTGACCGCGCGCGCAAGGAAACATTGTCGCAATATGGATTCCGTCTGCCGGCGTGCATTGACAACCGTCCGTTGACGTTTGACGAATGGGATGCGTTGCGTCCGCAAACAATCTTTGTTTCTGCGACACCGGCCCAATGGGAATTGGAACAATCGGGTGGCATCGTTTCCGAACAGGTTATTCGTCCGACCGGTCTGTTGGACCCGGTTTGTGATATCAAACCGACCGCGCACCAGGTGGACGATTTGCTGGATGAAGTCCGACGGGTCCAGGGACGCGTTTTGGTCACAACATTGACCAAGAAAATGGCGGAACAGTTGACCGATTATCTGAATGAAAACGGGGTGCGGGCAAAATATCTGCACAGTGATATTGAAACACTGGAACGCATTGAATTGTTGCGTGATTTAAGATTGGGAAAATTCGATGTCTTGGTCGGCATCAACCTGCTGCGCGAAGGGTTGGACGTCCCCGAATGCGAATTGGTTGCGATTATGGACGCAGACAAAGAAGGTTTTCTGCGGTCGACGCGGTCGTTGATTCAGACCATCGGGCGCGCGGCGCGAAACGCCAACGGTCGCGTGATTTTGTATGCGGATAAAATGACCGATTCCATGAATGCGGCACTGACTGAAACCGCGCGGCGTCGTGAAAAGCAAATGGCGTACAACGCGGCCCATAACATCACGCCCAAAACCGTGACCAAGGCCATCTTTGCCGAAGTCGGTGAAAAAGAAGAAAAAACGGATGCCAAGCGGCGCTTTGTTTATGACAAAGCGGGCGGTGTCATGGATGCCCCGTCCATCCGAAAACAGATTAAAGAATTGACCAAAAAGATGCGCACCGCGGCCGAAAATCTGGAATTTGAACAGGCCGGCGAATACCGCGATGCCATCCGCAAACTGGAAGACGATTTATTGTTGTTGGAGTAGGGTAATGAAAACATACGTCACACAAAATCTGGATGAAACGCGCCGCTTTGCCGCCGAATTTGCCGCCACGTTACGGGCGCCGGTGTGCGTTGCACTGCATGGGGATTTGGGTATGGGAAAATCTGAAATCGCGCGCACCATTATCCAGACATTGCGCGGGGCGTCAACCGTGGTCCCCAGTCCGACATTCACCATTGTGCAAAATTATGATGGGATATCGCATTTTGACCTGTACCGTGTCGAAGACGCGTCGGAATTGACCGAAATTGGATTGGAACACGCCATTGAAAATGATATCACATTGATTGAATGGCCGGAAATTGCCGCGGATATCTTGCCGGCATCAACCATTCACATCTGTATAACCGCCGCGGGTGACGGCCGGAAAATTGTTATTCAATAATTGATTGATATATACATTGGGAAATGGTGCCTGTTGAATAATCTGGCAATACGCGTATAGTGATTTTGGTTGTAACCCAGCCACGGATACACCCGCACGCAGTGCGCACGCCAAGGGCTTTTCTGCGGTCCCGAATCCACATCCCTGATGAATTCGGTTTTGACCGAATTCAAAAAATCCACTGACAAGACTTTGTGTGTTGTATCTGAACAAAAATCCCGGGAATCCCCGGGATTTTTATTCTTTTTTTAACAATGATTGCACCGCCAGTGGGAAATCCGAACTGCGGGCCAGGTATGTGCCGGCAACCACCATGTCCGCACCCGCCGCCCAGCATTGTTGGGCCGTTTGTGCATTGATGCCACCGTCAACCGTTATGGTGAATTTTAATCCGTATTTTTTGCGCGTCGCGGCCAATACGGATATCTTGTGCAGAACGGCCGGGATAAATTCTTGGCCGCCGGCGCCGGGCCGTACAGACATCACCAACACTTCGTCAATATCGCGCAGAACCGGTTTCAATATCGCCACCGATGATTCCGGGCCAATGGCAATCCCCGCACGGCGTCCCCGTTCGCGAATGGTTCGCAATGCGGCGCGAACACCCGATGTGCCGGCCGATACAATGATGGTGTCGGCACCGGCGGCCACCGCGTCTGCCGCCCAGACGGCGGGTCCTTCGGTCATTAAATGAACATGCAGATGGGCGTCTGTGTGGCCGCGGATGTATTTGATTTCATCAATGCCCCCCGTCACCCGATTGACAAAGAATCCGTCCATAACGTCGACATGAATCATCGATATGCCGCCCGATTTAAACAGGCTGTACGTATGCGGATTGTGCATGTCGAATGCCAACGTGCTGGGCAATACGGGGATAAAGCGGGCGCGCTGTTTGCGCCGGCGTCGCCGGAAAATTTTGCCAATGCGCGCGCCAATCGCCCGCATGCGTGATGCGCGCGCCTGGTATGCGCGAATTCGTGGGGTCTGGGCCGCCCAGATATGCGTCGCCAATGCGCGTACCGCCGCGTCGCCATGTTCGTTTGTGACCGCGATACCAAACGCGTTTTCGATAAATTCATCAATGCTGTCAATGTCGGCGCCGCCGCCGCTTAACATAATCATGGTTGGGCGGTACTTGGTAATGGCCGGCATGACGGCGTCTTTGGCGGCGGCAACCATGTCAACCAACATCGGCAATACAATGTCATTGACATCCGCACGGGAAAAATCATATGCCGTGTCCGCGGGCGTGAAACGGTCCATTTCACGGGTAACCGCACTGGCGACCAATCGCTTGATTTTTTCCGCATCGTCAAAATCGATGTTTAATTTGGCGGAAATTTCCTGGGTAATATGGGTCCCCCCCATGGGAATTTTTTTGAAAAATACCGGTCCCCGGTCGGTCCATATGGATACAGATGTATATGCCGCACCCAAATCAATCATCAATACGGTTTTGCCGCGTGGGCGTAAAGTATTGCTGATTAAAAATGCGGAATCCATCAATCCGTCCGCCTGGATATGGGCGCGGCGCAAAAATCCATATATTTCATCCAGTCGCGTCATCGGATAAAAAATTGCCCCGAATGCAGATATCAATTGTCGGTCTGTATGGCCCACCGGTGTCAGCATATTGCGTGCCGTCGGCGCGTCATAGCGCAACGGAATCACGTGCATTGGTACATATCCGTCCGGCGGGGTGATTTGTGCGATTTGTGCGCGTACGTCGGCGGTGCTGATTTTATGTTCACCGGACCACTGGGTGCTTTTGGCGACCATGTCAAAGATGGCGTCGCCGAAATCACCGGTGATGTGGGCGGAATCAAAGTGTGTACCGATTTGGCGTTCCAATTCATCAACGACGGCCTTGATTGCAAATACGGTGTCATAATTTTCCACCGCAAACACGGCCGATTTTTCAATGCGTGCAGACCGAATGCGATGCGCAATTCCGCGCACCGCCGCGGTTCCGATATCCAAACACAGAAAAGATGAATCAAACAGGTTCAGTTCATCCCCCCCTTTATTTCACCAGGATGCGCGCACTGTCGCGCATGTCGATGGTTTTGATATCCCGGGATAAAATGGCGTGATTTTTGTCCAGTATCATCAGGGTGCTGATTGCGGCCAGCGGGTCTGTTTCCGGTAACAATACCACAATCCCCCCATGCGTATGCAAATTCCACCGCCGGTTTTCAATCCATTCCAGATAATCCAATGCGGTGGCGATGTTGTGTGCAACCTTGGTAATATCTGTGATGTCGGTCGGGACGGGGCCGCGGAATACGACCGCGCCATCATCACGTACGGTGCCGGGGCGATTGACAATTGTGCCGTCCGCCGACAGCGGGTAAAATGTTTCCCCGTCATCCGTCCACAGTGCCACCGCCCGGTGCAATGCGACCCGCACCGACAAATTGCCGTTCGGCATGCGTCGGACCGCAGATTTTTTGACGCCCGGTACGGCCCCAATACGGGCGTTTATCGCGTCCAAATCGGCCGAATACGTGTGTGTGCCGGGTGCAACGCCAACGGCCGCCGCCAGACTGGTCAAATCCTTGTTCCCGGCGTCGGTTGTGATGGAAATCGTCTGGATAACCGACAGTTTCCCATGCCCCAGTGATATCATGATGATGCGCGTTGCGAAATACGTCGCCAACACAATGGCCGCAACAAAGCATACCCAAAACCAGATTGTTCTTTTCATGCCCGGAATTATACCATAAAAAAGCCCCCGAGCCAAGGGGGTGAATAAATTTTTACGTTGCACGCAACAGGTATCCGCGGCGGAACATACACTTGCGATATGCGCCGACGGATTTTGATGTGGTGTTGCGCGGCACCGACAACAGACTGCGCTGGCCGACGTCGGTATATTCGTTGGATTGGAATGTAACCCACAATCCGTCCCAATTGGGCATCATACCGCTTTGGTTCGGGGCCAGCAATTTGGCCAGACGCGAACGCGGCATATATGATGGCTTTTTAATCCCCAGGCATGCCTTGTGATCACGGACAAATTGTTCTGTTGTGACCGCTTCGTTTTCCCAGTTCAAGACGGTGGCATTATCAATACTGCCCCCGTTGGGGGATGCGCACGCCGCCAAGATGAAAAATAACCCAATGTATTTAATTCTCATGAAATGTATTATAATTTAATTGCCTTGTTGGGGCAATAGTTTTTATAATGGGGTAACACGACACAGGAAAGGCAGTCATGGCGATATCGGTTCAGAATTTTATAAAGCTGGCAAATTTTTATAATCAAACCATGATGGTGATGTCTGCGATTTGCGTGCAAAAGGGCGGCATTGCCATGGAAAATTATGTCGGGCGATTTTATGCGGCCGATACGCTGGAATACATTGTCGAATATGGCCGACGTCTGGAATCGGCCGGCGCGTTACCGGCGGATGTCGCGGCATTGCTGCAACGGTTTGCGGCGCAATTTGAACGTGTGCGTCATTTGACAACACCAACCCAAAAACCGATACACGAAATGACGCTGGAAGAATTTGAAAAAGTTATGAATATATAGCATACTGATATAACCCAAAGGGGACGGACATGAATACAATGAAATCAATCTGGGGCAAAATATTGGCAGCGGTATGCTGTGTTTTTTGCTTTACTTTTTTCAGCGGGTGCGCCGAATTACAGCGTGACGAAGAACCGCAATACGATGTTGTAACCGTTGTCGACCAACTGGTTATTGATGAAAATTCCGTGCCGATTTTCCCGAAAAAGGCGGCGTTGACAACCGATACCGCCCGCCGGTTTGCCATTGATTTGCCCAAACGGTGCAAGGTTGACTGGAATAACCAAAGTGTCGTATCCGTTGTCCCCGAAGAAAAAATTGAAATTGTGCGTCTGGGGACGGGGGACCCGTTGCCGGATTTACAGGTGTCAGATTATGATTTTACAAAATTGACCGTGAAACAGGCCTTGGACAAATTGCTGGACGGGACCGATATCGCCGTTGTCGAAGACGAAGATTTAATTGAAAAAATCACCGGGTCCATTCAATCGGGCAGCTTGGCCGATGCGGTCGAATTGATGGCCAAAATGGGCAAGGCTTATTATTCCTATGACGCGGATGCGGGTGAATTGCATTTGGACCACCGGGCGAAATGGTTGGTCAAAATGCCCAAGGATGAAAGTATCATTATGGCGTTGCTGGACGCGATGCACGGGGCGGATATGCGCAATCTGTTGGTCGATTGGCAGGACAAGACCGTCACATTCGAAGGGAATTATCAAACCGAACGCGAAGTCGCCAAAATCATTTCCGACATTGCGTCGAAAAAATACATGTTGGCATGGGATATCGATGTATACCGCGTTTATCCGCGTACGGACAACCCGATTGTCTGGATGAATCTGTTGCCGGCATTCGGGGAAAAGAATGTCAAGATGTCCATCCCCGGCGTGGTTGGTCGCGCATTGGTGGTCAGTCCCGAAATCAACACCAAAACATTACAGGAATTTTTGTCCCAGCAATCGAATGTTGTCTTGATTTCCCAGGGAACGTTTGTCATCCCGAACGGGTGGCAGTCGCGATTTGATATTGGCCAGTGTGGCAAAGAAGAACGTTTGGAAACGGATCTGATTATCGGGGCGACGGCCAAATACGGCGATTATGGCGGCCGCAAGAAAATCGATGCCAAAATCGTTCTGCGCACCAGCCAGGGTGAATTGACATCGTTCAATATCCCGTCCAGCGTGGGGGACAATTATGTCATCATCGGGATTCCGACGCATTCGTTTGTGACAACCCCGGAAACATTGGTGTCGCCGTTTGCAGAATTGGTTGTGTTTATGTCGCCGCGCGTGATTTCGATTGTTGATGCCGACAGTGCCGCCACCACACCGATGACGCCGCTGTATGGTGATGCACTGCGCAGTTTTTTAAGTGAATAGGAAAGTGAAATAAATGCTGTTTTCAAAACTGGAAAGAAAAGTTGCCTTTCGATATCTGGGCGCCCGTCGTCGGGGGTTCGGTTCTGTTATTTCATGGGTGTCGTTGATTGGCATTATGTTGGGGGTGGCAACACTGATTGTGGTGATGTCGGTCATGGGGGGATTTCATGACACATTGTTGTCCCGTATCGTCGGGATGAACGGTCATGTCGTCGTATATCACCAAGATGGTGCGATAACCGATTATGATTTTCTGATTGAAAAAATGCGTCAAAACCGCGTGGTGGCATCGCATGTTACCGGCATTGTCCCCATCGCCGAAGGCCAGGTTATGGTATCGGCCAACGGCAACAATTCGGGCGCAATGGTGCGCGGCATTCGGATGTCGGATTTGGCGGCAAAGACCGCGACCGGAACGCGGATTTATGGAAAACCGTTGGATAAAATTCGCGATGGTGAATTGGTCGCTGGAAATTCTTTGACCCGCAATTTGCGCGTGACCATGGGGGATAAAATATCGCTGATATCGGCCAATGGGGGGACCGCGACGCCGTTTGGAACCATGCCGCGTATTATGTCGTATCCGGTTATGTCGTCATTCTTTATGGGGATGTACGAATATGATTCTGGGTATATCTTTATGCCGCTGGAAACCGCGCAGAAATATTTAAATCTGAATGATGCGGTGACGCACATCGATTTGTTCTTGAATAATCCCGAAGACACCCGCGCCGTCGCCGATGCGTTGACCGAATTGTTGCCGGGGGGATTTGTGGTGCGCGATTGGCGCGATTTAAATCGTGGCTTTGTCGGCGCGTTACAGGTTGAATCAAATGTGATGTTTTTAATCTTGATGTTGATTGTGATTGTGGCGGCGTTTAATATCGTGTCCAGTCTGGTTATGCTGGTCAAAGATAAATCCAAAGATATCGCCGTATTGCGCACATTTGGTGTGTCACGTCGGTCCATGATGAAAATCTTTATTTTGTCGGGGACCAGTATTGGTGTTATCGGTGCGTTCTTTGGCACGATTTTCGGTGTGTTGATTGCGATTTATATTGAACCCATCCGCCAATTTTTCCAGTGGATGACCGGGCGTGATTTGTTTCCGTCGGAATTGTATTATTTGTCTGAATTGCCGTCAAAGCTGGTTTGGACGGATGTGATGGGAATTGCATTGATTGCGATTGCACTGGCGTTTCTGGCGACGCTGTATCCGGCGTGGCGTGCGGCCGCGACGGACCCGGTCGATGTTTTGCGCAATGAATAGGATAGGGGGATAATCACCAATGGCAAATATTTTGAATTCTTTATCCAAGGTGGCCCGGGGCGATGTCGTTCTGTCGGTGCGCGATATTAAAAAGACCTTTGTCGAAGGGGGCCAGCCCCTGCATATTCTGCGCGGCGGCGGGTTTGATTTGCACCGTGGGGAAATTATTGCGTTGGTCGGTCAATCGGGGTCGGGTAAGTCAACATTGTTGCAATGCGTGGGATTATTGGACCGTCCCACATCGGGCAGTATTTTAATATCCGGCGCCGCCGTCCAGAAAATGGATGACGAAATGCGCACGCGTCTGCGCCGGCAAAAAATCGGATTTGTGTACCAGCGGCATAATCTGTTGTCGGATTTCACGGCGTTGGAAAATGTAATGTTGCCCATGCTGGCCAACAATATGGATGATGCGTCGGCGACCGCACGTGCACAAAAATTGTTACGGGCGGCGTCGGTCGCGCATCGCGCGTCCCATTTGCCGGGCGAAATGTCGGGCGGGGAACAACAACGGACCGCCGTTGCGCGCGCATTGGCAAATGGTCCGGAAATCTTGTTGGCGGACGAACCGACGGGCAGTTTGGATCCCGCACATGCGTCGGCGGTGTTCGATTTATTGTTGGAATTGGTGCGTAAAAACAAAATGGCCATGCTGTTTGTAACGCATGACATGAAATTGGCCGCGCGCGCCGACAGAACAATCACCATCACAGACGGTGTCGTGCATTAATGAATATATATAGCAAAAAAGGGGGAGAGAGTCATGAAAAAAACAACAAAAACATCCGCAAAAGCATCCGCTGTTGCATCCGCCAAATCGGCACCGCGCGTTGCGTGTTGCAGTACCCGGCAGAAAGTCTGGGGCATTATCGCATTGGCGGGATTGTTCACATGCGGATTAATGATTGGGTTGGCAATTAATCGTCCCACTGTCAATGCGGCGCCCAATTATGCGGGTGATGCGGTGGCGGCACCGGCCGCGCCGAATGCCGATTTAAAACCGACATGCACCGTTATCGAAGAATTAATTTTCAGCAGAATCGTATCAGAAAATGACGACCGCCCATGGGTGCATCTGACGAATGCGGACAATTATGCAATTTTGGCAGAACGGGGCTGTCCGGAAAACGCGGAACATTACAAGAATATGGCCCTGCGTGAAATTGAAATCGCCAGCGCATTGCAGAGTGACCATGATATGGCGGACGAAACCCAGACCGAATTTGTCATCGACACGTATAAAAAATTAAACATGCAACGCGAAGCGCGCGAATTCCTGGACAAGGTGCAAAAATTGACCAATCCGGCCATTGATTTTATCTTGCAAATGGAACAGATTATCAACGAATAATCGGGATAGATAAACCGGGGGGACCATATGCACAAAGGAATAATTTTTTGTCTGATGATATTGTTGCCGGTTGCGTGCAATGCCGCAAACGTTGCCGAACGGGTTAAATGTGACGATGTCAAGGCACAGATTGATGCCATGGCATCGGATGAAAACGCGGATGCGGCACAGTTGGCAGAACTGCGCAATACGTATCGTAAAAATTGTGTGCGCAGTGCCGCCGGGCGTGCATCACGCACCATCGCGGTCAGTCGTGCGCCGGTTGCATCATCGGCCGATACGGGCGCCGGGCAATCGTGCGAACCGGATGAATATGGATGTTGCCCGGGCGAAGTATACACCGACATGGGGGACGCTGGATTTAATTGTTGCCCCGCGTCCGGTGATGGCATGTGTTTTCAACCGATAAAGACGGCATCCCAACCCGCATCGACCGCCACGCCGGCACCAACGGTTGGCGCGGTCTGTGACACACCGGATGAAAATGGATGCTGTCCGGATGAAATACTGATGGATATGGGTGAACAGGGGATGAATTGCTGTCCGAAAACGGGCGGTGATTGTTTCCCACCGATTAAATGATAATACCGGCAAATGCCGGTATTTTTTATTCTTGTTATACGACCAGAATAAAATTTGTTCGGTTGCGCATCTGAAAAAGATTCAGGGGGTCATCCGAAACCGAACAAAATACAGCCGCCAAAATTTCCATGGGGAAAAAGGCGGCCGGGGTGTTAGTAATATCATCTAGAACAGTGATTTTGTTGGCCTTCCGGTTGCCCGTATTTTATAAACCAACAGCACCCCGACAATGCGGGACAATAACGGTGCGACGCGCCGCTTATTCTAACGATTACGATGCATTCGCACCGGTTCTAGATAAAGGCTTACTAATGCCCCTGAATCCACATCCCTGTGGATTCATTCCTAATGCTATCATGGTAAAAGCGAAATAACAATAAAAAACAACCAATGCAACAAACGCATCAACGCCGGCAAATAAATGTGTGGCGATTGCGTGTAAATGTGATATAATTATCCACGACAGCGGGCGTTCCGCTGTTGGGCTTGATAACCCACATCAGGTGTCCGATTAATCGGGCAAAACCCAACACAAATAATCGGTTGGGGTGTCGTGAATATGTTGAATAAACGACGCAACGCCTGATGTTGTTATCAAACCCCAACCGCCTGATTACTGGTGGTTTTTTTGTTGGGGGAAAATAAAATGAAATGGTTTGTGTTTTATATAATGTTTCTGGTAACGCCGGCAATGGCCGATGTCGCCACGGTGGATTATGTCGCACGCCAGGATGCGGCGGTGGTTCACAAAACCGGGGATGAAACCATCAGCGGTAAAAAAACGTTTACGGATATTCCCATGATTCCAACCGCGACTTTACCCGGTATGTAGGTGGTAACAGATGATATCCGTATTTCTGGTTTTGATGTTGGTGGCGACATCGGCGTGGGCCGATGTTTATCCGGCGGCAACTGCGGGATATGTTCGTGATACGTTTGCTGGGCATTTATGCGGGCTGTTCAATACCGTGCCAGATGCCACGGCGGTCAATATGGAATATCTGTTGTCGGTGGTGGATATGTGTAATTCAGGGTTGGATGCTTTCGGTAATCTAATCTCTATAACCAGTTATGGTACGTCACCCTATGCGACGAAGCATATGGCCAATACCCAGGCGGTTACCTGGGCGATGAATATGGTTTATGATTCTTTGTATAGTGTCGTCTTGCTATTGGATCCCAATTGGGCAGGATTTTGGACTTTTGATGGGCAAGAATTTCTGCCCGATGGTATATATTTTGCCCCGGGCTTTGGGTTGGCTAGGTCATCTTTATGGATGGATCAGAACGGGGGGGATGTAACGGTTGAGGTTCGATTTGCACTGTTGGATTCCACATCGGTATTCAGTTACGGGTTATCCCCTGATGCCAGATGTAATTTTAATGTCCATATTAATGATTATGCCCGGGTGGATGAAAATACCGTTGCCCGTGTTATTGAAACGGGTATGGCTGGGCAGCATTTGCTGTTCAAATATTCGCCAGATACGCAGTCGCACACGATAACCACGGTTTACAGCGGTGACGGGCGGGATCATCAGTTGTTTTTTGATGGGGAAGAGTTATCGCCCGACATGACGATATGGGATGATGATTTATTTTTGGATGATAACTGGGCGCCGGGCATGCCTGTTTGTAATGCCTTTGGTCTGGGCAATTTTGCCATGGGGTGCGATTTAAATGATCCGAATACCAGATGTGATTCCCGTGTGATGATATACAGTGTGCGGTTTTACTCAATCAACCTAGAACCGCCTGCCATTTGCAATAATGCGTGGGCGGATTATTTGCGATTTGGCGGGGCCAAGCCCCGGTGTTCGCCCATAGGTATATAAACGGGGCGGCGGAACACAGCACCAGATTGCCCATTTGATGGGATATGCAATAAACGCTTGCGTTCTGGGAAAAATGGTATATAATGACGACGCTTTCAATTTGTTGCGGGCATAGTACAAAGGCTAGTATGCAAGCCTTCCAAGCTTGAAATGCGGGTTCGATTCCCGCTGCCCGCACCACGGATTGGGCGTGCGCCGGAGTTGGAGAGCCGGGGCAGACTGTAAATCTGTTGGCTTAAGCCTGAGCTGGTTCGAATCCAGCCACTCCCACCAAAAAAATCACCCACCCTTGCGGTGGGTGTTTTTGTTGGTGAAATGTGGTTTATGGATTTGAATCACGCAATCGCAGATTGCCGGTTCGACAAGGCGTAGATTACACAAGCCATGCGCGGTGTAATCGTCACAACTGCCCCGCAGGTGCAAAGCACCGAGGAAATCCAGCCACCGCCCACCAAAAAAAATCACCCACCCTTGTGGTGGGTGATTGTTTAAATATCTATTATTTTGGTTGGGTGGATGTTGTCAACAAATGTTGCATCGTGGGACGCCAGAACGATTGCGCCCGTGTTATGTATATTACATTAAATTATCAGAAATCAATGAAATTCTGTGTCACGGAACAGGGGCGGGCATCGGGTATAATTTTCTTTATTTCAGGCGTTTATCTGCTATAATTCACATTGAACCTGTGGGGACACCGGTTCGGGGCTGTCGTAAGCCTGGTACATTCGGTGCAAAAACTGTGACATCGTTAATCTGATGGTTTGCCTGTGTTTTTGCGTCGTTATTTATCCCTGACTGTAATGGTCGGGGGGCTGTTGGTTATACAATACGGGTTGCCGAAAGACCAATGGAATCAATAATGTACTGATTTACGAACTCCCCGACCGCTTGTGCTGTTCACGGCGGTTTCTTTATTGGCGGGGGTATTATGGTTTTTGCAGTAATCCGATTGGTTTTGTATGCGGTTATTGGCGTCGCAGCGGTGGTGGAATTATACTGGGGCTGTAAATTTGTTGAATATGTTTATTGCGCATTTATCCGGCGGCAACCGCCGACTGTATCCAGTGTGTCCGTCCAGCGTACGGCGGTTGTTGAACAGTTGCGTAAATATTATCCCCGTGCCCGAATGATTTGCGAAATGGGGTCGGGGATGGGCGGCCTGATGCGTCATATCGCGCGGCGATGTGATGTTCGGGTGGTGGGTATTGAAAACATGCCCATGGCCGTATGCTTATCCCGGATTGGGAATTTGTTTTGTAAAAATTGTCAGACCCGGTGGATGGATATCTTTGAATATTTTGACAATGAAAATCCCAAATTTGATATTGCGGTGGCGTATCTGGGACCATGGATGACACCGATGCTGGAAAAATACCAGACGAATTTTGACGTTTTGTTATCCCTGGATTTTGAAATACCGAACCGCCGCGCGGTGCGGGTTGTCGATTTGCCCGGGTATGTATTATACGGCGGGCGAAAATATCCGCATCGCCTGTATGTGTATGAATTTCGATAAAAAAACACCCCGCCGATGGCGGGTGTTTTTTATTCTTCGATTTCAACGCTGTCGATAAAGCTGCGCTGGATGCTTTCCAGGGCGACCGGTTGAAAATCCGGTGTGGTGACGGCGTCCCGGTCATCTTCGGGCAGAACGACCATCGCATCCGTGCGCGCCACCGGCGTGCCGGCGGTGGCGGTGTTTGCGCCGTATGTTTTGGATTTATACTTTTCGGCAAATCGCGCGGGAATCTGGATATAATCGGCCGGATTTACACCGCGGCTGATTAACGGGATTTCGCGTGCGCTGGTGACGTTGCGTTGTTCGATATTATACAGCGGCACCATAAAGTTCGTGGCCGCCGCCCGTACCAGGCGCGGTGTGTCCGTCCCGTTCGTCTGGACAATGCGCAGGGCGCGTTCACTGGTGCCATCGGGGCGCATGCGCAATAATCCGTCCACGCCGCGATATCCGCTGGGGTCCAACAGGTATGCTGCCTGGGATTTGTCGGAATAAATCATTCCCACCGCCAGATTGGTTGCATCATACCCAAACGAATCCAGGCGCGATGGCGCGCGGCCGGCAACCTGTTCGTATACGTCTGTGAATTGCACCGGGATTTCGGGCAGTGTTGCAAATTTTGACCCCGACATTGTAAAGTCGCGCATAACATCCGACCCATCCCACAGGGCCGTGCCATAAAACCGTGCGTCGCGCGCCCCAATCCCGTAATAGCGCAGGAATGATGCCAATGCGCGGGAATCCGCCGCCCCCCCCAGGAACAAGACCGCGTCAAACGGGGCATCGCCCAGGGTTTCTGATTTGGAAATTTTACCCAGTTGCGCGTTCAGGGACGTTTTTTCCTGGGGTGTTAACTGTTCGCGTGTCAATATATCGGACAGAATTTCACGGGCCCGTGTGTTGGCCGCGGTGCGTGCGGTGAACATCGATGCGCGATTGGCCGCGTTTTTGATGGAATCGGTGTCTTTTTCTGTATAGTAAAACAGACCCGCCACCGGCATGTCATAAATATTTGCCGCCTGGATTGCGGTTCCCGCCATCAATTTCCCCGACGCTGTGTCCGGGGCCAATATCACCATATTGCGGACACCGTCGGTGCCCATTTCGCGGATGATGGTTTCGATGCTTTGTGTGGGCATCAATGCCATTGTCATCACGCCGCCGCCGATGGCGGTGGTATCGGAACTGAACGACAATACGGGCAATTCCATTGGTTTCATACTGCGCACCATGCGCACATCGTCGGCAAAGACCGGCCCGATTATAATCGCCGGATTCGTCGCCAGGGCGGATGCCACGGTGGTCTGTTTATCTGTCAGGGGGCCCGACATGTCATAGAATGTCATTGTCACGCCGTTCAAGGGTTGCTGTAACGCGGCGGTTTCGACAGATGTGCGAATCCCGCGCCCGATTTCGGCATTTGCCCCCGACAGCGGTAACAATACCGCGATGTTTTGGGTCGGCATATCCTGGGCGTATGACATTTGGGTGCCGTCACCGTATGGGTTCATATTCCCGTACATCTGTGCCGGTTCGGTCGGTGTCAGTTCGCCGTATTCGGAATACCAGTCCGCCTGGGGCGTACAGGCCGCCGCCAGTAAAGACAGTGAAACGCAAAAGCCAAAAATTCTGTTTATAAGCATTGAATTATCCATTTTATTCTGTATCATTTTACTACAAAAGGATATCGAATGCAATCTGGGCTTTACATTGTTGGTACACCCATCGGAAATTTATCCGATATGTCGCCGCGTGCGGTGGACGTATTACAAAATGTGGATTTAATCGCCGCCGAAGATACACGTGTGTTTGGCAAACTGGCGGCGCATTTCAATATTAAAACACCGCGTGTTTCATGTCATGAACATAATGAACGGGCGGTGGTGGACGATTTGGTTGAAAAAATGTTGGGGGGCGCGGCCGTGGCCGTTGTGTCTGATGCGGGGATGCCGGGCGTCAGTGATCCCGGGTTTCGTCTGGTGCGTGCGGCGCGCGCCCAATCGGTGCCGGTGTGGGTGGTGCCGGGGCCAACGGCGGCGGTGTCGGCGTTGGTTTTGTCCGGGTTCCCAACCGACCGGTTTACGTTTTGCGGATTCTTTGATGAAAAGAAAGTTCGCGACGATAACAAAATTCGTCACACCATTATTTATTACGAAAGCCCCAATCGCATTATGAATACGATTGCGACACTGGCCCGTGTGATGCCGGAACGGCGCATCGCCATCGTGCGCGAAATAACCAAGATGTACGAAGAAACCATTATCGGATATCCGGCGGATTTAATGCGTATTGACCCGCCGCGCGGTGAAATTGTGATTGTGGTTGATGCGGCCCCACAGCATAAAATGACAGATGCGGAAATTACCGAAATTGTAAATGATGTCGCGGCCACAAACACCAAATCCGCCGCGGCGCAATTGGCGGCGCGCGCCGGCATTTCGAAAAAGGAAGCATACAAACGTTTACTGGAACAGGGGGATGGTCATGATTAAATTTGTCGGCAGTTTTGAAACAGTGAAATCTTTGCCACGGACACAGTTTGCAGAATACGCCTTTGTCGGGCGCAGTAACGTTGGTAAATCATCCCTGATTAATGCCGTGGTGGGGGCGCCGGTTGCACGAACATCCAACACGCCCGGACGGACCCAGTCGTTAAATCTGTTCAATATTGATGACCGCATTATGATTGTGGATTTGCCGGGATACGGATATGCCCGCGTCGCGCGCAGTGACGCAATGCGGTGGTTGGAACGGTTGGAAGAATATTTGACCACGCGGCGTCAGTTAAAGCGTCTGTTTATTCTGATTGATTCGCGTATTGGGCCGCGTGATGCGGATTTGGATTTGATGGATTTTTGTGATGCGCATGCAATTGCGTACCAGATTGTTTATACCAAAAAGGACAAGCGTATTCGTGAATCCGACCAGATGAAAATCAGTCACACCGATCACGGCGCGATGATTCCGGAAATCTTGGAAACATCGGCGGAAAAGAAAACAGGCATCGACAAAGTACGGGCAGTCATTGGCATTAAATAACAACATCTTTTATGCAACAAATCCGGCGCGGATGACCGATGCGTTGTGGCACCTGATATCGGTGGACGGCGGGGCGGCGGCGATGGCCGATATGCTGATTTTCGTCCCCAGTCGCCGCGCCGTGCGGGTTATTGAAAAAATGTTGGTGGGGCGGATGGGCCATGCCGTTATTTTGCCGCGATTGGTTGCCCTGGGCGAAGGGGCCGACGACACCGAAACCGTCGATGATGATGTTGCCGGCGATGTCATCAGTAACCAAGAACGGGTTGTCGTTTTGGCCAAATTATTGTCCGCAGACAGTCATATCCGAACCATTTCAAACGCATTGCCGATTGCGCGTGATTTGGTGCGCATGACAGATTATCTGGAAAACGAAGGCATCGATGCGGCAACGGTTGATTGGAATACTTTGGTTGATGACCGATATGCCGCGCATTTCAAGAACAAGGCGGATTTATTAAACATTTTATCACGGTTTTGTGCGCACAGTGCAAATGGTCGCCAAACCCAGACCCAGCGTCGTAATGCGGACATTCGTGCATGGATGGGGCAATTGGATAACCGGTATAAAAAGATTATTGTATGCGGGTCCACCGCCAGTGTGCCTGCGACATCTGATTTAATGGCGCATATTGCGGGATTGCCGAACGGGGCAATTTTGTTGTCTGGTAAAATTGCGGGTGGGGTTGCGGATTTTGAATTGGCGACGCATCCGTATAATGCGGAATATAAGTTTTTACAGCGTATCGGTGTTGCCCCCGGGGATGTACGTCCGATTGATGTGGGGCCGTCCGATATTGATTTTTGGAATGCGGCGTTTGGGCGCACCGGTGCAAACGATATATCTGCGCCGTCGGGGTGTCGTTTGATTGAATGCGCCCGCGAAAGCGAAGAATCCGCCGCCGCCGCGGAAATTGCCGCGCGGGCGGTTGCGAATAACAAAAGTGTTTTAATCATCACGCCCGACGCCGCCGGGAATCAGCGTTTGGCGGCCGCGTTGCGGGGGCGGGGGATTGATGCGGATTTTTCGGGTGGTATGTCCGGGGCAATGACGGCCGCCGGGCGTGCGATTTTAAATTTGTTTGACGATTGGATTGAACGCAGTGACAACGCGTTCGATCGGGCGTATGCGGCGGCCGGTCACAATTTGTTTGATTGTCTGGTGCAATTGGTGGATGGGCGGCCGGAATTATTTGCGCCGGCATTTCGGGTCGACGATGATGCCTGTGCGGGATTGTGGGGGGCGTTGCAGACTTTGTCGGATTGTTTGCAATCCAATCAGATTACGTTGAATATTCATGATGCGCGCGCATTGATTGCCGATGCGCTGGCGGGGGTATCGGTGCGCGGCGCAATGAAAGATGATGCGGATGTGGTGGTTTTGGGGACGATTGAATCCCGTATGCAGACCGCCGATGTGGTTATTTTAACCGGCCTGAACGAAGGCATGTTTCCCGCCCGCGGGTATGAAAACGCATGGTTGCCCCGCGCGGTTGCCGAACAAATCGGATTGCCGTCGCCCGACCGCAAGGTATCGTTGATGGCACTGGATTTTATGAATCTGTCTTGTGGGGGGGATGTTTATTGGCTGCGCAGTCGCACCGCCGGTGGCGCCCAGACAACAGAATCACGCTTCTTGTCCCGTGCGGCGGTGGCCATGCGCGGGGAAATTCCAACCGCGCCGGATATATTGGATGCGGTGCGCGCGGTTGACCGGGTTCCGGCCGCGCCGCTGGATTATTCGGCGCCACGCGTGCCGGCCGACCGGTCGGATGTTTTTGTGACCGAATTGGAATTGTTGATACATAATCCGTACGCGTTTTATGCGCGTCATATTCTGCGCGTCAATCCGGTGGACGATGATTGGGTGGCGGCGCAACCGCGCCAGTTTGGAAATCTGGTCCATGGTGTGATTGAAACGGCGACCGATTTTTCACCCGATGCGCTGGTTGCGGAAATGGACCGGCGGGCGTTGGAAATGCTGGGCGGGGATACGGTTGTTTTTCATTTCTGGCATCGACGATTTACCGAAATTGCGCCGGTGGTGGCGGATGTTCTGGGGGGGCGTGACGATGTCTATGCGGAAATCCGCGGTGCGGTGCGTATTGCCGGTCGCACTGTCCGGGCCCAGGCCGACCGTATCTGGGACGGGTGCGTTATGGATATCAAGACCGGTGCCGCCCCGTCCAAGAAACAGTTGACCGACGGCACCATGCCCCAATTACCATTGGAAGCGTTAATGATGCAGTCCGGTGGATTTCCGATTAATACCACGATAAAAAGCCAGACCCCCGTGATGCAGTTTTTACAATTGCGCAATCGGGACGTGCGTGTAATTGAATATTCGGGCGCCGAAGCGCAATCGATGATTGATGCCGCGCATGACAAAGTCGCCCAGTTGTTCGGCCAATATTCCCATGATTGGCAACCGTATGAATACCATGAAACGGGCGATAAAAAATACCAGGCCTGGGACGACCTGGCACGGGTTGGTGATTAACGGTTTAATCCAATATCAATGCCAATCCGGTGTGGTCGGTGGGTTTTGTCGCCAAACGCGGTTCAATATCGATTTCGCATGCGCGAATTAATTTTTGGGCCGCGCGGTTCGCCATAAAGTAATCCAGACGCAATCCCTGTTTTTTGCCAACGGTGTCGCCACCGCGGTATCCATACCATGTGTAATCGATGTCGTTGGGGTGGAAATGCCGCCACGCATCCATCCAGCCCGCATCCAGCCATGATTGCATGATGGCGCGTGCGGCGGGCGCGGCAATGGCAATGCCGACATAATTTGCCGGTTTCCATACGTCACGGTCCGTTAATGCGACATTAAAATCGCCGGCGATAATCACCGGTTCGGGTGAATCCAGATATGGGGCGATGTGTTTGGTGAACGCCTGCATCCAATCCAATTTATATGGAAATTTCGGGGAATCGACGGTGTCGCCGTTGGGCATATAAACGTTAATCAATCGCACCCGTCCGTCCACAACACATTCCAACATGCGGGCGTTTACGTCCGCCAATCCCGGTAATCCGGTTGTTACATCTTCGATGGAATATTTGGAAAAAGTGGCGACCCCGTTCCAGCTTTTTTGACCGAAAACCTTGACATTATAACCGTATTCATCGAACAAATTGTGCGGAAATCCGGCGGTTTCGACCTTTAATTCCTGGACCATGATGGTGTCGTATTCGCCGCTGCGTAAAATATCAATAAAACTTTCCGCGTGCGCCCGGATAGAGTTAATATTCAATGTCAGTATTTTCATGTTTGCATTCCTTCGTCTGGACTGTATAATAATTCCTGTCCAATATAAAAACAACAAGGATTTTTTATTATGAACATGTATCAATTGCTGGAAAAAACGGTCGCCACGTATCCGGATAATCTGTTCCTGGTACGCGAAGGGGTGACGTATTCCGGTTTTGTGGATTTGGTAAAGCGTCGCGCCGCAGAATTGGCCGCCGCCGGTGTTGAACGCGGCATGATTGTGGGCGTGTTGTCGCACAATATTCCGCAGTTTCCCATCACACTGTTTGCGATTTGGTATCTGGGGGGGACGGCATTACTGCTGGATACGAATTTAACACCGTTTGAATACGACAACATGATGACGTCGACGGATTGTCACATCGTTTGCGCGGAAAAGTCTTTCTTTTACAAAACCGATAAATTTAAATTCTTTGACATCACACAAAAAGACGGGGCAATTAATCCCGAATTAAAACCGGCGCCGGTTGAAACACTGGACGTGGCGACGATGTCGTTCACATCCGGGTCGACGGGGACGCCGAAAATCGTACCGCTGACGCACTTTAATTTGATTGAATGTGCGAATTCGTTGGATGATATGCGCGAATGGATTGGGCCGGGCGATATTATGTACGGATTCTTGCCGATGTATCATATCTTTGGTTTTGCGGTGGAATTGCTGGCGACGCTGCATTACGGGGCCGGCGTATTGTTACAACCGACCGTCAATCCCAAAGAAATTTTGGAAGATTTCAAAACATACCGTCCGCATGTGATTCCCGCGGTGCCGCGCCTGTTCGAAGTTATTCGTAACCGCATCATCGACACCATTAAATCACAGAAAAAATGGTGGATTGCGTCCATCGCGTTAAAGTACGGCAAATTCTTGGAAAAGGTTGGATTGGGCTTTATCGTCCACAGCGTCCAAGACAAAGTTCGTGCCGTATTCGGGGGCCGCGCCCGCGTCTTGATTGCCGGCGGCGCCGCGACCAAGCCGGAAGTGGAAACGTTTTACGAACGTTTGGGTTTGACATTTATCCAGGGATACGGTTTGACCGAAACCGTTGGACCGATTTGCATTTCCAAACCGTCCAAAAAACGATTCCCGTTTGCATTCGGTGGACCGACCACCAACAACGATTGCGAAATTCGTGATAAAAACGAAGACGGCGTCGGTGTTCTGTGGTTACGTGGTCACCAGGTATTCGGTGGATATCTGAACAATCCCGATACCAATTCGGTGGTGTTTGACGAACGTGGGTTCTTTAACACCGGCGACATGGTCACGATGGATAAAAACGGCGAATTGCACTTTGCCGGGCGCAAGAAACAGGTGATTGTTTTGGATTCCGGTAAAAACGTTTATCCCAATGAATTGGAAGCCTTGTTCATGGAAATCCCGGGCGTGAAAAACGTTGCGGTGTTTGAACATCGGGTGAAAAACAAAACCGTCGCATACGGCGTGTTCAGTGTTGATGATGACATGACGTTGGAACGTTTGGCGGCGGCGGTGGCGGTGGCAAATAAAAAGGTCGCCAGTTACAAATGGGTAACGCACTTTGCCATGACGACCGATGATTTGCCCATGACCAGCACGCAAAAGGTCAAACATCACGTTGTACGTCAAAATCTGATTGACGGCAAATATCCCACACGCAAAGAATAATCGCGTGGTCCATTAAAACATCCCGCATTGCGGGATGTTTTTTTATGGGGTCGTCACGTTGTGTTATTAAGAATAATGGGGGATATTATTTCCCCAGGCACAATTGACCAAACGTTGCGTCCATCACATCGGCGGCACTGATAACCCCCAAAATTTTACCAATCGCGACGGACGCCATTCGCACGTTTTCCGCCATAATGTCGAAATTATCGCCCGCGCGTATCGCCGCCCCCAATGCGTCCAGTGCATCTGTTAACAACGCGTGTGTGCGGGCGTTGACCACCAACTGGGATTCTGCGCCATCCATCAATGCGTGCATACGCGTGCGGATTTGCGTCATCAGTGTATCCATCCCGTCGCCGGTATGGGCCGATATACAGATGGCGTTGGAATGCGGGTGGCATTCATTTAAATCCGATTTATTAATAACCAATATTTCATTGTCGGCAATGGTATCCGGCACGTCATCGGCCGTTACGACGCGCAACACCAGGTCCGCGTTTTCCATTTCATTGTATGTGCGTTCAATCCCGATTCTTTCGACCGTGTCGGTCGTATCGCGCAATCCCGCCGTATCGGATAAATTGACCATGTACCCATCGATATCCAGATTGGCGGTCACCACATCACGTGTGGTGCCGGGAACGTCGGATACAATTGCGCGGGCCGTGCCGACCATGCGATTAAACAGCGATGATTTCCCGACATTTGGATTGCCGACCAATGCGATGTTAAATCCGCCGCGCACGGCGCGCACCGCGGCATATCGGGATAATGCCGATTGAATTTCGTCATATAATTTCTGGGTACGGTCACGCACAGTGTCGGCAATGTCGGGCGGTAAATCATCATCCGCATAATCCAGTATGGCCGCGCTGTACGCCGCGATTTCAATCATTTGCGTGCGCCATGCGTCATAAACGCGCCCGTCGCCGCCGGTCATGGATTTCAATGCCATTTGACGCTGGCGTTCGGTTTGCGCGTCCAGCAATGCCGCCAATCCGTCCACATCGGCCAAATCCATTTTATCGTTATCAAACGCGCGGCGTGAAAATTCACCGGGCGTTGCCATGCGCATATTTTGCGTGGCCAGAAAATCAAATATTTTTCGAATAACCGCCGGCGCCCCGTGACAATGGATTTCGATAACATCTTCGCCGGTAAACGACCGTGGCGCCGGGAAGTATAAAACCAGCACTTGGTCGATTAAGCGGCCCGCATCATCGTGCAAATTGGCGAAATGCGCCGTGCGCGGCGTGACGTGGCGACCGGCCATCATGTCGGCGGCGTTGTGCAAATCGGTGCCACTGATGCGGATGACGGCCACGCCGGATTTGCCGGCCCCCGATGATAAAGCAAAGATTGTATCCGTATTCATTTCTTATTTTGCCGTTATGTGTTTCAGCGCCATCGGTACCAATTTTTCGACGCCGATATTCGGATTGTCCGCCACCAATTTTTGCGCCATGTCGACCACGTCCAGACGGCGGTATCCCAACGATTCCAATGCGCCCAGCAAATCACCCAACGTATCGGGCGCGGCGCCCAAATCCAGCGAAATGCCGCCAACCTTGGACTTTAATTCAACGATGATTTTTTCGGCAACCTTTTTCCCGACGCCCGGGGCGGTCGCAATTGTTTTTGCATCGCCCGTTGCAATCGCAGACAATAATGTATCCGCCTTAATCGTGCCCAGGATGGCCAACGCCACCTTGGGGCCGACGCCCGATACGGTGGTTAATTGATTGAACAAATCCTGGCTGGTGACACTGGTAAAGCCGAACAGACGGATGGAATCTTCGCGGACAATCGTTTCAATCCACAAAGATACCGTCGATTTCGGGGTTAAAAATTCAGGGGTATACACCTTGTACCCGACGGGGCCAGCCATGATGATGACGAATCCGTCACCAATAAAATCAACAATGCCTTGCAATTTGCCAATCATTTGTTATCCTTTTGGCGTAATTATAATCTAATAAATAAAAAGGTCAAACGATGAGTGGACACAGCAAATGGCATAATATTCAGCACAAAAAGGGTGCGGCCGATGCCGCGCGCAGCGGGCTGTTTACCAAATTGGCACGTGAAATTACAATGGCGGCGAAACTGGGGGATAAAAACCCGGACAACAACCCGCGTCTGCGTCTGGCGATTTTAAACGCCCGCAAAAATTCCATGCCCAACGATAATATCAAACGCGCCATCGACAAGGCATCCGGTTCCAATACCGAAAACTATGTCGCTGTTCGCTACGAAGGTTATGGCCCCGGCGCCGTTCCCGTTATTGTCGAAGCGTTGACCGATAATCCGCGCCGCACCGTACCCGAAGTCCGCAATATCTTTGCCAAAAACGGCGGCAACATGGGCGAAGAAGGTTCGGTTGCGTTCCTGTTTACGCGTGCGGGCCAAATTATGTATCCGGCGTCCATCGGCAAAAGCGAAGATGAAATGATGGAAATCGTTATGGATGCGGGTGCCGATAATTTGGAAACATCCGAAGAAGGATTTATTATCACGACCAAACCCGATGATTTCATCACGGTGCAAAAGGCTTTGGCGGACACGCTGGGCGAACCGGAAAATGCAGAATTGACATGGTTGCCCAATATGCCGATGGATTTGGACGACGAAGCGTATGCCAAAATTGAAAAGCTGGTCGATGCGTTGGATGACAACGACGACGTGCAAAAGGTGTTCACCGCCGCCGCATAAAATCGGGCGGATACGCATAAAAACGGGGCATCGCCCCGTTTTATTTTAATTCAAAAACGCACATGGTCATACCCATTACCTGGGTCGGGATGTTGGACACGTTGGTTTGATTTGTGTTTTGCAACCAATGCCCAACCGGCGCGGTGGATATGGTCCACGATTGATATGGGGCGTTGTTAACATCGACAAAATACGTTGCGCCACCAAAATTTATCGCCAATGCGGGGCTGATTATGTCCAGTGGCAAAATATTCTTGGCGCGGGCCAATCAATGGCGTATAATGGGGGCATGACACGCATATTGGGAATTGACCCGGGACTGGTACATACCGGCTGGGCTGTAATTGAAAGCAGTGGGGCCACCCGCAAATATATCGCCAGTGGGGTAATTTTACCACCGCGTACGGGAACGTTGCCCGCGCGTTTGGCGGCGGTGTTTCGTGGCGTATCCGATTTGTGTGAAAAATTTTCCCCCGATGCGTGCAGCATAGAAGTGATTTTTGTAAACAAAAATCCAAAAACAACATTAATCCTGGGGCAGGCGCGCGCGGCCGCCATTGTGGCGGTGTCGTCACGCGATATTCCCGTATATGAATACGAACCGAACAAGATTAAGAAAGCCCTGACGTCGGCGGGGCATGCGGACAAAGAACAAATTCAAAAAATGGTTCGCATTTTGTTGCCGGCGGCCAATCCCAAATCCCCCGACGAAGGGGACGCCATCGCCATCGCATTGGCGCACAGCAATATGGCGCGTTTTGCGAATTTTGGAATTGGTTCCTGTTCATAATATATGCGGCGGTTGATATAGTGACATTATCATGACCGCAGAACAAAAATATATTTCCGATTCCCGCAATGAATTGCATCGGCGCCAAAATATATTGGTGCATGCGTTTTTGGTCAATTCTGCGTTGGTGGCATTGGTCGCGGTGTGCATGGCCGCATTTGATGTGGGCGACGCCATGGCGGAATTTTTGGGTGGGCCGCGCGTTGGCGCGTCACCATATATGACCAATGGATTGGTTGCATGGGGTGTTGGCGGTGTGGTGATATTTTTAATTCCGGCGTTGGCGACATATTGGGCGCGGATGGGATTGGACGCAGATAAATAACAAATAACACATAAAAAAAACCGGCAAATGCCGGCTTTTTTATCCCCGAACGGGGATGATTTATTTTGCGTTGGCCGCGGTTGCACCGGCCTGTTTCTGTTCATACAGGTGGGCAAAATCAACCGGCTGCATCGCGAATGTCGGGAACCCGGATTCAGATGTCAAACGCACAATCAGCGCGCGCACCGACGGGAACAACAGGGTCGGGACATCAATCAACAATGTACGCTTTTTGGCTTCTTCGTCTTTTTCTTCTTCCATCTGGACCAGGCCGGAAAATGTTGTATCAATCATAAAGATGGATTTGTCGCCCGATTCCAGTTTGGAATGAACCTTGGTAATCAAATCAACCATAAACAGGTTGTTTTCCGCACCCTTAATCTGGATGTCGATGTTGATTTCCAATTTTGCCTGGCCGTTGTCCTGTTTAAAGAACAATTCCGGTACGTTCGGGCTTTCAAAAGAAATGTCTTTTAAAAATTGCGAGATAATGTTAAATTTTGGCATGCGTTTGCTCCTTTTTTTGCGCATCATTTTATGATAATATAACACCAAGAACATGTTTTTACAAGGTGGGGGATAATAAAAAATGATACAAGGGTTGACTGTGTTCAAAAAATCCTATGGCGTGGCGCTGGCGGCGGTGACGGCGATGATGATGGTCGCGGGATGCGATTTGTCGTCGCCATCATATACGTCGGGTACGGATAATTCCGTGGTGCCATCCAATTTGCATCGCGTGTCGTATGCTCAGATTCCGGGCTGGACGGACGACGACGTGCGTTATGCTTTGCAGGCGTTCCGTAATACGTGCAAGGCCAAGATTCAATACACCGGGCGCGTGATTCCAGACCGCGCATTGCTGGAAGAAAAATGCCAAAATCTGCCGTCGGCATCTGCGGATGTGGCGACGGTGCGTGCATGGTTTGAATCCCATTTCCAACCGTATCAGATTTATACCGACGATGGGGGGACCCGCGGCACGTATACCGGATATTATTCCCCGGTGATTCCGGCATGCCGGACCCGCACGGCCGAATGCAACGAACCGTTGATGGGTGTGCCGACCGACGGCCGCAATTACAAGGGTGTGCCGAAAAAAGAAATTGTTGAAAAGCAAATCGGTCGCGTTTTGTACTGGGCAAACATCGTCGATGTTCAAAATATCCAGATTCAGGGCAGCGGTATGTTAAAACTGGAAGATGGCAGTCAGGTTAAATTGAACTTTGCCGCGGTCAACGACATGCCGTTTAAATCTGTTGGCGAACAAATCCGCGCCAAAGGTATCCGGCCAGAGGGTGGATATTCCGCGGACGCAGTTTGGACGCATTTAAAGAAAAATCCCGCATTGGCCAAAGAAGTGATTTATGGCAATCCGCGTTATGTCTATTTCTATGAATCCGTTCCGCCGGATGTCATTGGGAAATTGGGGACGCCGTTGTCGAAAATCCGCAGTATTGCGATGGACGATTCCATATACACATTGGGGTTGCCGGTTTATATCAGTACGAATTTGTCTGATGGACGGAAATTCCGCCGTCTGATGATTGCCCAGGATACCGGGTCGGCCATCCGCGGATGGATTCGTGCGGACATATTCTTTGGCAAGGGGGACGAAGCATACAAATTCGCCCACGGTCAGCATGCCCAGGGTGAAATGTTCATCTTGATGCCAAAAGAATACAGTTATGTCAAACCCGTCAAGTAAGTTTAATATTCGCGCCGCACGCCCCCAGACAATCGGGGGCGTGATGGGCGGATTTATGCGCATGTTCGGGCCACGTGCCAGTGACGCCGATTTAATCGCGCGATGGGACGAAATCATGGGCGCGGATATCGCGTCTGTTGCGCGTCTGGCGGCGTTGCGCCGTGCGCCAGATAAAAAATTCAATGTTGCGGTGCGTGCGGCAAATCCGGCGTTCGCATTGCAATTGTCATACCAAACCGATGAAATCCGGCGGCGTATCAACAAATATTTCGGATATGATGCGGTTGCCAAAATAACAATTCGAAAATAAAAAATGTCACGGGATAAATATATTTCTGTCAAACAATCTGTCAGCGGGTTTTCGTTCGCGAATCTGGGGCTGTTTACCGGATTTGCCGACGGGATTTATAATGCGGTGTATTCGCTGGTTATTCTGGAAATTTTTCGCAGTTCCGCGGTGGTCGGCGTGTACGTGGCGCTGTATTCGGCGTTCTGTATGTTTGTTGCGTTGTTTGCGAACGAATTGTTCCGCTATTTTTCCAAGGCAAAGTTGTTTTATTTTTCAATGCTGATGCTGGCGGTGTGCTATGCGATGATGAGCTTTTCCATACGCCCCGGCACGTTTATTGCGCTGGATTACACGACCGGGATTGCGATTACGTTGGTGGGGGTGTTGATACCGTTGTTTATGTCGGATTTTTCCAAGAATATCGGTATGGCCAAACTGAACGCGCGGTATCATTTATGGCTGAATATCGGGGCGTTGTTCGCACCGATGATTGCCGTGTCCATCGCAGGATTTTTCGGCAATCGGGCGGCGTTTTTTGCGTCTGCGGTGATTTATGCCGCCGGATGGATGTTCTTTAAATATTTCCGCATCGTCCAAGAAGAAAAAAAAGCCCGACCCGTCAACCCGCGCAAGACGCTGCGGGCGCTGTGGAAAAATACGGTTGCGTTTTTCCGTCGCGACGGCATGTTGCGGGCGTATGTGGTCAATTTCGGGTATTATTCATTGCGGGCGATGCGATATCTGTATGTGCCGATTGTGGTTGTTGAAAACGGGTTTTCCAAAGACACACTGGGCATGGTTTTGACATTGGGGATTGTCCCGTATATTGTGATGAGTGAGCCCATGGGCCGTCTGGTCAAGCGTTTCGGGCCGCGGTTCTGGTTGACCATCGGGTTTGTGTCTTTTGCCGTATTTTCCATGTGGGCGACGGTGGCGACGGGGTGGACGTTGCTGGCGATATTTGTGCTGTGGCAGATATCGGGGGCATGTATGGAATCGGTGCATGATTTGTTGTTCTTTGACACGGCCAAGAAATCCGAACAGTCCAAATATTACGGTATTTTCCGCACCAGTGTGAATTTGCCCAATTTCTTGGCACCGATGCTGGCGGCGGTATGCATTACCATATTTGGCGGGACATCGGCGGTATGGTTGGTTACGGCGGCCATCGGCATTATTTCAACCGTCGTTTTATGGTCCCGGAAATAGGGGACATATCGGGGCCATCGGCCCCGATATTTTTATTGCGGGCGGGTAAAATTCCCTGTAAGATGACAGTACGAAAAAAGGGGAAATTTTATGGCAAAAAAAGAAGTTGTAAAAGACGCCGGCACAGCTAAAAATCCGGCATTGGAATCGGCCCTGGCGCAGATTCAGAAACAGTTTGGCAAAGAAGCCATCATGAAAATGGGCGACGGGTCCCAGCAAAGCATTGAAGCCATATCCAGTGGATCGTTGGGCTTGGATATCGCATTGGGAATCGGCGGATATCCGCGTGGGCGTATCGTGGAAATTTATGGGCCGGAAAGTTCGGGTAAAACAACCCTGGCACTGCATGCGGTGGCCGAAGCGCAAAAGTTGGGCGGCACATGCGCATATATCGATGCGGAAAACGCGCTGGACCCGTCGTATGCGAAAAAGCTGGGGGTGGATGTATCCAACCTGATTATTTCCCAGCCTGATTCTGGGGAACAGGCATTGGAAATCACCGATACGTTGGTGAAATCCGGTGCGGTTGACGTTGTGGTTATCGATTCTGTGGCGGCCCTGGTGCCGAAAGCCGAACTGGAAGGGCAAATCGGGGATTCTTTTGTTGGTACGACCGCGCGTTTGATGTCCCAATCGTTAAAGAAATTGGCCGGGTCTGTATCACGCAGCAATACTTTGTTGATTTTCATCAATCAAATTCGTATGAAAATCGGCGTCATGTTCGGTAACCCCGAAACAACGTCCGGGGGCAATGCGCTGAAATTCTATGCGTCTGTGCGTTTGGATATCCGCCGCACCGGCCAAATCAAAGACAAAGAAAACGTTGTCGGTAACGAAACCCGGGTCAAAGTGGTCAAGAACAAGGTGGCCCCGCCGTTCCGCACAGTTGATTTCAAAATCATGTACGGCGAAGGTATTTCCCGCATCAGTGAAATCTTGGACATGGGGGTCAAATACGATTTTATTGAAAAGGCCGGCAGTTTCTATTCATACAACAACGAACGTATGGGCCAGGGCGAAGCAAACGCCCGCGCATGGTTGCGTGACCGCGAAGATGTCCAGAAAGAATTGCTGGATAAAATCATGGCGCGCGCGGCCGGTATCGCCAGCGATATGACCACCGGGCCGGCGGATGCAGATGCCGATACCGATGCGTCCGATGCGGAATAAATAAATTAAAGCAACAGGGGGTTGGTATGAAATTAAGTCGGACATGGGCGTTAACGGATATTGTGGTGCGTGCGCATATCTTGAATCCGTTTTGGCGGTCGCGCGTGGCGCGGCGTGACCGGCGCTGTGATGTGGCGGCGCGTGCGATACCGCAATATTTAAAACGCTATGTCCCCGCGCCGGGAACCGTCCCGGAAACAACCCCCATCCATGATGATAAAAACGAAAAGATTTTTACCATCTGGTTACAGGGCGAAGAAAACGCCCCTGAACTGGTTCGGGCATGTTTCCGCAGTATTCGTAAAAACTGTACCCAGGAATTGGTTGTACTGGATGAAAAAACGCTGTGGGATTATATCCGGTTGCCCGATGTCATTATGGAAAAACGCCGCCGCGGCCAGATTAAAAATGCGCACTTTGCTGATATTTGCCGTGTCGAATTGTTGTACCAACACGGTGGCATCTGGCTGGATTCAACCGGATTTGCAACCGCGCCCATCCCCAAATGGATTATCGACCAGGATTTCTTTGTCTATATGGCGGGGACCAAGGTTGGCCAGGCGTACAGTTATATGCAAAACTGTTTCATCCGGGCGCGGCGCGGGGCATACCTGTTGGCGGCATGGCGGCAAACTATCTTGAATTTCTGGATGAATGAACCCCGCGAATTTGATTATTTTATGCACCAATTGATGTTCAAGGCGTTAATTCAAAATGACCCGGTCGCTCGGAAATATTTCGATGCCATGCCCCACGTCGACCAAGACCCCACCCATGCCGTATGGTGGACAATTGCGTGCGAACCGTTTTCGCAAAAATTGTTTGATGAATATACATCCGGTGCGTTCTTTCAAAAGACCACGTATAATTCCCCATATGCCAAAAATCCAATTCCCGGCAGCGTGGCGGATGTCATGATTAACAAAATGTACAAAGATTAACCCCAGGGGGATACCATGCCTGCGATTTCCATTATTATACCCGTTTATAATGTTGAAAAATATCTGCGCAGATGTCTGGACAGTGTGTTAAACCAGACCTTTGCCGATTGGGAAGCAATTTGTGTCAATGACGGCAGTCCCGATAACAGTGATAAAATCTTGGCCGAATACGCATCGCGCGACAGCCGGTTTAAAATCGTCACCAAAAAAAATGGCGGTTTGTCGGATGCGCGTAACGCCGGGATGCAGGTTGCCACCGGCGATTATGTTCTGTATCTGGACAGTGACGATTTTATTCATCCGCAAACGATGGAAATTGCGCATTATCTGGCAATGCGTGACGGGTCGGATATTGTGTCGTTCACATATGACCGGATTTATCGGCCCCAATTGATGGTGCGGCATGTCTTGCATATGGATACGGACAATGTCGTGCCGCGGCGTTTGCATAAAAAATACGATGTGTCACGTATTGAAACGCGCGTGACCGACGATGTGTTCGAATACGCAACCGAACGCACGCACAATGCGTTTAACCCGAAAAAGAAATGGCTGATTAAACATTGCCAGGTGTGGAAAAATTTATACCGGCGCAGTCTGATTGCCGACACACCGTTTATCAAGGGAATTTTGTTCGAAGATTTTCCGTGGTGGTCCGCCGTTATGTTAAAGCGGCCGCGTGTTACAATTGCGCCGTTGCCCCTGTATTTTTATATCCCGAATTTCGGCGGTATTGTTTTGTCGGCAAAACAATTGCGCATTATGCAAAGTCTGTGTACCGGAATCGAAAGCACATACACACTGTATCGGGATACGGCCGATGCGTACCAGATGCGCATGTGGTCGGAAAATTTCCGGTGGTATTTTATCAATTGGGCATTTCGTAAAATCAAATATTTGGATACGGATGTGGATTTGCGCGCGGCGCGTGCGTGTTTCCGGCGTCTGGATAAAATCGGGGCGTTGGCAAATCCCCCGGCCCAATGGGAAAAATTGCAGACCAAAATTTATGAATTTATTAAATAAAGCAGGTTGGCTTCATGCGTAAAAAAAAGATTGCCATTTGTCTGCGCGATATGAAAATCGGCGGGGTTGAATCGGTATGTATCCGCACATTGGATGCGTTGTTGAAAAATCCGGATTTGGAAATCGTCATGATTACATATTGCCCGGTGCGTGAACCGGTATATCGCGATTGGTTCGCGGCGCATCCGCAAATTAAAACCCATGTTTTATATCCATGCCGGTGGTTGGGAACGGATTTGGCACGGTTCTTTTTATGGCGCATTATCCAACATGTGGCGCGGGATGTGTATCGGTGGTTTCGTCGTGTCACGATGGATACGCGCCGCTTTGCGGACATTGATGTGTTCGTCGATTATTATAATTTTTCATTTGATAAAGAATTCAGACGTTTCCCCCAGCCCAAGGTTTCATGGTGGCATTCATCCATCAACAGCTTTGTTAACGGGAAATATATTCGGTTTTTGCCGCGTTATGACATGATGGTGACATTGACCGATGGATTCGTCGACGATTTCCGCGCGATGTATCCGGAATTTAAAAATAAAATCATGCGCATTTATAATCCGATGGATGTGGCGGCGGTACGTGCCCGCGCGGATGCGGCCGCAATGGCCGATATGGGGGAATATTTTTGCTGTGTATCACGTCTGTATGCGGACAAAGATATTGAAACCGTCCTGCGCGCGTTTGATGCGTTTTGGACCGGGGCGGGGCGCCCGGATGTGCGATTGGTTATTGTCGGCGGGGGCAGTCATGCCGACCGATTTAAATCAATTGCGGCATCATTGCCGGCGGCGAACAATATTGTCTTTGCCGGGCCGCAACCCAATCCGTTTGGGTTTATGGCGGGCGCCATGGCCAACATTTTATCCAGTTACAGCGAAGGTTTGCCCACCGTATTAATCGAAGGCGCCGCCGTCGGCACCGTAAACATTGCATCCGATTGTAAAAACGGCCCGCGTGAAATATTGATGGACGGACGTGCGGGATTGTTGTTTACCCCCGGCGACGTGTCGGCATTGGCACGTCATATGACCGATGTGTGGCGTGGCCGCGTGGATACAGACGCATTGGCGCGTCGGGCCGCATCGGGGTTGAACCGTTTTGATGCGGATGAAATCGCCGGTCAAATTACGGATTTGATTCAAAAATTATAATGTGATGCGATGAATTATATGCCCGTTGCGCGAAAGCGTGACGGGATTTTTACA
Organism: Alphaproteobacteria bacterium; assembly: GCA_029059055.1. Taxonomy (GTDB): domain Bacteria; phylum Pseudomonadota; class Alphaproteobacteria; order Rs-D84; family Rs-D84; genus Enterousia. The sequence goes on from JAIDWS010000004.1 coordinate 57,634, forward strand.
ACCCATTTCATGCCCAACATGCCGGGTTTATCCAACGCATAAATTGGTCGTGCAATTTGCTGGATAATCCGGGCGATGCGCATGGCGGCGTTGCCGCGCGCACGCTGTTTCGTTACCAGGTTAATGGTTCCGTTTCCGCGCCGCCGCAGATGGTTAACCCAATCCGGGCCGCGGGCGGCGGCCTTGGTCACCAGCATGTCCATATCGACCGCACCAAAGTGCAACAGATACAGATTTTTATCAATGTGGAAATTGTGGGATTTGACGCTGTGAAATCCACTGCCCCAGCGGGCGGGGTGCGTCAGCACCACGGGTTTTGTATACCGCGTCGACAGCAATGCGTATTCACGTTGGGCCAGCATGGGTTTGTGTCCGTCCAATGCGGATTCTGAATTCATATTTTGGCCCACGTCCAGCCCCAGTCCCGACAGCGTCGCATAACGCGATGGTTGGGATAAATACCGGGCCAATGACATGCCGGTATCCGGGTCAACGACCAAGAATTCATCACAATCACATCCGATGACAATATCATATCCGCGGGCGAACAATTCGGCCGCCAAATCCGACATCAGATTAATGCGGTATTTATCGCCGGCCGCGCGTGACATATCGGTGTGTGGTAATTTTTTGATGTGGGCGTTTTCGGCGTTGGCCGGAACAATCTGGTCTGTGCCATCCAGATAGATGTACAGATTTTCCGTGCCGATTTGTGCCCCGTAATATGCAATCCAGCGCGATAAAAAGAATTCATCATTGCGCGCCATTGTAATGGCGGCGATGCGTTTTTCAGATTTGGATGCGGTGTTGGTTTTCATATTCCCTCTACAAAAACTTTGTGCAGACTGTGCCGTATGTTGCGGTACATGATTTTAAACGGATTCCGGGTCAGCATGCGGTCCACGTATGCGGCGCCATACACGCGGCGTGCATTGGTCAAAACCGCGTTGCGCACCGACGGTTGGACGCGTGCCAATATGCGCATAATCTGGCCGCCCAATGCGCCGCGGCGGCGGGTGAATGCAACCTTTTTCATAAATGGCAGACCGCGCCGATACAATTGCCATACCCGGTTATATATGCCGCGGTTTGCCACCCACATCAGACACCGCCATGTCCCGCCGTTATCGGTGACACGTTTGGAAAATCCCTGTTCATAGATTTTGGTAACGGCCCCCTTGTTCGGTTGTTTTGTGACCGACGTCATAAATTCATTGAACCACGATGCCCGAAATACAGATGGGCGACACCCCATGAACCAGGATTGGATATGCGGGTGGTCATGGTGGGGCTTGGCCACCGGACCGAACGCATCGGCATCCAGTCTTTCCATTGCGTCGATAACATCGCCCAGTGGTCGCAGCGGCGCGTACACGGAATCGTTGACCATATACAGCACGTCGCAGTCGCGCAACATGCGCGCTGCGCGCGCATACATGTATGCGCGTTTGTATGACCCAAAATCGTATTCGCCGTGACGCACGGCCGCGGCATGCACGACATACGGCGCCAGCTTTTTTAACTGGGCATCATCGGCATCATTATCCATGACCAACACAATATCCCCAAATTTCGACAGGGCGCGCACATATTGAACCAACGATGCGTCAACAATGCCATCGGCGTCATATGCGGCAAATAAAAACAGGCGTTTAACGGACATTTTTTTACAAACTTTGTTATAATGTATATATATAACTATAACAAAGCCCGGGGCGGATGTCCACGCGGATTTGCGGAATAAAGAAACCGGCCGGGGCCGGTTTGTTATTGTTCGGATTTACGCATTTTTTTGCGGATATTGCTGTCCAATTCCTTTTTCCGCAGACGAATGGTGTCCGGTGTTACTTCGACCAATTCGTCGTCCTGGATATATGACAACGCTTCTTCCAGTGACATGCGGCGCGGCGGGGCCAAGAACAGTTTTTCATCGGCCGTAACACTGCGCATGTTGGTCAATTCTTTACCCTTAATCGGGTTTACTTCCAAATCGTTTTCTTTGCTGTGTTCACCGATAATCATGCCCGAATAAACCTGGGTCTGGGGGTCGATAAACAATGTTCCGCGCGGTTGCAGGTTAAACAGCGCATACGTTGCCGCCGAACCGTTTTCCATCGATACCAACACGCCCGGACGGTATTGCGAAATCGGACCGCGATACGGGCCATATTCGGCAAAGACGCGGTTCATAATGCCGGTCCCGCGCGTATCCGTACGGAATTCCGACAAATACCCAATCAGCCCCCGTGACGGCGCGGAAAATACGATGCGTGTTTTGCCAATGCCCGACGGTTTCATTTCGGTAATTGTTGCCTTGCGCATGGTCATTTTTTCAATAACGGCGCCGGAAAATTCATCGTCAACATCGATAACAACATCTTCGATGGGTTCCAAAATATTGCCGTTTTCATCCGTATGGGTGACCACGCGCGGACGGGAAACGGATAATTCAAATCCTTCGCGGCGCATGGTTTCAATCAAGATGCCCAATTGCAATTCGCCGCGGCCCGACACTTCGAATGATTCATTGTTCGCGCTTTGTGTGACTTTCAGGGCGATGTTGGTTTCCGCTTCTTTGAACAGGCGTTCGCCAATCATGCGCGATGTTAATTTTTTACCGCCCGACCGGCCCGCCAGCGGGGACGTGTTCACAAAGAATGTCATGGTCAGGGTCGGCGGATCAATCGGCAATGCCGGAATCGGTTCGGTCACCGTCAAATCGCACAGGGTGTCGGCCACGGTTGCCTTGGAAAAACCGGCAACGACAACAATGTCGCCGGCGGACGCGGTGTCGCGTGAAACCTTTTCCAGGCCGCGGTGTTCAATGATTTTTGTGATTTTCGCCTGTTCGACGACGTCGCCGTTCATATTAATGGCCTTGACCGGCTGGCCGACGCGCACGGTGCCGGATTCAATTTTACCGGTCAAAATGCGCCCGACGTACGGATCTGCTTCCAGTGTGGTGGCCAGCATGCGGAACGGTGCATCCAATTGGCACCGTGTGCCGTTGCAATCGGGTGCCGGTACATGGTCCACAATCAATTGGAACAGCGGGGTTAAATCTTTCTTTTCGTCATTCATGTCGCGCACCGCCCATCCATCGCGGCCGACCGAATACAAATACGGGAAATCCAGCTGGGAATCTGTGGCGCCCAATTTATCGAACAAATCAAATGTTTCGGTCAAAACTTCGTCCGGGCGGGCGTCTGCGCGGTCAACCTTGTTAATGCAGACAATCGGGCGCAGACCCAATTTCAACGCCTTGCTTAATACGAATTTTGTCTGGGGCAGGGGGCCTTCGGCACTGTCGACCAACAAAACCACCCCGTCCACCATGGACAAGATACGTTCCACTTCGCCGCCAAAGTCCGCGTGTCCCGGGGTGTCGACGATGTTAATCTTGTATTCGCCCCACTGGATGGATGTGGGTTTTGCCGAAATCGTAATGCCGCGTTCGCGTTCGATGTCGCCACTGTCCATGACGCGTTCTTCGACGCGTTCGTTTTCACGGAACGTGCCGGCCTGTTTCAACATGTTGTCAACCAGGGTTGTTTTCCCATGGTCAACGTGCGCGATAATTGCGATATTACGAATTTTCATATGTCTACCTTCTTATATTATCGGACAGGGTATACTAAAAATTGAAATTTTCAACAACTAAGCACGATTTTTTATGATAAAATATCCGCGACAGACCAGGGGGGAATACAATGCAAAAAATTTTGATGTTGGCCATGTTTGTGTTGGTTGTGGGCTTTGCCGCGCATGCGCGCAATGTGACGGCGGATATGCTGCGTACATGCGAAATGCAATACATGGCGTCGGCCAATAATTATATTTTGCGCTGTCCGAAAACGGCGGCGATTTTGGATGCGCGTGACGGGGACGCGTTGGAACAGTTCTTTGGCGCGGACAATTCCGGCGATGTTTACGGCGGTTTTGTTGATAAAATCCCGGATGATGACGATTATGTGTATGTCAATGTCGCATCCGATTTGGCCGATACACGTTATGAAAACCAGCGTTGCTATCGCTTTATCCGGTCGCGCGATGTGCGCCGCGATGGGTTTTATGCAACCGAAATTTGCGAATACGACCGACCGGATTCGTATTTATAATAAACAAAAAAACACCGGCATTTGCCGGTATTTTTTATCAGTGTTTGCCCCCGATTTTGGTGCGCCCACCCATCAAAGCCTGTAACTTTTTGGGGATGTTCACCGACCCGTCGGCGTTTTGATGATTTTCAATAACCGGCACCAATGCGCGTGGCAATGCGATGCCCGTGTTGTTCAGTGTTGCACAAAACTGCATCGACCCGTCGGTGGCGCGGTAACGCGTGTTGGTGCGGCGTGCCTGGAATGTGCCGATGGACGAACAGCTGCCCAATTCGCGGTATGTGTTTTCCGACGGAACCCATGCTTCGACGTCATTCATGCGAACCTTGTTAAAGCCCATGTCGCCGGTACAGTTGGCGATAACGCGATACGGTAATTCCAAATCTTCCATAATATCGCACAGATTCTGTAACAGCATTTTGTGCATGTCGTTCATCTGGTCGGGGGTACAGAAAATGTATTGTTCAACCTTGTTAAACTGGTGAAAACGGACCAGTCCGCGCGTGTCGCGACCGGCGGCGCCGGCTTCTTTGCGGAAACAGGGCGAAAATCCGGCGTACATCAACGGCAAATCTTTTTCGTTCAGAACATCGCCCGCATGCAGTGAATTCAGAACAATTTCCGCCGTCCCCGCCAAACATCTGTCGGTGCCGGTCAGCATAAAGACATCGTCATTCATAACCGCCGGGTCTGCGCCCATAAAGTGGCCCGCGTCAAAGATGGTTTGGGGCTTGGTAATGGACGGGCATTGAACAAATCGAAATCCCCGCTGAATCAGTTTTTGGATAACATATGTTTGTATCGCCAGGTCCAGTTCGGCCGCTTCGCCCATCAGACAATATGTACGCGTACCGCAAATCTGTGCAATTTTTTCCGGCGCCCACCAACCATTCATATCCAGCAATTCCCACTGGGGCCGCGGTGTAAAATCAAATGTGCGCGGTGTACCAACGCGACGCAATTCCACGTTTTCGGTGTCATCTGTACCGATGGGGGCATCGTCCGCCGGGATTTGCGGCACGCGGTGCAACAGGTCGGTCAGCTGCGCTTCTTTGTCGGCCAATTCCGCCATGTCGGCCGCAATTTCATCACCGATTTTTTTGGATGCGGCAATCAATGGTGCTTTGTCCGTGGCAGTGGGAATTTCACGGGTAATCTTGTTCTTTTCCGCGGTCTTGGCCTGGGTGATGGTTTTCAATGCACGTACCCGCGCATCCAATTCCAAAATGGCGTCGGTGACGTCGTCAAACCCCTTAACCCGACAGGCATTTTTTACTGCATCCGGATTTTCACGAATAAATTTGATGTCCAACATGGTGTTTTATTCCTTTGATTTATTTTGAAAATATATCGCATTGATACGTGAAAATCCATCTTTTTATTTTAATTTGCGCGATTGGATTGGTTATGTTATGCTGGCCCCGAACATAAGGAGATTTTTCATGCTGGAAATGTATGATGTTATTATTTTGGGGTCGGGTCCGGCGGGCCTGACGGCGGCGCTGTATTGCGCACGTGCAAATAAAAAGACACTGGTTCTGGGGGGCGACCGTTTGGGCGGTCAAACGGCCGGGATTGCAGTTTTGGAAAACTATCCCGGGTGGGCCGGCAGTGGTTTGGAATTATCCGAATTTATGAAAAAACAGGCCGAAACTTTCGGTGCCGAAGTGGTCTTTGCGTCTGCGAAAAACATTTCCGGCGATGCGGAAACCGGATTTAATGTTTTGTGCGACAATGACAAAAGATACGTTGCCAAAACCGTTATCATCGCAACCGGTGCATCCCCGCGCAAATTGGAAATCGATGGCGCCCGCGAATTAATGGGCAAGGGCGTGTCGTATTGCGCAACATGCGACGGATTTTTCTATACCGACAAAACGGTTATCGTTCTGGGCGGCGGCAACAGTGCATTGAACGACGCGCTGTATCTGGCCGATATTGCCAAGACCGTGAAAATCGTTTACCGCAAGGGGGCATTCACCCGCGCCGAAGCCGTATTGCGCAACCGCGTATCTGAACGCGACAATATTGAATGTCTGTTTAATACGGATTTAAAGAAAATCGCCCCGGCCGCCGATTCCGACCAGTTGGTGGTCACCACAACCGATGATGCGGAAATGGTTGTCGACGGTATCTTTGTTGCGATTGGCCACGAAGCCAACACGGATTATCTGACCGAAGATGTACGCCGTGACCATATGGGCCGATTAATCCCGGCCGAATTGCCGGCGGGTATGTTTGTTGCCGGTGACGTTCAATCTGAAATTAAAATGCAGATTGCGACCGCCGTCGGCACCGGGTGCAGTGCCGCCATGGATGCCATTGCATACCTGAACACCAAAAATTAAGCGATGCGATTCATCGCGGTAAAAAAATCCCCCGGTTGGGGGATTTTTTACGATTTGTTTCCCAAGATATAGGTCAAAAAAAGAATAAATTCATCAAAATATTGATACGAAGCCGTTTTTTGTACTGTTTTTTATTGATTCGGGATGCGCCCAATACGGCGGAAAACGGGCATGATATTAAGTCAAGGAAAAATAATGATACACCATTAAATTTTTTTTGCCGGACAGGGTTGTGAATACTATATATTGTGTTCGAATCATTAATAATAACACTATCTGTTGATTTTTTGGCTGCGGGGGACCCAAAAAGAAAACAGGCAAACCAAGGCAAAGGGAAGGGCGCCAGACATGAATGAATCTTTGAAGCTGTTGTCTGATTTAACGTATTACATGAAATATTCCAAATACATGCCGGAAAAAAAGCGGCGTGAAACGTGGGCCGAAACCATCGAACGCAATAAACAAATGCACATGACGCGGTTTCCACAGATTGCGGACAAGATTGAACGCGCCTATGAATTGGTTCTGGAAAAAAAGATTTTGCCGTCCATGCGGTCGATGCAATTCGGGGGATATGGGATTTTCCAAAATAATGCGCGTATGTACAACTGTTCTGCGATTGGGATTGATTCGATTGCGGCGTTTTCCGATTTGTTCTATCTGTTATTATGCGGATGTGGGGTTGGGTTTTCCGTACGGCGTAACTTTATTGATAAATTGCCGGATTTTGCACCGCGCAGCGGACAGCGGACCGTTTTTAAACCCCAAGATTCTATCGAAGGGTGGGCCGATTGCACACGCGCGCTGTTCAATGCGTATTTTGTGACCGGTGATGATATTGAATTTGACCTGTCGCCAATCCGGCCCAAGGGGGCGTTGATTCATTCCAGTATGTGTGCGGCCCCGGGACCGGAACCGTTGCGCACCACGTTGGACCATGTCCAGAAATTGCTGGATGCGCGCGTTGCCGCCGGGGCGAAACGTCTGACGTCGCTGGATTGTTATGACATTTGCTGCTTTATTTCCGAAGCGGTTCTGGCCGGGGGCGTTCGTCGCAGTTCGATGATTTGTTTGTTTGACAAAGACGATGAATTAATGCTGCACGCCAAAGAAGGTGAATTCTGGACAGAAAATCCCCAACGTGCGTTGGCCAATAATTCGGTCCAATTCGACCGGGCCACAACCACCCGCGAAGATTTTGATAAAGTCTTTACCCAGTGCCAGAAATCCGGATGTGGGGAACCGGGCGTGGTGTGGACGAATGCGAACGACTGGCTGGTTAATCCATGCTGTGAAATTTCCATGCCGTCCAAGGGGTTCTGTAACCTGACGTCTGTTAATCTGGGCAGTGTTGAATCCCAGGATGACTTTAACGAACGCGTTTATTATGCGGCTGTGCTGGGGACGTTACAGGCATCGTACACAGAATTTAAATACATCGATCCCAAATGGAAAGAAAATGCCGAAGATATGGCATTAATCGGTGTGTCTTTGACGGGGATTGCATCGCATCCGGATTTGACTGCGCTGGATTTTGCGGCGGCGGTCGATGCAGTAAAACGGGGCAATTCTGATACGGCCGCGGCCATCGGTATTAAAACCGCAGACCGTTTGACAACGATTAAGCCCGATGGTACCGGTTCGTTGGTTTTGGGAACGTCCAGTGGGATTCACCCGTGGCATGCGAAACATTATATCCGCCGTTTGCGCGTGAATAAAATGGAACCGCTGTACGCATACATGGTTGAAAATTTCCCGGATTTAATCGAAGACGAACAAATGAATCCGGACAAAAACGGTGTGATTTCCATGGTTATCCGCGCACCCGACGGGGCGGTTACACGGCGCAATGAAACCGCGTTGCAATTCTTGGATCGTGTAAAGTTCATGTTTGAAAACTGGATTGTGCCGGGGCATGTGCGCGGGGAAAATTACAACAACGTGTCATGCACATGCAATGTCAAGAATCATGAATGGGACGATGTGCGTGAATGGATGTGGGCAAACCGCGATAAATACACCGGTATTTCGTTATTGCCGTATTCGGACGCGACATATATCCAGGCCCCGTTCGAAGACACCAACGAAGACGCGTACAAGGCGTTTGCCGCAAACGTGCCGAATTTGCATCTGGAAAGAATCGAAGAAGAAAAGAACTTCGTCAATTTCGGTGCCGAAGCTGCGTGCCACGCCGGCGGATGTGAATTGGTCTGATGATGATACATCGGGCGGGGCGTTCCCCGCCCATACGTGCGGAGAGATGAAATGGCATTGATAACAACAAAATCCGGGGACAAAGGGATGACCCAGTTAAATCCGGACCGGATGGCCAGCAAGACGCATCCTGTGATTGAAATCATGGGAACAATTGATGAATTGTCATGCGCGTTGGGGGTGGCGGGCGATGCGTTTGATGATATCCAGACGTTTTTGTCCGAATTAATGGGATATTTTTATTACAAAAATGTGGATGAACGCCGCGTTGCCCAGCATTTGTGGGAATTGGAAAATTATATCATGGGGCATAATAATTCGATTCCGCCGCACTTTATCAATCCGCGCGGATACGTGTCCCTGGCGCGGGCGATATGTCGCCGGTCGGAACGCTTGGTGGTCGCGATGATGGAATCAGAACGCGCGGTGCCGGATGCGGAAAAATACGGCATGAATTTGATACCGGTGATTCAGTACTTAAACAGACTCAGCGATTATTTGTTTGTCAAAAGTTTTGAACGCACCGAAACGCAACCGGAACTGTTCCGGGATGAAATGGCCAAAATGGCCGTTATGTAAAAAAACGCCCGGTGGGGCGTTTTTTTCTTTACACACAACTGGATTTTTTCCAAAATAGATGTGCCGACGGGTGTTCCGTTGGCGGGGTGTCGAAACCCTTTATCAAGATGCGACGCGTCGCATAAAAATCTGGACGGTTTTCAAATTGCGGCGCCATCGGATAAACATCCGATGGCGTGTGCATTTGGGCAACTGTTCAACCCCCAACCATCGGTTGGAGGGTGGCGATATATCTGAATAAGCCCACAATTCTTGATAATTGTTTCGAACCTCCAACCACCTGAAAATGACGGTGGTTTTTGTTTTGCAAATTGGGGGATGTAAAATGAATTTCAAAGTGATGGTCGGGTTGCCCGCGCTGATGATGGTGGTGATGCCGGTATGGGGGGCAACGTTCAATATGACCCGTAATGATGAAATGTATGCGCTGGAAAATCCCGGTGCAATATGTTCTGACCAGGGACACAGGGTGATTATATGCCGATGCGGGGCCGATCAAAATCCGGCGCCGCATTACGTGACGGATATGTGTATGCCGGGAATGTCGTTTAGTGGCAGCGGATGTTATTTTTCAGATACAATCGATGACAATACCAAAACATTTTGTGTGACCGCGAATTCGGCAAGTACTGCATCTACTTGCAGCTTATGTAATTGTTTGGATACCACGGAAAATTGGGTGTCCATCGGATCAAACCGCGTCAGTCGGTATGTCAAGAATGCCCCAGATAGCAACGCTGTTGAAAACCAATACACATGCCAGGTTCGCGATTATACAGAATACGGATGTGCGGCGGGGTATTATCAATCGGGGGGCAGTGGTGCGTCAATGACGTGTACGCGTTGTCCGACAGAAAGTAATTTGACCGGAACCAACGATGTTGGTGATACGAAACAGACATCATGTCATATCGCATCCGGCACCCGGTTCAGCGATACCAGCGGTTCCGGCGAATATTTCGGCAACAGTTATTGGTGTAATTAAAAACGCCCCACGGGGCGTTTTATTTTTTTCCAAAATGTTTGCGCAATGTGTCGTATGCGCTGGAAATCCGGGCAAATTGTTCGGCGGCATTTTTGGCGTTTCCGGCCGTGTCGGGATGGTATTTTTTTGCCAATGCGCGGTATCGGACACCAACGTCGCGCCACGATGCGGACATGGGTAAATCCAGTACCTTTAACGCGGCGACAATTTGCGATGGAACGGATTTTTTCGGTGCCACATGGTCGAATGCCGCGCGGCCGGTTAAAAAATCGTTGATGAATTTGGCGTAATCCGCCGCATCAGTGTTGGCCTGGGTTTTGTCTTTCAGGGCCGCGCCGAATGTCTGTTTTTCCCAATCCGCTTCGATTTCATCGGGCGTCATGTCCGCGTAATAATTCCAATTTTTATTGTATTCGGCCGCGTGTTCCCGACAGAAAAACCAATAATCTTTTAAATCGCGCGATTTGGGCGCGCGGCATGTTCCGGCCTTGGTACATCCAGTATGGTCGCATTTCTTTATCATGTGTTAAAATTCCTTGTGTGCCAATGGGTGATGGTCTTGCACGGTTTGGACCAACCGGTCCGGCATAACGTGCGTATAAATTTGGGTGGTCGAAATATCTTCGTGCCCCAGCATGGTTTGTATCGCGCGCAGGTTCGCGCCGCCCGCCAACAAATGTGACGCAAACGAATGGCGCAGAACGTGCGGACTGACCCGGGCGGGGTCAATGCCGGCCAAAACCGCGCATTTTTTTAAAATCTTGAAAAATCCGTCGCGGGTAATGTGGCCCGATTTGCCGCCCGATGGAAAAACGTATTTCGCACCGGGGGAACCCGGCGGCATGTCCGGGCGCAATTCCATCCATTTGGCCAGTGCGGCGGCGGCTGTATCGTGCATGGGGACAATGCGTTCTTTGGCACCCTTGCCGTGGATTAACAGGGCGCCCTTTAAAATACCGGTGACGGGTAATTCACATAATTCCGATACGCGCAATCCCGATGCGTACACCAATTCCATCATCGCGCGCAGACGAACCGTATGACGGACATCGCCGGCCGACGATATTAATAATTCGATTTCATCGGGGCTTAAATATTTCGGCAGATTTTTTTGACGCTTGGGCAATTCAATGTCGGCGGCGGGATTTTCGGAAATGATTTTTTCCAGCATTAAAAACTTGTAAAACCCCCGCATGGCGGATGCCTTGCGCGCGATGGATGTGGGGCGTTCGTCCAGCGACGCCAAATACCCCGACAAATCGTCGGCCGTTGCCGTGGTCAAATCCCCCAATGCGTCGGATGCCAATCGCAAATCTGTGCCATATGCCGCGATGGTTTTTTTGCTGCGCCCCCGTTCCGCAATCAACGCTTCTAAGAAAATATCGATGTAATTCATGGATACAGAACGATTTCCGTCATGTGCGATACAGGTGAAAACGAAATAATCATCAGCGCCACAATCACGACCACAATGGCCCAGATAATGATTTGATTGCGCGTGGTGTGCTTTTTCTTAATCGGCATATGTGTTGTCCCCCATTGAATTAAATCGTGTCAAAACTGGCGATAAATGTGCCGGCGGCCGCAATGATAATCAGCGGCGGCGCAATAATGGCCAGCAATGTTGGCAATGCCCCGGTCGCCCCCAACGCATTGAACATGTTCACCAGAAAATACAGGGCAAAGCATGTGATAATACCCAGCCCGAATTTCACGCCAAAGCTGTAATTACGACGCTGTTTGGTCTGGGAAAACGCCACCCCCAATGTTGCCATTGAAATCATCGTCAGCGGTAAAAACAGCAATGTCCACAGTTGCACCCAGTGGCCACGCATAGATACGCCGATGCTTTCCATTTTTTTGATAAATGACGGCAATTGCCAGAATGAAATTTGGTCGGGTTGCAGATATCTGTCCAGAACCGTTTGCGGTGTTAAACGTGTTTCTGTGTGAAATGCCCCGACGGTGCGTGTGGCGTTCGGGCCCCACATCTGGGCATGTTCGGCGGACAATCCGTCATCGGTCAGTGTGACCGTATCGGCCACGACCCGCTGGGTCAATTTGAAATCTGCGTTCTGGGTAAACAGGGTCACGTGGTCAAATGTCAATTGGTTTTTCCCGACATGCATATCTTTGGCCTGCATCGTGATGTATCCGTTATCCGACGCTTCGCGCAGCCAGATGGCCCCGTCAACCAATTTCAATTGGTGGGCGGTGATGTTTTGACGACTGATGTTAACCGAATACGGGTTGACCACGGTCGTGGCAAAAACGCCAATCAACGCCGCCCCCACCAGAAACGGCCGGGCCGCCTGGTACGGGGACAGACCCGCACTGGATACAATAATGCTTTCCGTTGATTTCGTCAGGTTATATGACGCCACCAACGTCCCCATAAACACCGCCAGCGGTAAAAACAGCGGCACATATTCCAACAGACGAATCCAAGATTCCAACATTGCCGCCCCGACCGTCGGATTTGACGGCAACCGTTCCACAAACGTCACCGCAAAGATAATTCCGCCCACCACCAGCATGACCAGGCCAACCCCGCTGAAAAAGCGGCGCATTAAAAATCGGGTTAAAATCGTAAATCTGAACATATTCAAAAGTATAGCCTGTTGAATTGACAATTGCAAAATTAAAATGAATACTGCTATCATAAGCGAAAATTTGCAAAGACGATAAGGTTTGTATCATGGAAAAGAAGCCAATTTCGCGCGCCGGTTTTGACGCGCTGTTGAAAGAATTAAAGGATTTAAAGGAAGTTCAACGCCCCGAAATATTGGAAGTTGTTCAATGGGCCCGGTCGCTGGGGGATTTGTCTGAAAACGCCGATTACAGCGCGGCCAAGGAAAAACAACGTCAAATTGATAAGCGTATCGCATTTATCGAAGGGGTCGTTGAAAATGCGTCTGTTATCGATGTGGACAGTCTGACGGGGGACCGCGTGGTCTTTGGGGCGTTGGTCACCGCCGAAGACGAAGATGGAAACCGGATGCAGTGCCGGATTTTGTCCGATATTGAATCAGACGGCCGGTCCGTTATTTCATGTACGTCGCCGGTTGGACGCGCGTTGATTGGTAAATGCGTTGGTGATACATGTGTGGTGCGTTTGCCGTCGGGTGAACGCGAATATGAAATTTTGGATGTAAAGTTTAAAAATTAAGTCGCCCGCCCATGCCTGTTCGCGTTTTGCCCGAATTTCTGATTAATCAAATCGCCGCCGGTGAAGTGGTGGAACGTCCCGCGTCTGTGGTCAAAGAATTGGTTGAAAATGCGCTGGATGCGGGGGCGGACCAAATTATTGTCGACGTTGCCGACGGCGGCCGAACGATGATAACCGTGATTGACAACGGATGCGGCATGACGCGTGATGATTTGGAAAAAAGTGTGACCCGTCACGCCACATCCAAATTGCCCGATGATGATTTGTTAAACATTACGTATATGGGGTTTCGCGGCGAAGCGTTGCCGTCCATCGCATCTGTGTCGGATATGACGATTGACACATGTCGGGCCGGCGATGCGCATGGGTGGCGGTTGGATTGCAATACCATGGATGTCCGCCCCAGTGATTGGGAAACCGGCACGCGCATTCGGGTGGCGAATTTGTTTGGCAAAACGCCGGCACGGTTAAAGTTTTTACGGGCCGACCGGGCGGAAATGATGTCTGTGGTTGATGTGATAAAGCGTTTGGCCATGGCCCGTCCCGATGTTGGATTTACATTGAACAATAAATGGCGTTATCCCAAAAACCAAGATATGGCCGACCGCATTGTGGCCGTTATGGGGGACGATGTTTCGGGACGCATGCTGGATGTGGATGCGGTGTCGTCTTCGAACGATACGTTGCGTTTGCGCGGGTTTATATCCGAACCGACATTGCGGCGCGCATCGTCGGTGGACCAGTATTTGTTTGTCAATGGCCGCCCGGTTAAGGACAAGGTTTTGGTCGGCGCCCTGCGGGCGGCATACATGGATGTCATGCATGCACGTGAATTTCCGCTGTGCGCATTGTATCTGACGCTGGATACGCGTTCGGTCGATGTTAATGTTTCCCCCGCCAAGACCGAAGTGCATTTTCTGGAACCCGCCCATGTGCGTGGATTTATGGTTAAAACTTTGCGTGACGCATTGGCCCAGACAATGGTTCGCGATACATTGTCCCAGGTTGTATCCCCATCCGCGATGGCGGATGCAACGCCGGCCCCGCGACCAACGGCGCAACATTTTGAAATTCCGTTTTCCAGCCCCATGGTGCGCGCGGTGCATGCACCGCAACCGCGTCATTCGTTTGGTATGTTCGGGGGTGCGACCCCGGCCCCGGCCATGCGGCCGCGCATGGCGTCGGCCGATGTATCCACCCACGTCCCACAACCGGCCACGGATGTTGTGGATGATGCCGCGACGCGTCCCCTGGGGCATGTTATCGGGCAATTTGGCAATAAATATATTTTGGCCGAATGTGCGGACGGATTTGTTATTGTGGACCAACATGCGGCCCATGAACGCATTACGTATGAACACCTGCGCAATCGGTCGATTAAGGTACAGCCGTTATTAACCCCCATCATCGTCAATTTGCGTGCCGAAGATGTAGCGGCGGTTTTGACGGTTGCCGACGAAATGCGTGCGTGCGGGTTGCATCTGGACGCGTTCGGTGATGATGCCATCGCGATTTTTGAAAAGCCCGCCGATTGGGATCTGGATTGGACGGCGGTTCTGCGCGCGGTTGCGGACGAAGTCGCCGCATACGGACATTCGTCACAATTACATGAACGGTTGCATTTAAAGCTGGCCAATTACGCATGTCATCATTCGGTGCGTGCCGGCCAGAAGCTGGATTTTGACCAAATGGATGCGTTGCTGCGCGACGTTGAACGGACCACCCGCGCGGGCCAGTGTAATCATGGTCGACCGGTATATAAAATCATTCCGGTGGCGGACCTGGACGCGATGTTTGAACGTATCTGAAAACACTAACTATTTCCTTTACAGTCCGCCATTTTTTTACTATTGTGAAGCCATAATAGTAAAGGAGATTTCATGAACGAAGTTACAAACGCCACAATCGATACCGTGGCGCAGACAGCCACCGGTGGTGACATCTGGGGGATGGTTATGTATTGTTTGGTCGTGCTGGGGATTTTGTACCTGTTTATGGTGCGCCCGAATAAAAAGCGTATGGCCGAATACCAGAAAATGCTGGATTCGTTACAGGTTGGCAACCGCGTGATGGCGGCCGGTATTTACGGCACGATTAAGAAAATCGGCGACAAAACAATTGAATTGGAAATTGCCAAGGGTGTCGTCATCGAAGTCAGCAAAACGGCTGTCGCAGGTGTGGAAGAAAAAGCAAAAGCATAAGGGTAGAAAGATATGTTTAAAAAGCTGGCCATTATTTTTATCGCCGTGTTCGGTGTATTGTTGGCGGTGCCGACCATGGTGCCGTCTGCGGCGCGTTATTTCCCGTCGTGGATTCGTCCGATTCCGTTGGGATTGGATTTAAAGGGCGGGGCGCAGTTATTGTTGGAAGTGGACACCAAAACCATGTTCCAGGAAAAATCCGCCCAGTTGTATGAAGAAACCCGTGCGGCTTTGATTGATCGTGACAAAGGTGTTGTCCGTTATTCCAATCTGCGCAATGTCGATGGGACGGTGTCGTTTGTTGTGCGCGACGGTGATGATGTATCACGTGCCAAGGGCCGCTTGAAAAGCGTGTTGGGCAATACGGTCGACATCAATTCCGATGGGCGTACGATAACGTTGTCGTATTCGGAAAAACAGAAACAGGAAATGGTTAACGACGCGTTGTCGCGCAGTATTGAAATCGTGCGTCGTCGTATTGACGCATTGGGAACCAAGGAACCGTCCATCCAAAGCCAGGGCGGTAAATATATCCTGATTCAATTGCCGGGTGTGGACAATCCCGAACATATCAAGGATTTGATTGGCCAGACCGCGAAAATGACATTCCATTTGGTCAACGAAAGCGTTTCGCCCGACCAGGTGGCCACAGGTCGCGCCCCGGCCGGGACAGAATTTTTGCCGTATATGGATGCACCCGACCAGCGCGTGGCCGTATACAGCCGCGTGGAAGTTTCCGGCGAAAGCCTGAAAGATTCCCAGGCCGATTTCGACCAGAACAACATGCCGGTGGTGACAACATCGTTTGATGCGGCGGGTGCGCGGCGCTTTGCCAAATTGACGACCGAACACGTTGGGGAACGCTTTGCCATTGTGCTGGACGGGCGTGTGTTGTCTGCGCCGACCATCCGTGAACCCATCCCGGGCGGCCGTGGCCAGATTTCCGGCGGATTTAATTTACAGGGGGCCAAAGATTTGGCGGTCTTGTTGCGGTCCGGGGCGTTGCCTGCGCCGTTGTCGGTTATCGAAGAACGCACTGTGGGCGCGGGCCTGGGGGCCGATACCATCGCCGCCGGTAAAATCGGGTCTGCGGTTGGGGTCTTGTTCGTGATGATTTTCATGATTGTCTTTTACCGTCGTTTCGGTGTGATTGCAGACATTGTTTTGCTGGTGAACCTGGCCATGATTATCGGTGTGTCCGCGCTGTTTGGGGCGACATTGACATTGCCCGGAATTGCAGGGATTGTGTTGACGTTGGGAATGGCGGTGGACGCGAATATTTTGCCGTTCGAACGCATCCGTGACGAAGTGCGCGCCGGCAGCCCCACATTACGTGCGGTCGACAACGGATTCCATCGTTCGACCAAGACCGTTTTGGACGGGAATTTGACCAACTTGATTTGTTCGTTGATTTTGTTCCAGTTCGGTGCGGGTCCCATCCGTGGATTTGCGGTAACGCTGTCGATTGGGGTGGTGACAACGTTGTTTACATGCCTGTTGCTGTCCAAGGTATTGATTGACTGGTACATGAATGGCCGGAACAAGAAAATCGGATTTATCAAAGAATAAATGCCCGGATGATAAGGTAAGGAGTATTTGACATGAAACTGCATTTTATGAAATATCGCAAACTGTCGTACTGGGTATCCGGTATCTTGGTTGCGTTGTCGATTGTGTCACTGGCGACACGCGGATTGAATTATGGGATTGATTTTGCCGGCGGTATATCGATGGAAGTGACACCCGTCACCGCCGATTACACCATTGATAAAATGCGCAGTGCGCTGTCCCAATTCAGCCCGGAATTGCAATCGGTTGACGGTAATTCTATCCTGGTGCGCGTGGGCCTGCCCAAGGGGGCGACGGACGCCCAACAGAACGAACGCGTTCGCGAAATTAAAAACATCCTGGGGGATAATGTGCAATATTCCCAGGTTCAAATCGTCGGCCCAAAAATCGGCGGTGAATTGGTTCGCGGCGGGATTTTGGCCATCTTGGTATCGTTCGTGTTGATGAGTGTTTATATCTGGATTCGTTACCGCGGGGGTTATGCGGTCGGGTCTTTTGTGTCACTGGTGCTGGACTTTATTTTGATGTTCGGTTTCTTTTCGGTGGCGGGTCTGGAATTCAATCAGACGTCCATTGCCGTTATCTTGATGGGGATTGGGTATTCCATTAATGATAAAGTTGTGAATTACGACCGAATTGATGAAAATATCAAAAAGTATCACAAAATGCCGATGTCGGAATTAATCGATTTGTCGATTAATGAAATGTTCCGTCGTACCATCATGACCAGTGTATCCACCATTTTGGCCATGGTCGGACTGTATATGTTCGGTGGTGTCATGTTACAGGAATTTGCCATTGCGATGACGTTTGCCATTGTGATGGGGACCGCCACCAGTATCTATATTTCAAACGTGATTCTGTATCACTTTAACCTGCGCGAAACGGAATATTAAAACGCGCCGACGTCAAACACAGGGGGGACCACAGGACATGAGATTGATTGGATTCTTTTTCTGGGCAATTTTGGTCTGCGCGGGCGGGGCGCATGCGGCGGAACTGTTCCATCCCGACGAACCGGTCCAAAATGGTCTGAATGTGTTTGACGTATCGGCGGTGTTTACCGATATCTATAAAAAACTGGACAGCGTCAGCTGGGCCGGCAAAGACGTCAATGTCGCCATCGAAAGTCTGGAAAAATTAAATCCCGATGCACATATTGCGGTGACGGATGACCGTGTGGTCTTGGTTTGGCGTGATTCCATTATCGCCAATTATCCGCGGCCCGCGGCCCGCGATTGGGATGGCTTTGGCCAGATTACCACCGCGTTGTTGTTAAAACTGCGCGAACGTGATGCGGCGTTGCGCGGCGCAACCGAAAGTGAAATGTATCAAATGGTTGTCGATACATTAATGCGTGGGGTGGATGAAAACGGCCGATATATTTATTCCCAGGCCGCCGAAATGTCCGAAGACCGCCGCATCTTGACCAGTGTCGGACTGGAAGGGGCGCGTGACGACCGTGGTAATTTCCGTATTACCGGCGTGTACAAGGGGGCGCCCGCCGACATTTCCGGTATTATGGTTGGGGATATTATTGCCGAAATCAACGGTACGCCCGTTACAAAAATGTCGGATGCGGATTTGGCATCTGTCATGGCGGGATTTAATTCCGGAACGTCCAAGATAACACTGTTAACACCGACGGGAACGCGTCATGTGGTATTGCGTCGGGCAACGATTGTTTTGGCCGATGCCGATGTGGTGTATCGTCGGGGCAACGGGGATAATCCGGGGTTGTTGGAAATTATTGTGCATCGTGTGTCCGACGGGGCGGTTGCGATTGTTAACGAAGCGTTGGCCCAATATGCCGACAGTGTATCGGGCATTATTTTGGATTTGCGCAGTGCGGCCGGTGACAATGAACGCGCGGCGGCCAAACTGGCGGGATTGTTTGTCGGGGCGGTGCCGGTCATGCGTATTGTTGAAACTGCCCGCGCCGAAGTCGAAGTGGTCCCCGGTGGTCGCGCAGTGACCCAGGTTCCCGTTGTGGTTTTGGTGTCCAATATGACCCGTGGCACAGCCGAAGCCATTGCCGCCGCATTATATGAAAACAATCGCGCTGTTTTGGTTGGAACCCCCACCGCCGGCAGTGCGCGTATCGCAACGCGTATTGATTTGGAAAATGGCGGGGCGCTGGAATTGTTAAATAAATCCATTAAAACGGGAACGGGGCGCGCCATTGACGGCCGCGGGATATTTCCGTTGGTGTGTCTGTCCAATATCCGCACAGGCGGTCAACAGGATGCGTTTTTCTTAAACGTGGTAAACAACGATTTCCGGGCCCAGGATTTTAATCGCGCCGACGAAGTTCCGGTGGCCGATATTCGTCGCGGATGTCCGTCGATTACCAGTGGCGCCGACGAAGACGCATTGGCGGCGGCGGTTGCGGTCAAGATTTTGACGGATAAAAAAGTTTATAACAAATTGATGGCCGAATAACGGAACAGGTTGGGGGCGAAAATGTTTTTACGACATGACAATACAATTAAATGGCGATTACTGGGTGTGGCAACGGTTGTCACGGCGGTGCTGTGCGCGCTGGGAATTGCATGGATTGACCGGCCGTTATTTCTGTTTGTGCGGGAATTTGATTGCGCACTGTTTCGTACAATGGGCGACATTTTCCAGGCCAAAGTATGGTTGATTATCACGGCGGTTTTGGTGGTGATGTTTTATGTTAAAAAAGCACTGAAATCAACACCAAAATTCAGAAATGACAGAAATCGGTTAAGCTTGACAGTTTTTTATACGGATTTTCTGCAAAAAACAAAGACAAGTTATGCGTTTTTTATATTTTGCTCTATCGTTTCGTCATGCCTGGTTGCGGGGATGATAAAATTTGTTGTCGGTCGGGCGCGTCCCATATTTTATGAAGCCTTGGGCTTGACCGGATTTTTTCCGTTTAATACCGAATGGGCGTTTAATTCCATGCCGTCGGGTCATACGACCGCATCGTTTGCCGCATTGGTGATGATGGGAATGTTGGCCCCGCGGATTAAGTGGATGACATGGACGTTGGCGATTGTCATTGGGGTGTCGCGTGTCGCGGTGGGGGCCCATTGGCCGACGGACGTGTTAATCGGGGCCTTTGTCGGGATGGTTATGGCCGATTTTACCAAGGCCACGTTAAAGAAATATCTGATTTAAGCCCGCGCCCCGATTGGGGCGTCTTTTTATGATGAAAGGTCTGTGATTTTTTCTTTTTTTGTGGTAAAATCCCAATCATGGAAAGTCAAGCAAAGTTTTTGCCGGAACGTGTTTCCGGTGCGTTAAAGAATCTGGTGCTGCGCGCGGTTGGCGGCGCATTGCTGGTGGTGGGATTATGGTTGGTCGGGGGATTGTTTTGGCACAATCCGTATTTGGATGGCTTTGCCGCCGCCAGTACGTTCGGCCCCCAGGGGGTGGTTGGTCAAATTGTCGGGCCGGTGCGGTATGTTATCGGGTTTGTGCCGGCGCTGTTTTTGTTTTTGTGCATTGCGCGATTTGGATTGTCGTTGGCGATGGGGTGGGGCGAAGAACGCGCCCCGGAATATAACCTGTTGCGTGGATTTATTGCGATTTGTGCGGCATCGGCCGGATTTGGCCTGGTGGCGCCGGCAATGACGCTGGGCGGGATGATGGGCGCAATTGTGGCCTCGGATATCGGGGCGTTGATTGGCGGATGGGGATTTCTGGTCGGGATTTTGGCGCTGGGGCTGTTTGTGATGCTGGGCGGGGTGATTTTGCATATCACATGGACGCACGTGGTCCAGGTTTTGCGTGGCACCATGCGCGTGATGCGGTGGATTTTGTCGGTGTTCCATCTGACGCGTCCGGCGGCGGTTGCGGTGGATGCCGCGGATGCAGATGACGATGACGCAGATGCAGACGATGTGGATGATGACGATGTGGCCGCATCCGATACAGACGCGCCCGCGCCGCGGAAAAAGCGGCGCCTGTTGCCGCGCCGGCGCAGTACCGCGATTGCCGCGCCGACGGCGTCTGTGGCGGCGACCGACGCCGACGGGACGCGTGAATATGAATTGCCCGACCCGTTGTTCTTGGAAAAATCAGCGTTTGGTAAAAACATTGTCACCCCGGAATTAAAGCGTAATGCCGTCGCACTGGAAGCGCATTTTGAAGAATTCGGCGTATACGGCAAGGTTGCCGGTATCAAGCCCGGTCCGATTGTAACCCTGTATGAATTTGAACCCGATACCGGGATGCGTATTGCAAAAATCACCGATACGGTCAAAGATATGACCCGCGCCATGGCAACCGAAAACATTCGTATCGCGCATATTCCGCGCACGAATTATATCGGGGTTGAAATGGTGAATTTAAACCGGCAAACGGTGCGTTTCCGCGGATTGGTTGAAAATCCGACATTTGTAAATTCCAAGTATCGCATTCCGTTGGCGTTGGGGGTGGATATCGGCGGTAATCCGATGTATTTTGATTTGGCCAAAATGCCGCACATGCTGATTGCCGGGCGCACGGGGTCTGGGAAATCTGTGTTCGTACAATCAATTATTATGTCGGTGCTGTATCATTTTACCCCCGATAAGTGCAAATTGATGATTATCGACCCAAAAGGGGTGGATTTCGGGTTCTGGGATGATATTCCGCATTTGATTACACCGGTGGTCAAATTGGATGCGAATGCGGCTGTCAACGCATTGAAATGGTCGGTCCGTGAAATGGAAGAACGTTATAAGCAATTGCAATTCATGGGCGTTCAGAATATCGAAGGGTATAACGAAATGGTGGCCAAGAAACGTGCCGCCGGCGAAGTTATGACGCGCCAGGTTGCCGTTGGTACGGATCCGGAAACGGGCGCGTTGGAATTCGAAACCCAAGAAGTTGATTTATCCGATATGCCGTATTTGGTTATCATTATCGACGAAGTTGCCGATTTGATGGGTGTCGCACGTAAAGATGTCGAAGCATGTGTCCAGCGTTTGGCGCAAAAGGCGCGTGCGGCGGGTATCCATTTGGTCATGGCGACCCAGCGTCCGGACGCGACGACCATCACCGGCGTGATTAAGGCGAATTTCCCGACCCGCGTTTCGTTCCAGGCGCGCAGTAATATTGACAGTATGACAACACTGGGGGAAAAGGGCGCGGAACAATTGTTGGCGTGCGGGGACATGTTGTTCAGCGAAGCCGGCCGCGTTCCGGTGCGTATCCACGGGGCGTTTATTGATAATGATGAAATGACGCGTGTGGCGGATTTCCTGCGTGCGCAAGGCGAACCGGAATTTGCCGCCGGTGTGACCGACGGTGATGACGGGGGCGCCGCGGCCGCGTCCATCCCGGGCATGCCCCCGTCCAAAGGGGACAAAGACGCCGACCTGTATACCCAGGCCAAAGAATGCGTTATCCGGGATAAAAAACCGACCATTTCATATATTCAGCGCCGTTTGGGGGTGGGATATAACAAGGCCGCCACATTCATGGAACGGATGGAGGCCGAAGGTATCGTCAGCCCCCCCGACGCCAATAACAAACGGCACATTTTATGATAAAAATCCACCGGCATTTGCCGGTGTTTTTTATACTTTTTTGACGGGGACTTTTATGATATAATCATGGACAAAAGGAGAATTTTAATCATGAAAAAGCAAATGTCTTTGTTTATCTGGGCGGTCGCTGTTTTCGGTATGTCCCCGGTTTGGGCGGCCACAAATTCCGGTATGCGCGCCGCGTCCAGTGCGGATTTGACAGGTGGGCCCGCCACGCGCACCCGCCAGAATGTGAATTATCAAAAATATGAAACACGCACGTCCACACGTACATATGATATGCAGGACGCGGGTGATTTATATTACACCGCACCGACCAAGCGCAGTGCGTTGTACAAACAATATGACAATTCCGGTCGCGCCGCCACCACCGCAAACGTACGCACATCGCGTGCGGAAACGGCACGTACAACGGCCCGCCGTAAATATTATCTGGCGCATCCGTTTTTCCAACCGTTAAAGGGCAAGTTTGGGTCCATCACGGATTTGTCTTATAATATGAATTCATACGATATTGCGTTCAGCAATCCGACAACCATTATTCATGATGCCGACGGTGCCGCATTAACATTGAACGAAGCGTCCGGCAAATGGGATATGAAGCAGTTTTCGATTAAAGAAGATTTCAGCTATGGTATCACGGACCGTATTGCGGTTTTGGGTATGTTGAAATATGATTTTTCGAAATATAAATTTGAATGGTCCAACGGTCCCGATGATAAAATGGATGACGATGGACTGAACATGTTCGGATTGGGGGCACAGTGGCGCTTTGTCGACAATGACAAATGGATTGCGACATTGTCCGGTTATTATCAGCATCAAAAAGATATTTCCAACAATTTTATCTTGGATGTTAAGGGTGGTTACAAATACGGCAAATCCACAATTTACGGATTGCTGCGCGGATGGTATGTTGATTTGGACGGCAATGCGTACGGCAACGGCGTCAGCGGCAAAGACGGCGAAGGATATGATGCAACCATGTTCGTCGCATATAAATCCAATACCGACAATGCCGTCTATGTCGAAGGGGGCATCGGCGTATTCAGTGTTCTGGACGAAGATTGGACATTGAATGTCGAAGGTATTTTTGGAAATTACGATTGGCATAACCAGGCCAGCATCAAGGCCGCCATCGGTTGGCAGCCCAATGATTGGTTTGCGTTGAATCTGTATGCGAAAACGTCCATCTATGACAGTGCCGACGACAAGAATTTGGAATTCTATTACTGGCGTGCAAACACGTTCAGTGCCGACGGGACGCCGTTGACGGGATTGTCGCGCTTTGGCGATGCCAAGGTTGACAGTTATTCCGAAACCAACATCGGGTTACAGGCAATCTTTTACTTCTAGGGCTTAATTGGTGTTATCGGTCGCGCCATGCCCGCCATGATGTGCGGGCTGTGGTGCGGCTGTGAAAATACCGATGATTTTCAAGGAGAGAGAAACACACATGCGTATTACACATAAAATATTATCCATCGGATTTGCGGCCATTGTGGCCATGACCGGCGGCGCAGCGCGTGCGGCCGACAATGATACAAATGACCCGCTGTACAGATTGGCACTGGGCGAAGTGTTGTCCCAGACATCCCTGTCATTTTGGGACAGTACGTTGCGTCTGGGCCAGGATGTGTCATACGGGTTCAGCAACCGTTTTTCCGCCGGAATCAATGCGCATTATCAATTTGATTTTGATGGCGACGAAGATGGATTTTCCAATATCGACATCGGTGGAAATTACCGCCTGGCATGGCCATCGGACAGCAATTCGCGCATTGTGTCGGATTTGTTGGTGGGCCTGAAATTCGGGGGCAGTTCCCATGTCCGTACGCCCGAATACGCAGACACAATTTATTATGCCGGAATTCGTATGGGGCGCCAATGGACGGGTATGACGCTGGCCGCGACGTTAAAGACCAGCTGGATTTTTGATGATGATCGCGGAATGGCCTATATCGATTTATCGCCCGAAGCGTATTTTCGCATCAATCCCAATTGGCGATTGGGGGCGGGATTTATGCTGCGCAAGGCGACCAAGCCACATTATGACCAAGAATGGATTGATTTCAAAGTTATCCGTCAATACGGCCGCACACAGTATCTGGCACATGTCGATTATGAATTCGAAAGTGACGAAGTTCAGGTCGGCACCCGCGTCAATATCTTGTTCTGATGCGGCATACATGAATATGCTATACGGACGCAGCCCATGGGGTGGGGCGTCCGTTGTTTTTTGACAAAAATAAAAAATTGACAATATTAAGATTTAGTGTCAACATATGGGACATGACTGAAAAAATAATTTTTGTTTTTCCCGGCCAGGGTGCCCAGTATGTCGGCATGGGGCGGGGGATGTACCGCGATTACGCGGTGGCCCGTTACACATTGGAACAGGTTGGGGACATTGCCCACTGTAACATTCGTAAAATTTCCCTGGACGGGCCGGAATCGGAATTAAATACGCCGGAAAACACTTCGTTGGCGACGTTCGCGCAATCGGTTGCGACCGCGCGCGTGATTGAACACGAATTTGGCGTGCCGTTGCACGCCATAGCATATGCTATGGCTGGGCATTCAATGGGACAATATTCCGCGCTGCATTGCGTGGGCAGTTTGGCGATTAACGACGCCGTTCGAATGTTGGCCGCGCGCAGCGCGTATATGACACTGTCCAATGCGCGTGATGCCGGCATGGCGGTAATTGTCGGTATGGATTATGACAAGGTTCAGTATGTCATGCGCACGTCCGGTAATTTCGGATATGCGGAAATTTCCAACCATAATGCGGTGGACCAATTTGTTATCAGTGGTCATCGTCCCGTGTTACAGGCCATCGTGGACAATGCCATGAAAAACGGGGCCCGCATGGCGAAAATGTTAAATGTATCGGTGCCGGCGCATTGCGCGCTGATGCAACCGGCGGCGGACAAAATGCGTGTGTTGGTCAATCAAATTCATGTCGATGCACCAAAAACCAATTGGTTTTCCAATCAAACCGGCAATGTCATGTCCAATCCGTGTGATGTAAAAGACGCCCTGGTGGACCAGATGACGCACGGTGTTCGTTGGTATGACATTATGCAGAAATTTCCGGCATATAATATTACCCAGGCATATGAATTGGGGCCGGGGACAACGTTGTCACGATTAATTCGTCGTGCGGGCGTTGGGTGCAAGGCATGGCACACCGATGGTGGCACCAATCTGCGTGATGTATTGGCCGCAATTGCCAAGCAGATGTCGCGATAAATTTAATTTATTTTTTATTTCGAAAAGCGTCCCAATATTCCAGACGCTTTTTTATTTCGCGTTCAAACCCGCGTTCGATGGGTTGGTAAAATTTACGGCGCGGCATGGTTTCCGGAAAGCAATTTTGCCCACTGCATCCCGATGCCGTGTCGGGGTCATAAACGTATCCGGCGCCGTATCCCATATTCTTCATCATTTTGGTCGGCGCATTTAAAATGTGTTTGGGGGGCATCAGACTGCCTGTTTCACGCGCGGCGGCGTATGCGGCCTTTTGCGCCTTGTAATTACCGACGCTTTTGGGGGCCGTGCCCAGATAAATTACCAATTGCGTCAGCGCCAGGTCCCCTTCGGGGCTGCCCATGCGTTCGTACACCTGCCACGCGGCCAGGGCGATTTGCATCGCGTTCGGGTCGGCCAGACCCACGTCTTCCATGGCAAAGCGCGTCAGACGCCGGAACAAATACATTGGGTCTTGGCCGGATGTCATCATCCGCGCGGTCCAATACAGCGCCGCATCCGTGTCGGATGCCCGCAATGATTTGTGGACGGCGGAAATCAAATTGTAATGTTCGTCACCCGACCGATCCGACAGGGGCGCCCGCTTTTGAACCGCTGTGTCCAATGCGTCGGGGGTTAAATCCGTCTGGAATCCCGCCGACATCAGATATTCAACCGTGTTTAATAAAAATCGCGCATCCCCGTCCGCCATCTGGGCCAGATGCGTACGTGCCGCCGTATCCAGCGGCAGACGCGCATCCAAAAATTTTTCCGCGCGCGCCATCAATGTCAATAAATCTTCGCTGGATAATCCCTGTAACACGCCGACATGGCACCGCGACAACAACGCGTTGTTCAGGTTAAAACTGGGGTTTTCCGTCGTCGCCCCGATAAAGACCACCGTCCCATCTTCTAAATAGGGCAACAGGGTATCTTGCTGGGTTTTATTAAACCGGTGAATTTCGTCGATAAATAATAAGGTATTGCGGCCGATGTCGCGATTCATGCGCGCGGCGTCCATGGCCTTTTTAATATCCGCCGTCCCGGAAAAGACCGCCGACATCGGCATAAATTCCATATCCACCGAATTGGCCAATGCGCGGGCAATGGTTGTTTTGCCGCATCCGGGCGGCCCCCATAAAATCAAATTGGATAATTTTCCGCCGTCAACCATGCGGCGCACCAACCCGTTTTCCCCCAACAAAGCCGTCTGGCCAACGACGTCATCAATGACGTCCGGCCGCATCAGGTCGGCAAGCGGTCGCGAAGATGAACTGCTGCGTTTCATTCTGGTTTTACTTTGCTTTTATTTGGGTTTGATTTGTGGTATAATTCATCATAGTACAAAAAAACAAAAAACAAAATGAAAAATAGTGAATTTACTTTGGCGGTGGCAAACCTGGCGGCGGCGGCCATTGCGGCCAATCCGGGGCTGTCGATGGCGGACGCTGTGCGTGATGCGACCGAAATATTGCGCGGGACATCGGCCACCCCGCAACAGATAAAAGATTCTGTCCAGCCTGATAAAATCCAGTGTCTGGAAGACGGGACATGGCATGTGATGCTGCGTCGCTATGTTCAGCGAAAATTTAATATGACGCCCCAACAATATCGGACAAAATGGGGGTTGCCTGATGATTATCCCTTTGTCGCGCCGAATTACGCCCGTGCACGTTCCAAAATTGCCAAGAAAACCGGCCTGGGGAAGAAATAGATTATGAAAGCAGTTGCAAAAGCGTTCAGTGTTCCAAAAACCGATATGGCACAGTTCATGCTGTGGGTGGCGCGCCATGTTCGCGGCGCGTCCGATGGCACCATGGACAAATTAAAATGGGCGTTCTTGGCCGGGGTGTTTACGTTGGGATATCATTCCACCGCGCATATGGATGTGCCGCTGCATATGGTGGACCCCCAGACCGCCACAGAACAGGTGGTTAAACACACCACGCCCAAAATTCATGCGGGCAATACGTTTGGCGAATTCCTGGACCAGGCGTCCGCCGTCACACCATATTTGGTCGGATTTTTGGCCACCACCGAAGGATTTGAATTAAAACCATACCAAGACAGTCGGGGATTTTGGACCATTGGTATCGGCAACCGGTCAACGCCGTGGGGCGGAACGGTTGGACCGCGCACACCGACATTGACCCGCGACCAGGCATACGAAGCCGCCCGTTGGCATCTGGAAGAAAAAGAAACATATATGGTGATGTATGGGACGATGACGGAATTTTGCCCGGATTTAACGGTGGGCGAATTTTTGGGATTGGCGTCTTTTGTTTATAACGGCGGGCCGAATATGTTGGAACCGATTTTGCCGGTGCGGGGCGTTCCCGCCGCCACGGCGCGCGACAACCAGGCGGCCAATACATCATGCGGGTCCAGATGGTGGGCAATGCGACAAATATTTCGCACCGACAAAGATTCATTGGACAGTCGCACCGTTCACGACCTGTATGAAAAATATCCCGTCATGTCCGTCGGCAGTGTGCTGGACGCATTGCGGCGCGGTATTCGCGGACGGGAATTGGCCAACACATTGGCGAATTTCTTGCGGGCGGGAAACAGCGAAGCGTCCGGTCTGGTTTGGCGCCGCTGGTTGGAAGCGTGCTTGATTTCCGGTGACATCAAACCCGAAGAAATTGTTCAATGTCCCATGGGGGGCGGATGGGCCTTTATGCAGTACGCCGCCGCACGCGGACAACATCTGATTAAAAACAAACAGGTTAATTTTGATTTGGCGCCGATGTTTATCCGTTGGATAAAAGAACCCACGGCATATGACAAACGCACCGACAGTTTTGTGCCGTTGCGGGATATGCAATCGGTTGAATCTGTCATGCCGGAAAAAATTGCCGATTTATACCGGGCGGAAACAATTGATATTCCCAATGCGCGTTCACGCGATTTGTACGCCACCGGTTCGGGCATGGCCACAAAAGCCAAACAAAAAGTATTTAAACGCGGGGGTGACAAAGTCGCCACTGTAACCACTGTTTCTTCCGACCGGGCGCCCATCGGCGCGTCCCAGGAAGAACGGTCTTGATAACCAAGGTTGGGGGATTTTGAATGACTAAGCAGTTTGAAAACATTGTCAATGCACCGCATCGGGCATTTGGTGCCGCCCGGAAAAAGGTCCAGGAATTAACCCCAACGTCCAATGCCGGGCGTGTGGCGCGCGGTGTCGGGATAACCACGGCCGGGTTGCTGCAATTTTTATTTTGGGTATCGAAATATGTTGCGCTGGATAATCATGCGACGCGGGCATTGGAACGCCGGTTGGGAAAAATTTCGGTCGGCAAAGACAAAGACGGTAATGATAAAAAATTTTCCGCATTTGTGCGTCGGCATCCGAATTTGTCGGGTCATGCGTTATATTATACAATGATGGCCATGTTGGCATATGGGGGCGGGGCGTTTGATGGCAATGAAAATGATGCCGACCGGGATGCGTCGCCGGCCCGGACCGAAACACATGTGACGCCGCAGGCCCGGACCGAAACACATGTGACGCCGCCGCCTGTGTCGGTTGAACCGGTATATATGACCGCCGATGATGTGAAAAAAATGCTGGATACGCATTGGTATGAAATTGCGGTTGGATTAACCGAATTGGAAACATATCGGGCGACGCCGAAACTGCATCGTGGTGAATCCCGGTATACGAACGGGTTGGGGGTCACATGGACATATACCCGTAACAAAAACGGGAAATTGGTTCAAAGCCCAAACACATCCAAAACCCGCGCCAATTCCCGGGATGCCAATTACGAACAGGTGCGCCTGCATCTGACATATGAAACATTGCCGAAACTGGCCCGCATTGTTGCGGACACCAACCTGGATGAACGGATGTCGGTGGCATTAATTTATGCCGGGTACCAGCGGTTGTCGGATATGTCCGGGATTGCGCATCGTATTGCCGCCGCCCAAACCCCGCAACAGGTGGCGGATGCATTTTCGTACTTTTATAAAGTGCCGGCAGAATATAAGTTGGGGTCGTTAAAGCGTCGTTGGGTATGCGCGGCCTATGCGGTGGGGGCCATTACGGCGGACGATTTGCGCAAAATGTCGCGTGATGCGTTTTCTGATGTCGATGTTAATAATATTTATCGCAATGGGCATTTTCTGTTGGGGGCCGAAACGGTCAAATATGTGTTAAGTCGCACCAACAAAAACGAAAGCGTCGAAGCATTTCTGTCGGAATTTTCCGCCGGCCAGAAAATCTTGGCGGGTGGGGGACACAGTGTGCCGATGCCGGTATTGAACGTGGCATTGGAATCGTCGGCCGACGTCAGTATCGAAAAATCTATGTCTTTGTTGAACCGCGGGGAAGCATTGGTTCGCCAGAAAAAATATGCCGATGCCGTCAAAGTTTTCCAAGATGCCATCGCCCAAGACCCCGACAATATGCAGGCGTACAGCGATTTGGCATTCGCATACAAGAAATTGGGTGATGTCAAACATTCTGTTGAATATTATGAAAAAGCCACCGCGACCGTTGTCCAATGCAACCGCCGCATGAATGCCAACAAATCGTTGCTGTTCGATTATTCGGTCAAGGCTTCGTCGTATTACAACGCCGGTATGGCCCGCGAAGAAATCGCCAAGATTTACACCGCGCGCGGTCAAAAACAATTGGCGGCCGATAACTATGCCAAGGCGTTAAAGAATTATCAAAACGCGTTATACAATTGCCAACAGGTTGACGAAGACAGTCGGGCAATTGCAACATATGAAACTGCCATCGCCCGTATCCAGGCAATGCAGTCTAAATCCAAAAAAACAACCCGTCCCCAGGTGCAGAAGAAAAAAGGAAAAAAAGTAGCCTTTGAGGCTGGGGCGGGGCGCGTGTCCGACAGCCCAATGCCCGGGATGACCATCGCGCAAATGATTGAATTGCGAAACAGTCGGGATATGGGTTGATTCCTGTTGCAGTATGGGGGGAAATAAATGAAAGTATTTGTAAATTATAACGATGCGCGGTGGCGTAAATATAAAATTGATTTTACGCGCGTGGTCAATGCGATATCCGGCGCCGCCCCCGATGCCGAAGTGTCTATTATTTTGACCAATGACGCGGAAATTCATACGCTGAACCGACAGTATCGCGGCATCGACCGACCGACCAATGTGTTGTCGTTTGAATTGGGGGACGATATGTTGTTGGGCGATATTTACATATCGTTGGACACGGTTCAACGCGAATCCGTCGTCGCCGGGATATCTGTTGCCGAACACACGGCGCATATGGTTGTGCATGGGGTTCTGCATCTGATGGGGTATGACCATATTGTTGATGCGGATGCCGCCATTATGGAAGCAAGGGAAATAAAAGTGCTGAAAAAATTGGGATATAAAAATCCATATGCCGACGAAGATGTTTGCGCGTGCGCGGATGCCTGTTGCAACCGTTTGTTTGCGGGCCGTCGATTGAATTTGCGTGAAAACGGGTGGGGGCAATATGTGTTGGCGTTGATGTTTGGTGCGCTGGCCGCGTTGGGTTTTGCGCCGTTTAATTTTTGGTGGGCCACGGTGTTGGGGGTGGGCGGCGCATACTGGGTAATGATGCGCGATACCGATTCCGATAGCCGGCGCGGTGGTTTTTGGAAATCCGTTCTGCGGGCGATGCCGTTTGGGGCCGCATATGCGTTGGGGATGTTTTGGTGGGTCGTTCATTCCATTTATGTGGTGCCGGAATTGACCCGCGAATTTGCCGTGTGGACCGCGCCGGCATTAATTGGTATCGCGTTGGCCGGTGGGATTATTTTTTCAATACCGTTTGTTGCCGCGCGCTGTATACGCATGAAACCGTGGGGTCGACCGTTTTTGTTTGCGGCGGTTTGGACGTTGGTGTTATGGATGCGTGAATGGGTGTTTACCGGATTTCCGTGGAATCCGATTGCCAATATTTCGTTTGCATGGCCGGTGTTGGCCAATTCAATGTCGCTGTGGGGGGCGATGGGATTGGGGTTTGTTATTACCGGTTTGATTGCGGCATCGGTTGAATTAATTCGCACGCGGCCCCGCGGCGCGGTGCGCGTTACGTTTGGAATCTTTGTCGGATTGATGGCCATCGGTGCGATTGTCGGTGCGGCCAATATTCGGCGCGCCGCCATGCAGCCCACCGCACGTGGCCCCATGATTCGCATCGTTCAACCCGCCACGTCCCAGGTTGAAAAAGCCACCCATTCCCGTGCGGCGGCCATGG
The DNA here is from genome assembly GCA_029059055.1 of Alphaproteobacteria bacterium. Taxonomy (GTDB): domain Bacteria; phylum Pseudomonadota; class Alphaproteobacteria; order Rs-D84; family Rs-D84; genus Enterousia. The sequence continues at coordinate 89,790 of JAIDWS010000004.1, forward strand.
CCAACGCAGAAAAAAATCTGCAACGCTTGGTTGCATTGGGGGCGGCGCCGGGGCGGGCGGATGTTATCGTGTATCCAGAAACAACATATCCGTTTGTTATTGTCGATGATGATTTCCCAATGGCGCGGGTGTTGGGGACGCATGTCGTTATGGGGGCGATGTCATATGATGCCGGTCGGATTTACAATTCAATGGTGGTTGCCAATGGGGATGGAAAAATTGAAACACTGTACAGTAAATCCCATCTGGTGCCGTTTGGTGAATATGCCCCGATGGGTGGGTTAATTCCGTCGCCGGGAAATCTGACCCCGGGGGACGGGCCGGAAATTATCCATGTGAATGTGGGTGGGGGAACGTTTTCTTTTGCGCCGGCGGTGTGTTATGAAATTATCTTTTCCGATTCGTTGACGCAGGGCGCCACACCCCATGTGCCGCATGCCGTGATTAATATCACAAATGATACATGGTTTGGAAAAACACCCGGCACGTATCAGCATTTGGATATGGTCCGTCGATATGCCATTGAATCGGGGCTGCCCATTGTGCGCGCCAATTATTCCGGTATCAGTGCCTTTGTCGATTCGGCCGGTGGCGTGGTGTCACAATTGCCAGTGGGGGAAACCGGATATCTGGATGGATTTGTCTGGGGCGACCATCGGACGATTTATCGGGCGGTGGGACGTGACGCGTGGATGATAATCATATTGGTGTTTTCCATATTGGGCATCGCGGCTGTTTCCGCATTGGCCCGCAAAGATTAATTGGCGCGTTATTTTGCCCAAAAAAATCACCGGCCGCGTATCGTTTTATGCGGCCGGTTTTTTTATGAATGCGATTATTTTGACAGTGTTTGCAAAATCCACACGCGTATGGCCGATGACAAATTACGTTGTCCGCGCGTGGCGTCAATATCACCGATGATGGCGGCCACCGGGCGTTTTTGCATCGCGGCAATGCGGCGCAATGCATCAATAAATTCCGGTTCCAGCGATATGCTGGTTTGGTGCCCGGATAAAGAAACGGAAATTTTTTTCATCTTAGAATTTTCCCACCGCCAGACATTCTGTCATTGCGCGCAGCGGGTCTGTATATTTGCGCAACGGTTTTAATGTCGTGTTATCCAGCATAAAGCAAACGCCAAACGCGTCGAATGCAAACCAAAACAAATCGTTTCGTCCAAAAACCGTGTGCCCCCGCATATTGGGGATATGGGCGATTTCATTGTTGATTTGAATAATTGATGGTACGGGAAATTTGATACCGTTTTGTATTTCCGTCGGGCCAAAGATACATGCACTGCCCATAATAATGCCGCCGGTCGTTCGGTATAAATCCATCATATATCCCGGTATTATTGCCGCGCGCATACGTTGCAGGGCCGCGTTCGCCAATGTGATTTCTGCGTCCGATGATGCCGGTGCCATGTGGGCGCCGTGGGATGTCATTGTGGATAGAAATTCGGACTGTGTCATTTTCGCCCCCATTTATTACATTGCGCGGTCGGCCGCAATTTGTGCCGCCATCTGGGCCAGACGGTCCGATGTTGCATTCCCCCCGTCGCCACCCGATGCGGTGTGCGCGGGAACATATACCTTGTGCGCGGGGGATGGCAACCAGATTTTCGGGGCGCCGGCCTGGTCAATAATAAATCTGTCCATGTTGTGGCTGTGCGGGAATGTACGGCATAAAAACATGTTGTCCAATGACAGTTGCCCCCCCAATGCCAATGGCACCCGCAGACGAATGGCCAGGTTGGCCGGTAATTTTTTCCCCATAATCAGGTCCATAAATTCATCCTGGGCCAGGTTTAAAAACGCCAAATCTTGGGCGGAATCAACCAACGATTGCATAAATTCACGACACAGCTTTTTGTACCAGGGATACCAATCGGGGGTAACCTGGGGC
>JAIDWS010000005.1 GCA_029059055.1 Alphaproteobacteria bacterium
GGAAACAGTCGGAAATATTGGCGATACAACTGGTACGCAGGTCAGATTCTGCTAATAATTCCGCACTCTTGATTTGTATATGGGGGAAATGGGTGCCGGGGCGGCAGCCCCGGCCGCAATTTTTGGCATATCTGTAATGTTATAATTCTTCGATGTCGGTGATGATGCGCACGCCGCGGTCACGCCACTGGGCCATGCATGTGTCCAAATCCATGATGTTGCGTGCCCCCAGATACAATACCGGCGCGATGCCTAAATCAGACGCGACCTGTAATACGGCGGTGACGGGGCTGGGCTTTTGCTTGCCCGATGCAAACCATTCGTCGCCGTCCGCAATCCAAAAATCCGAATCGTCATGTGTCGCGATGGCCATCGTTTCTGTTACAAAAATTTCGCCGATGGTACGCGGGGTGTGACCCATGGATTCCAGTTTGGCCGCAATCGGGGATGTGGGGCGGGCGGATGACGGGGTGTCAAAATTGATTTCGGTAAATACCGGTGCGGCGGCTGTATCTGGGGTGGCCGGGCCAAAATCAAAATCGGGTGGTAATGGCAATCCGTCGGGCTGTAATTGATTATCGGATGCCGGGGCGGGCGGGGCGGATGTTTCCGCCGCCGGCGGTGTGACGGTGGTCGTGGCCGCGGGTTGTTCGGATTGTGCCGGCGCGTCCGTTGGTTTTGGCGCAGATATCGTGGGGATGGGCGCCGCGGCGGCAATTTCACGGGCGCGCAAAAATGCGCCACGCAATTCGTTGGGTAAATCGGCCGGTAACGGTTTTTGGGGGGCTTTTTCCCGGGGCGGTTCCGCAGCGGCGGCCGGGGCGGGCGTCACAGGTTTTTTGCCGGTGGGCCATTTGGGCAACCATGACGGGCGCGTAATGGTAAACAGCGGTTTGCCTGTGCGTACAATCAGTGTGGTTGTCGCCGCGTACAGCGGCAATGCCGCCAGCATTAATATCCCAAACACAAATCCCGGAAATCCGCGCAGATGGGCGTGCATCAGTCGGTGCCAATGGGCGCCGGAAAACAAATGGAAATCAAACAGAAAAAACAGAATTGCCCACATCATCGCGATATAGCATATTGTCCATGTAATGACATAGCGGTGGGTGTGAAAGAATTCTGTCAATTGCTTCATGATTTAAAAGTAGACGAATTTGTGTAATTTGTCAAGATTATATTCCCGGAATCGTATAAAAAGTGCTTTTTTTAGGGCCGCGATAGTGGTATAATTACAGAGATAGTAAAGGGAGAATTGTATGCATAAATGGCTGAGATTTTTTGGGTTGCCAGTTGCCAGTTTGGGGGCAATGACCGTGGTATTGGGCGCCCATGCCGTGCAATCGGGGGGACGCGGGGCGTATAACAATGTCCGTGCCGGCACCGCCACGACCAGTGCGGCGCGTATGCCGTCTATGCCGGTTTTACCCATGAACACGATTGGCAATTTGTCGCCGAATATCCCGACGACCCCGTCCCAACCGTCCCAGCCATCCAATCCGGTGGACCCGGATGACCCCACGCCGCCCGCGGAACCCGAATGTCCCGATGGCGGGGTCAAAGATTCTGATTACACAGTTGAAAATTGCATGAATGATGTTCTGCGCTGTGTCAATGGTGGGGCTTTGCCGGGTGGACTGAACGATTTATTTAACGAAGATTTGCGCAATGCCATCATCAACGGTATGGGACTGTGTTCCATCCAGGTGGAAAAATGCGTGACCCAGGTGCGCAAGAATTGCAGCAATGTATACCGGTCATCGGCCGATGTATGGATTGACTTTAATTCCCGCAAGATTCAGCCGGAATATTACAGCTTTGTTCTGCGCAAGACGGGGCTGACCCCGCACCAGGCGGAAAATACATGCTGGCTGTTGGATAAAAATACATACGGGCCGTCGTTTGCGGCGGTCGCCAACAGTGGGGCTGTGACATCGGAATACAATAACCGCGTTGGTGCATATAACCAGCAAAATGGAAATGTTCTGATTAAAACCAACCCCCAGGGGGTCACGGTCAATGACGGAAACCCCGGCGTAGATGGCCAACGTGGACACTATGCACGCTGGGATGCGACGACGGCGACGTGCTATCTGCGGGTGGCGGCGTATAACAAGGATAAACATATCACCAACAGCTGGCTGTTTGGGGCGTTGGGCGACGACAAACCGGCCGAAGTATGGAAAGCGGCGGGCGATACGTTTTCATGCAACAAAGATTTGTTTGGATTTTCCCTGATGAATGATACCAGTACCGCGGCCGTTGTTGGCGTTGGTGGTGGGACGGTTGTCGGGGCCGGTGTCGGCGCGATTGCGGGCCATGGCGACCGTGAATTTGATTGCAACAACAAATCCCATATAAAGAAATTGGGCGAAGAATTACGTGCCGCCGGCAGTGTCACCATTTTAAATGAATACATGACGGACAAGATTTCGGCCAATGGCAACGTAACCCCGGCCCAATGCCGTGAAATTGTTGAATTATACAACGTGTATTACCAGATGAAATCCGCATTGTCGGCATGCGCCAATCGTCGGGTGGCCGGTTACGAAGTGGATGAAATCAACATCGATATTACAATGGATGGGCCCCCCAGTGCCACCGCCATCAGCGGTGCTGTCCAGGGTGCAGTCAGTGCATCTGATGCGACCAGTGACCCCGATTGTACGTTCAAACCGTTGAATTTGGCCAAATTAACCGGTACCGGCATTTATTGCACGGCCCAGTCCGGATGCCGCAATGCGACCCAGGCACAAAATGAAGTTGCACGTTTGGGACGCGTTTTGGATTCTGTGGAAATTTTACAGGGCGAAGATGGTAACCGCCTGAAAACAACCCTGGTGGGGGCCGGTGTCGGCGCCGCGACGGGTGGGGTTGCGACCGCGATTACGGCATTTATTGAACGGAACAATATTAATTGCCGTGTTGGGGATGGTCTGGAACAGGTTGGATTTGGCAAATCGTATTCCATCGGTTCGTTAAAAGATTTCTATGTCAAATGGAATCTGCGTTTGCCGGATACAATTGCACCCACCGCCCAGGTATCCGATTGCACATCTTGGAAAAACACTTGTGCGATGTACACGGATTTGAATCAGTGCGCCGCCGCCCAGTTCAATTACAAACCGGCCGATGCGTCGTCGACCACGCTGGTGCGGTCGCCGTGCGCCGTATCGGGCAGTGTGTGTATTGAAAACTATACGATTGCAAAATCGTACGGTGCATGCGAATAATTGTGCAGAAAATGGTTGTCCAAATCCCCGCGTCTGCGGGGATTTTTTTATTGAATAAATTCCGCAAATAACCCAGAATATGGTCGATATAGCGAAAAAATATGCGCCGAAAACAAACCACCGTTTGGATTCGGCATAAAATCATACAGCCAAAGGGGGCAAAAATGGGAAAATCGTCACAGCACAACGCCACGAATCCAAACGGTGGTTTGTTTGTACGTTTATATATGCCGGATGAATATCAATCGCATTATAAAAAGATATTGGATTCGGCCGTGTTGCGCGATGATTTGGAAATCACAGATGTGCCAAATGGATTTGTTGCCGTGGACCGGTGGCGGGGAACATTTGGGGCATATGACGCGGCGCGCCATTTTGTCCCGCAATCGACCAGTTATCGTTATACCGCCGCCCATCGCCAGAAAATTCCCCGACGCATATGTTTACGTCATGCATCGCATATTGATGGGACCGCCATTTATTGTGGCAAAGACATGTCGTTTCATTTCGGGCATTTTTTATTAGAAGGTCTGACCCGTATTTGGCCAATATTAAGTCAACAATATTCCGGCGCCAAATTGGTGTTCGCGCACAGTGATGGGGCGGATGTTCCTGAATTTGTGACCCGATTGCTGTATTTGGCCGGGGTTTGTCCCGAAAATGTCATTATTGCGAAAAAATCGGTGCATTGTTCCCGGCTGATTATCCCCCGGCAATCGTTTTGTATCGGTATGTATTCCAGTCCGGCGTATGGGGCGGTGTTGCGGCGTATTGCGGATAATGCCCGGGGTGGGAAAACGTACGATAAAATTTATCTGTCGCGTGCGAAAATGGGGGACCGCAAAACATACGGCGAAGAACACATACAAAAAATTTTCGCCCGCAATGGGTATACGATTATTTATCCGGAAACATTGTCGGTCGAAGAACAGATTTACATCGCCGCCCACTGTACACATATGGCGGGCTGTGCCGGGTCGGCGTTACATTTGGCGGCGTTTATGAAACCGGGTGGCACGGTTATTCAATTGAAGCGCAATCGTGGGTCGGGTGACAACATGGGGACCCAGCATTTGATTAATAAAACCGCGGGATTAAATTTTATTGTCATCTGGGCCAGTGTCGAAGAACGCCCCACCGCGCATTTTACGCCATGTCCCCAGATTATTGGTGTCACAGAACATATGCGGCGCTTTTTTGATGATGCGGGTTTTGTGTATGATGCGGCCGATATTGCGCCCGATATGACGGCGCGCGCGGAATATAATATGGCGATGAAACAATATCTGGCGCGACGTGGGTCGAATGCGTCACGCCGTGTGCGCGGGGCATTGATAAAAATCTGTGCGGCATTTGTGCCGATTCCGCCGGTGCGCCGCCGTGTGCGCAGTTTTTTGAAACGTGCATTGGGCATTGTTGAATAGATGCCCCGGACAACCATAACGGGGCGGTGTATAATTACGCCACTGTGACGGGGATTCGTTAAACGCCAACCCGGGTGGCGGGATATATCAATAACCAGGCACGCTGTATACAAATTACTGTTTGCAATTGGGAATAGATTAATGTAAAATATCAACCGTAATGGGAATACCATTATGCGGGCCCAACAACCCCGCACAGCAAGCGCCTGTATGTGCGTTAATCATACCAGTTCCGATATGGGACTGGATGGTGGTGAATATCCAATAAATCACGTGCATCTTGCTGTGCAGTTGTTAGCTCCAGTCCCGCTTTGTCTTTGATGGCGGGTCTTATTTTACCGTTTGATTTTTTCAAATGGTGGAATATAATAAACGCATAATTCGTAACCCATTGCGAAACGCGGGGCTTCATAACCCCATCCAAAAGTGCGCCTGAACAGGCGCAGGCGTAACTTCAACCACTGTGGTTGGGGGCTGTCGAATATATTGAATAAGACAGGCAATACTTTTGGATTGTTATGAACCCCCAACCACCCGAAATTTTCCAGGTGGTTTTTTGTTTAACATAATGGGGATGAATATGGCCGGAAAAGCAGTACAGATTACAAACTTTGACAAACATCTGGGGCGGTTGATTGCGATGCACCGCGCGTGTCACGCGTTATCGCAAAAAGATTTGGCACGCGCCCTGGGGTGTTCATTTCAACAAATCCAGAAATATGAAACCGCCGCAAACCGCATATCGGCATCGCGGTTGCATGATTTATGCCGGTATCTGCGGGTGCCGATGGGCGCATTTTTACAGGAAACAAATGCCGAATACATTCAAAATCCAAAAATGGCACAGATTATTCAGAATCTGTATAAAATGTCCCCGACGCATGTGGACATGATTTTACAACTGACGAATACATTGCGTAATTTATACGCCAAAACGCCGGATAACACTTAATCCGGGTGAATGTAAAAAAATCC
>JAIDWS010000006.1 GCA_029059055.1 Alphaproteobacteria bacterium
GGTGGGGACCGGTTCGGGTTTCGGTTCCGGCGGGGGCGGTGTATCATCGACCATGGACGGCGCATCAATCGGTGTGTCATTTACCGGGTCGGGCGTGGGTTCCACCGCCGGGGCAGGTTCGGGTTCCGGGGCCGGTGCCGGCGCATCCACCGGTTCCACCACCGCCGTATTCACCAGCCGCGTTTCATCCCCCGTCACATTGACCGCCGACAAATCGATTTCTGTGATTTCCACACGGTCCGGCGCCACCAATTTGGCCCGGTCGACAACAATCGCAAATGATGTCACCATGACCGCCACCAATGCCAGATGGCCGCCCACCGACATCAATATGTTTTCAGATGAAAATTGATTCCACCGTTTCATTACTTACCCAATTGTGTCCGCAATCCGACGCGCTGGAAACCGGCGTCCTTTAATTTACCCATCATGACCATCACCGCGCCATAATCCGCGCGGCGATCCCCGCTAATCATAATCGTCAATTGCGGATTTTCACCACGCATGGCAACCGCGCGTTTGACCACGTCATCCGCACCCAACTGCATTTCGCCCAGATAATAACGGCCCGCGGAATCCACACTGATTGAAATGGCATGGTCGTTGCCCGTCAATGCCGACCGGCCGGCGCGCGGCAAATCCAAATCAATGCCCGCCGTCAATATCGGCGTCGTCACCATAAAGACCGCCAACAACACCGTCATGATGTCAATCATGGGCGTCAAAGAAATGCTGGCGTCGGAATTTCTGCGTCTGCTTCGTGACATGATGTGACGTTCCTTTTATTTCTTGGATTTTTTTTCTGTGGCGATGTTGGATTTTATTTCTTTGCGCGCATCATCCAACGTATCGTATAAATCATCGGCTTTCTTGGTAAAATACTGGTACGCGACCGCCGCCGGCACCGCCGCAATCAGCCCCAGCGCCGTTGTCCCCAACGCCGTGGCCAGCCCCGGCGCAATCACACCGATGGACACGGACTGGTTCACGCCAATGGACGCAAAAGAATCCATCACACCCCAAATTGTCCCGAACAGCCCCACAAAAGGCCCCACATATGACAACATGGACAAAAACCACAAATTCTTGTCAAACGGACGGATTAAGCGGTCAACCACCAATTCCAGGTTATCCGACGGTTGAACCCGTACCGGATTCCGGCGCACCCCGCGCCACAGGCGGATTTTTTCGATGATAATCGCCCACGACACGACACTGGCCGCCACCAACAGCAGCGAAATAAACAGCGTCATAATATCCCCGCCCGTAAACAAAGACAATAACGAGAAGTTGTTGGTCATATTTTTCCTTTCCTTTTTTTGTTTTTAATTTTTAAATTATTGTTCCAGAATTTCCAGCATTTCGGCCGGGATGCGTTTGGGGCGCAGATTTGCGCCGATATATGCGACCGACGCCGTCAGTATAGCATAAACATCGCCATCTTTCACGAATTTTTGTTCCACGTTCAACGATGCCGCCCCCAGTTTGGTCATGCGCGATTCCACGACAAAATCATCCCCCAGACGCAGCGGCCGTATATAATCAATGGCCAACGATTTGATAACAAATCCGATATCATCGCCCGCCGGCACCGCGCCACGCATCCATTTCATCCGTGCGCGTTCGGCAATTTCAATATACCGACCGTGATACACAATCCCGCCGGCATCCGTATCGGCATACGCAATTGAAAACGGAAATATATGCGGCGTCATTTTTCCAACCCCAAATGTTGATACCCGGCGTCGGTCACAATGCGCCCACGGGGGGTACGTTGGACAAATCCCAACTGCATCAGATATGGTTCAATCACATCTTCAATCGTGTCGGCCGGTTCTGACAGTGCCGCCGCCAGATTGTCAATCCCAACCGGTCCGCCCGCATAATGCCGAATAATCGCATTCATATATTCACGGTCAATTTCATCCAGCCCGCGCCCGTCAACATGCAACTGGAACAGGGTGGTCCGGATTGTATCGGCGGTAATCTGGGCCGCACCGGTGGCGGCGGCAAAATCACGCGCCCGCTTTAACAAACGGTTGGCGATACGCGGCGTCCCACGGGCCGCCCCCGCCAGAACCAGCGCAGCATCCCCGTCAATTGCCGTCCCCAAGATATTGGCACTGCGCCGGATAATCTGGGCCAAATCGGCCGGCGAATAAAACGTCAAACGCAAATCAATCCCAAACCGGTCCCGTAACGGATTGGACAACAACCCGGTACGTGTTGTGGCCCCCACCAACGTAAACGGCGGCAGGTCGATGCGCACACTTTTGGCGGACGGACCTTCGCCCAGCATGATGTCCAGCTTAAAATCTTCCATGGCGGAATACAGGACTTCTTCGATTGCGGTCGGCAAACGATGGATTTCATCAATGAACAACACGTCCATCGGTTCCAGCGATGTCAATATTGCGGCCAAATCCCCCTGTTTGGTTAACATCGGCGCCGCAGTCGCACGGAAATTCGTCCCCAATTCATTCGCCACAATATGGGCCAGGGTGGTTTTCCCCAGCCCCGGCGGCCCATACAGCAAGACATGGTCCATGGCTTCGCCCCGCGACCGCGCCCCGGAAATAAAGACGGACAGGTTTTGTTTCAGACTGTCATGTCCGATAAAATCCCCCAACGTTTTCGGACGAATGGACGCCGCCATATCGTCGGGGATGTTCGCGTCTAAAAATCTATCGTTTGTGTTCATTGTTACAACAGTTTATCTTCTGCATTTTCGCGACCGACATACGCTTTCAGGTCATTATACATCTGGCGCAGGTCCGCCGGTTGCCCGTATGTTTCATCCGCATTTTTCACCCGGATTGTTTCCAGGTCGATTTGCGCCTGTTTCTTTAACACCTGGGTCAATTGTGTGGCGAATGCCTTGGCATCATCGGATTCCGCCGCCCCCTGTAACAACAGTCCACGGTTCGGACGCGGCGACAGAAACGCAAAATCAGACAGCGATGCGTCCGGCGACACCAGCGCAAAGCCCGATACTTCGGGTCGGCGCATCATCGCCTGTAACACGTACCACGCCCCCAGACCATGTCCCGCCAGCCAGATTTTATCACTGTCTTCGTTATGATTCTGAATCCAATCGATAACCGTCGCAATATCCAACATGTTATCAGCGGTGGTGCCAATCGCCCCTTCGGAATCATTGACCCCACGGTAATTAAATCGCAGAACAGAAAAACCAATATCCATAAACGCACGAAACATTGCGTACGACACGCGGTCGTTCATATGATGCTTTTGACGTGGATTGCCAGACAATACCACCGCCAGCGGCGCCGACGGCGTGGCCGATTTGTGGTACACAGCGTGCAGCTTGCCGGATTCGCCCGTAATGATAATATCAACCATTTTATCCACCTTTCCTTGATAATGAATTACCATACTTATAAAACATTCGCGGTCCCATTTTCAATAAAAATCTTTTTGATTTGACACACATTGCGCGAATGTTCTAAGATTGGGTCACAGCACGTGCTTCGTGCCAGGGAAGAAAAAGGCTACATCATGGCAAGACTGACATTAATGATTGCAGCAGCGGCACTGGTTTCCGGAACAGTCTGGGCGGCGCAAGATTTCGCGGCATATACTGATTTTCAGACAATTTACACCGAAACCCCGGTCCAATCGTATTACGCATATCCGGATGATCCGAACTTCATCCCGGAAACAGAATTCATGGAACGCGCCGACAGCATCAATTACGACCAGAATATCGAAGATGCCCGTGCATATGAATCTATGTTGATGCCGGGTGTGTCGTTTGCATCGCGCCCGATGGTTATCTGTCGTAATTTTGGTTGCACACACCTGAACGACCGGATTACCCGTACGTTCTTGTTCAACAGTCTGGCCAACATGTTCATGATGAACGCCCATTCCCGCGTTTATATTTGTGAAGCCGACCCGTTTTCACGCGACTGTCTGCAATCGGGCATTTCGTTCCCGGTACGCGCCGGCATCGCCAATGCCATGGTTAAAATACCCAAGGCCACCATTTCCCAGGTCAATGTATCAACCGGCCTGTCCAAGGCAACCGTCGGCATGACATATGAATTCTTGGTCAATGGCATCGACCGTAAATGCGAACCGACCATTATGGACATTTCGGTCCCCGCCAATTCCCAGGCAACATTGTCCAACCGTGAATTTACATGCAATATGACCAGTGACGGCATGACAAACGTATCCCTGTTGGTCAGCATTGATTATATTGATTTGGATTATGGCATTCTGGGCGGCTATTATTCATTGGGGTTACAGGGCCCGACCGCCGGCGGCGGCACGGGATACGCGCTGTTTAAAACCGAATTCACCAACGGCGGGATGCAATTCCGCACGGTGGCGGCCGACATGGATTTCACCAGCGATATGCGCACCATTCAACCGGGCGAATACGCGGTGGAACCGTTAAAAAAATAACCCGTTCAAAGTTCAATACTTTGAACGGTCAACATTGAACTTTGATGAATAAAACTATTCTGATTATTGACGATGACGATATGTTGCGCAGAACCCTGGCACGGGGACTGCGGGCGGATGGTTTTGACGTCATTACCGCCGCATCCGCCGAAGATGGGGCGGATATTCTGGACAAAATCATGGTCGACGCCGTGGTTTTGGACCGCATGATGACGGGGATGGACGGCTTAACATTCTTGAAAAACATGCGGGCGGGGGGCGATGCGACACCGGTTATTATGCTGACCGCTATGACGGGGCCGGAAAACGCGATTGCGGGACTGGCGGGGGGTGCGGACGATTATCTGGCCAAACCGTTCCAGTTGCGCGAATTGGTGTTGCGGTTGCATCGGATTATCCGACCGCGGGAAAACCGCGCCACGCGCATGCCAGACGGCCTGATGTTTACCGACGACGAATTTTTCGTCACAGATGCCGATGGTGCCACGCCACGCATATTGGCGCTGTCGGGCGAAGAAAAGAAGTTAATGCAACATTTGGTGTCACCGGTCGGCAATATCGCCCCGGCCGCGCCCATGGTTGCAAAACGCTTGCGCAGTAAATTAAATGGTGTATTATCCAACATAGATATTATAACCATTCGCGGTCGCGGGTACAAACTGATACAGCGCGCCCCGGACCAAACAATGACAACAACGAAAACGGGTAAGGAAAAATGAGATTAATCCCACGCAGTTTCTTATGGCGCACTATTTTAATGGTGCTGATTCCGCTGATTATCGCCCAGGTGATTGTGGCCAATGCGTTCTTTGGCAATCACTGGACCCGCGTTCACGGGACAATGGCGCGCACATTTGCGGGTGAAATCACATCGATGATGAACCTGATGGACGCCGACCAAGACACCGCCGCCGCCATGATGGCGCGCGACACCGGAATCAACGTCACGACGCACGACCATTTAAACCGCCCCAAACATAACGACAACGATTCCCACGAAGCCGGCATGTTGGCGGACGAATTGTCACGCCGTCTGAAACGACCGGCCAACATTTATATTGATAAAGGCAAACGTCTGTTGTACGTCGACGTGCCAACACTGGACGGCAAAATCGCGACATTTGGCACATCGCTGTATCGCATTTATTCCACCAGTACAGAGGTATTTATTATCTGGCTGTTGGGATCGATTTTAATCGTATCGATTTTAATTGCGCCGTTTATCATCATGCACACCCGCAGTATTCGTCGCATTGCCCGTGCGGCCGGCAATTTCGGACGCGGCCTGGACGCACCGGGCTTTGTTCCGACCGGTTCCAAAGAAATCCGCGAAGCGGCCAGCGCCATGATTACCATGAAAGAACGCCTGAACAGATACAACCGCACCCGTACAGATATGTTGAACGCGGTCAGCCATGATTTAAAGGCACCGCTGACCCGTATGCGTTTGGCGGTGGAAACGGGCGGGGCGACACCGGACGAATTGTTGCACGACATCGACCGTATGTCGGAAATGGTTAATGGATATTTGGCCTTTGCCCGTGGGGAAATGCCGGAAATTGAACAGACCACCGAATTGCCCGCAATGCTGATGCGCATTGCCCGCGACGCGGCCCCGGACAAGAAAATTATCACCGAATTCCCGGATGTCCCGGCCCAGTTCTATGCCCGCCCAATGGCATTGGCCCGCGCGTTTGGTAACATTATCGAAAACGCGGCGCGGTACGCGAACAAAAAAATCAAAATCACGGAAATTGACACCGTCGACACCGTCGAAGTCATTATCGAAGATGATGGCCCCGGAATCCCCGATGACCGCAAGGCCGACGCCATGCGCCCGTTTGTGCGCCTGGACAATGCACGTGGTAACGACACCGGCGGCACCGGATTGGGATTGTCCATCGCCCAGACGGCGATTGAAAACCACGGTGGCCAAATGTTCCTGGAAAACAGCGATATGGGCGGTCTGCGCGTGCGGATTGTTCTGCCGATTTAAAAAGATTTGATGTAACGAATGGTATTAAAAAATGAACCTGTATAAATTTGTATCCGACGCAATCAACGATAAACTGGGCCGCCCCGTTAATTTGGAAGTCCCACGTAACCGGGACTTTGGCGATTTTTCCACCAATGCCGCCATGGTGATGGCCAAATCCGCCGGCAAAAATCCCCGCGAATTGGCGGGCGAAATTGTCCCGAAACTGATGGAATTGGACTTTGTGGCGGACGCGACCGTCGCCGGCCCCGGATTTATTAACATCCGTTTGCGCGATGATTTCGTCTGGGACGCGGCAAAGCACGCAACCGATATCACACCGGCGGCCACACCCATGGTTATCGATTTGGATTACGGTGCATACAATGTTGCCAAATCATTGCATATCGGACATCTGCGTACATCAATCGTGGGCGACACATTTAACCGCATCGCCAAAATGTTGGGACACCGGACTTTTTCATGGAACCACATGGGCGATTGGGGCAAACCGATGGCATTGGTTATCGCATGGATTGAACGTCTGCATCCGGAATTGCCGTATTTTCGGGATGATTTTGACCCGGCCACCACGGTGGATTTTGACATCAACCCGGCGGAATTAAACACATATTATCCCGCCGCCAGCAGCTTTGCCAAAGAAAACCCGGAATTCCAGGCCCACGCCCAGGAAATCAAGGCAAAATTCCAAGACGGCCACGCCGGATATTTCGCACTGTATGAAAAATTTCTGGCGATATCGCTGAACATGATGAATGACACGGTCCGTCGTTTGAACATTTTGCCGTTTGATTATGATTTGGGTGAACGCAACGCGGCCAAATATCTGCCCCAGGTCGAAGAAATCCTGCGTGCCAAGAATTTGATTCAAGAAAGCGACGGCGCCCAGGTTATCATTGTCAAAAAAGACACCGACAACGCCCCGATGCCCCCGTACATGTGGACGGATTCGCGTGGCGCGGACACGTACGATTCCACCGATTTGGCGGCGGTTTATTGCCGTCTGCACACGGACAACCCGAACAAGATTATTTATTTCACCGACATGCGCCAAAGCCTGCATTTTGAACAGTTGTTCCGTGCGGCGGATTTGTCGGGCCTGTTTAAATACGCAGACATGGAACACATCGGTTACGGCACCATTAATGGTGCCGACGGCCGCCCGTTCAAAACGCGCAGTGGCAATGCCGCGGGGCTGGACGACATTATTGATGCGGTCAACAACGCGGTTGACGCGCGCGTGCGCGAATCCGGCAAAGCATTGGATTCAGACACCGTGGACATGATTGCGTTGGCGGCATTGAAATTTAATGATTTGGTGCATGATGTGCGGTCTGATTATATCTTTGATCCCGATTCCGTCACCAGTTTCGAAGGACGCACCGGCCCATACATCCTGTACACAGCCGTCCGTTTAAACAGCGTGTTAAAGCGGGCCGGCACCATCCCCGCCACCGATGCAACACCGACCAATTTGACGGCGGACGAACGCAATCTGTTGATGGAAATCGCGGATTTTGAACGAACCGTCCAATCGGCATTTGACAACCGCGCGACGGATATGATTGCCAATTACGCATATGATTTGTGCCAATTGACAAACACGTTCTATCATAACTGTCCGATTTTGCGCGACGATGTCGCGGCCGATGACCGGGCACGGCGTCTGGCCATTGTCAAAATGGCCGCCGATACGTTGGGAATGGCAATTGACCTGATGGGGTTGCGCGTGCCGAATGAAATGTAGAAAAAAAACGCCCGTATGGGCGTTTTTTTATTCTTGCCATGATTCCGAAATCTTGTCTATAATACCGGCGATGCGGTGCGTTGCCGCATTGGGGTGTCGAAACCCGTTTAACTCCGTCTGGGAATGGACGTAAAACATCTCCAACCGTATGGGTTGGGGGGCTGTGAATATATTGAATAAGCAGCACAATTTGGGTTAAATTGTTTCGAACCTCCAACCACCTGAAATTATTCCGGTGGTTTTTTGTTGTGGGGGAATTTTAAATGAAACCGATTTTTTTAATACCACCGATAATCATCGGCACCCAGGCCGTCGCCGCCACCAGATGTATTCCATTTAACGCCGCATCCATTTCTTGCACGGCCACCAATACCCCGGCCATCGGCGCCACCAACTGGGAATCGGTTTGCACAATTGGCACCATATCCATGCGCGTCCAAGGCATCGGCGTCTGTGCATCTGACAATGCGTCGGTTGGGGCCGTACGCGACACCGTGCACATTTCTGCAAATGCCGCGGAAAACGTGCGCTGCTGGTGCAAGATAACAACCCCGGCGACATCCAAATGGGTCGCGTATGCGGAATGCAGCACACAAAATTGTGCCAGCCGGTGCCAATTAAACGGAACCGGATACGCGGATGTTCGCACCGCACTGTTTAACAATTGGGAATATTAAAACATGCAACGTATGCACGCCGCGTTTATCGGCATAATACTGTGTGGTCGCGCCATGGGCGCCCAGTGTCCGGCGGGATTTGTCGCCGTGCCCGACAATACACTGATAACCGGCGACACATGCCCGGCCGGATACGTATCTGTCGACACATGGTCACCATGCCCATCAAACGGCCCATGTCTGTTGACATGCCCATTTGGGACCCAGTTGCGCACCGGACCGGGAACATACGTCAATATAAACCCCAATCCGGAAACAACGCCGTCACTGCGCATTTCATATGACAACACCGTCTGTTTTGTATCATTGCAATCCGGCACCGGGGCAAACGCCATCAACATCCGATACAATGACCGCACATACCACACAGTCAATTGATACGGTATAATAATACCACTGCGATTTTCCTTGACATTTCCGGGCGGTTCCGTCATAATGGGCGCGTTTGAATTATTAAACATAGGACAAAATAAAATGGCAGCGACAAAATCGTTAAAAAAATGCGAATTAGAAGCGAAATGGTTTCTGATTGACGCAACCGATTGCACGCTGGGGCGTTTGGCGGCATACACGGCGAACATCCTGCGTGGCAAGCATAAGCCGACCTGGACACCGAACATGGATTGTGGTGACCACGTCATCATCATCAACGCGGACAAGGTTGCCCTGTCCGGGAAAAAGGCTGAAAAGACCAAATTCTTTTGGCATTCCCTGTGGACCGGCAGCACCAAAGAACGCACACTGGGCCAGATGCGCAGTGAAAAACCGGAAAAATTGGTCACCAACGCTGTAAAGCGTATGATGGGCCGCCGCACTGCGGTCGCATTGGCGAACCAGCGCTTGAAAAAACTGCACGTTTATGCAGGCGCAGACCACAAACACGCCGCCCAAAATCCGACTGTTATCGATTTTGCTGGCTTGAACCGTAAAAATAAAAGGGGCGAATAATGACAGAAGTAAAAAAAGCAGCAGCCAAAACGGCGACCAAGAAAGCCGCCCCCAAAGCCGCCGCGAAAAAATCCGCGCCGGTCGTCAAATTGACGGGCGCAACATATGCCACCGGCAAACGTAAAGATTCCGTTGCACGCGTTTATCTGATTCCGGGCAAGGGCAACATCATCATCAACGAAACCCCGATGAACGATTATTTCCGTCGTCCGGTGTTGCAGATGATTATCGCCCAACCGTTCGGCATCACTAACCGCACTGGTTCATATGACGTTGTTGCGATTGTTGCGGGCGGCGGTCTGTCCGGCCAGGCGGGTGCCGTTAAACACGGTATTTCCAAGGCCCTGGAAAAGGCGGAACCGGAACTGCGCAAGGCGTTAAAGGCCGCGGGCTTCTTGACACGCGACAGCCGTGTTGTTGAACGTAAACACTATGGTGTGCGCAAGGCGCGTCGTTCGACCCAGTTCAGCAAGCGTTAATTTTGGCGATTGCACAACAAAAAAAAATCCCGCCATTTGGCGGGATTTTTATTAACGATTAACGGCGCCGCTGTAACGTATCCATCAACACGGCGGACGTCACCCGATGATTGCGCACGGTGTCGACGCGCGTTGTATCGGCCGGCATCGCCCCGTCGGCGGGCCCATTTGGCCGGTCGCCCCCAAATCCATAACCGTGCATCTGCAACAGCCGCATGGCGGCCGAC
This sequence comes from Alphaproteobacteria bacterium, assembly GCA_029059055.1. Lineage (GTDB taxonomy): Bacteria > Pseudomonadota > Alphaproteobacteria > Rs-D84 > Rs-D84 > Enterousia. The sequence goes on from JAIDWS010000006.1 coordinate 10,509, forward strand.
ACAGCAACCATCGCCAAAAAAATTGAAAACGACCGGTTGTAATTATCGTTTTGTTTTTGATTATCCATTTTTCATTTCCTTTGTCCGGCGCCCAGCATAACGCGCCCCGCCACCGGGGTCAACAAAAATCCCCCACACCCGCCGAAGTTATGTGTTGCGTTTAATAAAAAAGCGTGTATAATCACTGCGCAATTTCATTTATTACATGGGGAAAGCTATGTTCAAAAAAGAAAAAATCAAAGATTTACATTATTCCGTTAACGGTTTGATTTCCGCCGCCGAATTACAGGCTGCCGCCGATGAAATCTTGACCGAATACGGCAAAACGGCAAAAATGCCGGGATTCCGTCCGGGCCACATTCCGTTGTCGGTCCTGCGCCAGAAATTCAACGCATCCGCATATGGCGAAGCCATCGATAAACTGATGAACAAAGATTTAAACACATACTTGGCGGACAAGAAAATCCGTCTGGCGGGCGCGCCCAAGGCAGACTTGGCCGGATGGGAAATTGGCAAAGATGCAGAATATTCTTTGGAATTTGACATTCTGCCGACATTGCCGGCGATTGACCTGGAAAAATTCACAGTGACCAAGAAAGTCGCCAAACTGGACGAAGCCGAAGTCGAAAAATCATTGGAAAACATCCGCAAAAACCGCAGCATCGCCGAAAAGCAGGGCGCCGATTACGCCGCGGCCGACGGTGACGTTGCCGTTATTGATTTCAAGGGCTTTGTCGGCGACACCGCATTCGAAGGTGGCGAAGCAAAAAAGCATCACTTGATTCTGGGGTCGGGCGCATTCATCCCGGGATTCGAAGATCAGATTATCGGTCACAAGGCCGGCGACAAATTCGACGTTAACGTCAAATTCCCGGCTGAATATCACGCGGCCAACCTGGCCGGCCAGGACGCCCGGTTCGAAGTTGTTTTACACGAAGTGCGCAAACACATTCTGCCGGAATTGAATGACGAATTGGCCAAGGCCGTCGGCCAGGAAAACCTGGACGCATTGCGTGAACACATTCGCAAGATTCTGAACGACCAATACGCCGACGTGGCCCAGCGTGACATGCGCAACGAATTGTTGGACATCTTGGCGGACAAGGTTAAATTGGACCTGCCGGAAACATTGGTGACCCAGGAATTGGATATGGCCAAATCCGAACACGAACGCAGCCACGCCCATTGCGGCGGTGATTGCGGCGACGCCCACAAATGGGACGAAAAGAAAGAACGCAAGGATGCCGAACGCCGTGTTAAATTGGGCCTGATTTTGGCCGAATGGGGCACCGCGAACCAGGTCGAAGTTACCCGCGACGATCTGCAACAGGCCATCTGGGCCGAAGCGGCACGCTATCCGGACCCGAAACAGGTTTTTGAATTCTATAACAAGAATCAAAACGCCTTGGCGATGTTGCGCGGCATGATGTTCGAACGCAAGGCACTGGACGCCATGTTGACACACGTCAAGACCAAAGAAAAACAGGTCAAAGCCGACGAATTATTCAAACAGGCGTAAAGCAAAATCCCCCAATCGGGGGATTTTTATTTGACCCACGGACACCCGCCCGGATACGCAATACAAAGACAATATAAAAAATCCTGGTACGACGGCTTGCAAAGGGCGGGGCGGGGGATTATACTGAAAACCAAACAAAGGAGAATCAATGAAAAAATTTCTGATGATATGCATGACCGTGGCACTGACCGCGTGCGCGGCCAACCTGGACAATAACCGTTACCAGACATCCGCCGCGGGACAAATCAATTCCGTCCAACAGGGCGTGGTCATCAACGCACGGCCGGTACAGATTGCCACAGAAAACGGTGGCGTCGGCAGTCTGGCGGGCGGTGTTGCGGGCGGCGCGGCCGGGTCCATGATTGGCGGCAACACGGCGGTCAACGTTATCGGCGCCGTCGGCGGTGCGGTGCTGGGTGGATTTTTGGGGTCCAAGGCCCAAGAAGGTCTGTCTGCGCAAAACGGCATGGAATACATCGTCAAATTGGATTCGGGTCGCGCCATCACATTGACCCAGGGGGACGACGTTGTCTTTTCCGTCGGCCAGGCGGTCTATGTCCTGGACGCGGAATCCGGGGAACGTGCCCGAATTATTGCCCGGTAATAAAATCCCGCCACGGCGGGATTTTTATTTTGACGCGCGACCGACGATACACGCGTGCGACAATAAAACACACTTGCACAAACCCGCGCAATGCGTTATAATACATGACGTTGGGCATGATTTTAGTATGCCTAATCCAATGGGACGATTGTCCTGTACATGTTATTAAAATTAAAAATCCCCATTTTCTGCCCCTTTTGATTTTTGTTTTTTGCCGAATCTAATCGTCGGTTTGGGTGCGGCGCTGTTTATCATAAACCAGGCTGTTGCAACGTGGGTTTCACCAATAGACTGCGTTAATTGTACCGACGGGGTGCACGATGATGTATGCACAACATACGGGGCCAGCTGTTGCGACCCATGCAAAAGCACATTACTGCCGGACATCCCCATCCAATCATGTCCCGCCGGACAGTATCTGAATCAGTCAACATGCACAAATTGTCCGGACGGTGGTACATCCGCCGCCGGCAGTCTGGCTGTCACGGCCTGTTACAAAGACGCACAATGGTGGCCATTTACCGACGCCACAGGTGCCGGCGAACAAGGCTGGACCAGCCCCTGCTATTTTACAGAAGACTAAACAGAACACACCCTGTGCGACATAATTCTTGAACATTCGCGCAGAATGCGATATACTGGATACGCATTGGGAAACCGGTGTAGGCTTAACAACCTGATACTCGTGTCTGCGAAGACATTAAATATCTCCAACCCGTTGGTTGGAGGGTCGTGAATATCCAATAAACGACGCTATTCGAGTAGTAGTTGTTAACCTCCAACCGCCCACAAAATGTGCGGCGGTGTTTTTTATGACTTAAAAGGAGATGAAAACTATGGCAAAATTATTAATCGACGCCCGCTACTACGCGGATATTATGCGGCATGCGCGTCAACATATGCGCATCAGTGTGGATGACGCGGCGGCAATGTTAAAGATGCCACGGAAAGACTATCTGCGATGCGAACGGGGGCGGGATGTGTTCGAAATCGGGACATTGCGCCGCTTTTTCCACGGGGCGTTCGCCATGCTGGTCATCAAACGCGGCCGCGTCGCATTTTGATGACGCGCCGCCACACCGTTGTCATTCTGGGGCAGGACCCAGAATGACCAACAGTGTTTAAGAATGTGAATGCAAATCCGACTACTTATAATAACAATCTGATTGAAAGTTAATTTCACCACTGCCGGCGGAATCAGAAAATCCCCATACAGATGTGCCGGATATAAAACATTTTGAAATGCTGGTCGATGCATTGGGCCCGCTGGGCTGCACAGCGATTGAACCAACCCAGTGCCGCGGACACGGTCTGCAAGTATAATCCGTTATCGTGTCGCCATATTCCCCCTCCCAGGTGGCCAATTCACTGTAATATCCGCTGCCACACGTTTCACACCATCCTTCGATTTCGTCGTATCCTTGGCCGGGCCGACAATGATACGCAGATCCGGTTTGTTCACAGTACTGGTTCGATATACCACGAATACAAACTTCCCAGCAATCATAAAATTCCGACCCACCGTACGAACCACAACATGCGGCTTCCATCCCGTCACTGTCGTCAGAATTATCAAAGCCATTACAACATTGCGAAATACTATCGCAGACACCTGCCGAAAATTTGGCATGCGCCCCATACGGCATCACACATATCACCGACACCAACACCAGAAATTTTGTCATCAATCGTCACCCCCACAGGTTAAAAAGAAAACCACCGAAAAATTCAGGTGGTCAGGAGGTTGACTACAATTGTTGGAATTGTGTTGCTTATTGGATATTCAGCAACCCTCCTGACCCAGTGGGTTCAGGAGCTTTTTCTTTCGTCAATACGCACACCGGACGCGCACGCGCCACGGCCATACATTCCGACGCCAACACAGGGTAGTCACACCCCATTGACGGAACACCCGCCAACACTAAAAATTATATCTAAATTGTTTACGGTTTGCAAACGTAAAAAATCCCCGAAATACACGGGATTTTTTTGGTTTACAAACCTGGGACACTTTCGATATAATTATCTTGAATCCATAATGGACATTGGGTTCAATCCATAATGGACATTGGGTTCGGGGTCGTCAAAATATGGCGGTCTTGGGCATACACGTGGCGGGCAACGCGATCGCTATCACATGCTGCACCACAAACACAACAAACATATCCAATGGATACAGAGCCAAACAAACGTGTCCGGTCTGCACAGGAACCAATCCGTCATGCAGCGATTGCGTTTCATCATCATCGGCATCAACATCATATCTTTGCCACTGCGAATGGGGATATTACAACGGATAAACCAAAACAAAAAATCCCGCAGAACGCGGGATTTTTCTTATTTTTTGACCACAAAGTTCACCAGTTTTTTCGGCACCACAATGGTCTTGATAATTTCCGCATCGGCCAGTTTTCCGGCCGCCACATCACGGGCCGCGGCAACGACATCGGATTCAGACGCACCCACCGGCATCACAAAATCCGCCACGCGACGACCGTTGACCGACGCCACAATGGTCATTTCCGTCTGGACCAATTTGGCCGCATCATACGCCGGCCACGGATGCAGCACCAGCATGTCTGAATGCCCCAGTTTTTCCCACATTTCTTCGGTTAAATGCGGGGCAAACGGGTTTAAAACCTGTAACAAAATGGTGTACGCGTCGCGCGGCATGGTCCCGGAAAACGCGTTCAGATATTCCATCATGGCCGAAATTGCCGTATTAAACCGCATCCCGGAAATACGTTCGCCGACGTCCGCAATCAATTGATGCGTAATGCGTTCCTGGGCCGCGGTCATCGGCGCATCCGTCAGATTATCCGACATGTTTTCCACGCGCTTTAAAAAACGCTGAACCCCCGCCAGGGTACCTTCGGACCAATTGACGTTCTGTTCCCATGGCCCCAGATACAAAATCGTCAAACGACACGCATCCGCGCCAGCACGCGCCACGACATCCGAACTGGGGACCATATTGCCCAGCGATTTCGACATCTTGCGCCCGTCGGCCGCCATTAACAAACCACTGCTGGTACGTTTGGCGTACGGTTCCACGCCCGGCACCAGACCCAAATCGGCCAACGCCTTGTACCAGAATCGGGAATAGAGCAGGTGACGCGTCGTATGTTCCATCCCACCATTATAATGGTCAACCGGCATCCATCTGTCCAATTGCGCACGGCTGCAAAATTCGTTATCGTTTTTCGAATCCAAATAGCGCAGAAAATACCACGACGAACCTGCCCACTGGGGCATGGTATCGGTTTCACGACGCGCCGGCGCGCCACAGCACGGACATGTTGTATTCACCCAATCCGTCGCACGGGCCAGGGGGCTTTCCCCTTGGTCGGTCGGCTTGTAATCCGACATGTGCGGTTGCAACAGTGGCAATTCAGATTCCGGCACCGGAACCCAGCCGCATTTGTCGCAATGCACCAACGGAATCGGTTCACCCCAATACATTTGGCGCGAAAACCCCCAATCTTTTAATTTATATTTGGTCGCACCACGGGCAAAGCCATGTTCGGTCCCATATTTAATGGCGGCGGCGATGGCATCTTCTTTGCCCATACCGTTCAAGAAATCTGAATTAATGTGGGGGCCATCACCTTCCCAGACGGCATCGGGGGCGCCACCATCCAAAACCGGAATAATGTCCAGACCGAATTTTTTTGCAAAATCCCAGTCGCGCGCATCGTGCGCCGGAACCGCCATAATCGCCCCAAAACCATAATCCGCCAAAACGTAATCCGCCACAAAGACCGGAATTTCCGCGCCACTGAACGGATTGATGGCGCGAATCCCGCGCAATTCAACACCGGTTTTGTCGCGCGTCACATCGGTGCGTTCAATATCAGATTTGGCCGCCGCCGCCGCAATGTATTCGCGCACCGCGTCCGCATTTTCAATCCGGCCGTCATTCATCCATTTTTTGACCAACGCATGTTCCGGCGCCACCACACAGAACGTCACCCCAAAAATCGTATCCGGGCGCGTTGTGTACACCGTCATGACATCGTCACCCACGCGGAAATCGACATCGGCACCATATGACCGACCAATCCAGTTAATCTGTTCGGCCTTGACCCGGGCCGGGTAATCCACCAACGCCAAATCGTCAATCAAGCGGTCTGCGTATTTGGTAATCGCCAAATTCCATTGCAGCTTCATCTTCTTTTCAACCGGCCCGTGACAGCGTTCACATTTGCCGTCTTCCAGTTCTTCGTTGGTCAAATTGGTTTTGCAACACGGACACCAATTCATCGGCAATTCAGATTTATATGCCAGGCCCGCCTTGAAAAACTGAATAAACATCCACTGGGTCCATTTGATAAATTCCGGGTCGGATGTCGACAGTTTCGATTCCGGATTGAACGACAACCCCATAACAGAAATGTCACGTTCAAAAATGTTAATCAATTCGGCAACAGATTCACTGGGATGCTTGCCAATTTTGGTCGCATATTTTTCGGACGAAATCCCCATGGAATCATATCCGATTGGGTACAGAACATCATAACCCTGCATCCGGCGAAAACGCGCCATCGCGTCCATCCCGGCGTACGGCAACATATGACCGACGTGCAAACCGGCCCCACTGGGGAACGGGAATTCAATCAGATTATAAAACTTTGGCTTGGTACCGTCGTTTTTGGGAACAAACACGCGCGCATCCGCCCAGCGTTTTTGCCACTTGGATTCGCGGTCGTGAATTTTTTGAATATCGTCTGTCATAATGATGTCCCTGTTTTATTTTATATTTATATAAAAATCCTTTGAATTTTATACGTCCGCCCCACACAATTCAAGCTTTTTATCATATCGCGCCATATTTACAGCACCCATGACCAAAAATTTGGTAAACCATATGAA
>JAIDWS010000007.1 GCA_029059055.1 Alphaproteobacteria bacterium
GATACCATTCGGGGGTAACCGGGGGCGGGGTGGGCGTATATTCCACGACGGGCATATCGTCCATCTGTAAATCGGCCATGCGTTTTTCCGCAGATGATTGGGTCATTTGCATTGTGTGTTATCAAACCTTGTTTAAATAATTGGATACGGTGTCGATGTATTCCGAATATGCCCCGAAATCGTCACGTTCGGCATCGGTCATGGTTCGGTTGCGATGCGCGTCCATGTACGTGCGCACGGCATCCAGTGAATCAAACACATGAATATTCGCACCGTCCGGCACGGGGCCGCGTGCATCAATAACAAATCCGTTGATGCGGATAACAATATCTTCCAGTGTGTCGGTAAAGACGGAATTCAATCGTTCCATCGCCGCGTTCAGCCGGCCCGGTTCAATGCCAACAGAACCCATCCACAGCGTTTCGTCCGCCCCAATCGCAAACAGGGCCGGTCGGATTCCCGCAATGCGCGGTGACGGTTTGACCGTGTATCCGGCGGATTCAAAAATCTGTTTTATATCATCAAAATTAATTGTTGTTTGTGGCACCGGGCCGTGCGGGGCCATCCCCATGGTTGGGGCGGGCGTGGTCATGGCCGATGCGGCGGCGCCGGTGGGCGCGTTTTGTGTGGCCCCAGGCGTACCAACCCGGGCGATGTTCAATCGCGGCGGGCGCGGTGTGTTGTCGATTGGTGTGGGGGTGGGCGCCGGTGTCTGGGCCGGGGGCAATACAATTTGCGCGGCATCATCAATATTATCGATATTGCGGCGCCGATTGCCAATACGGCGGATAAATCCCGGCATGCGCATGCGTCGCAGGCGCGGTTGCATCAACAGATACAGTCCCGCAATCGTGACAATGACCGCCAAAACCATAGATATGTAAAACATTGGACGCACATGCGTATCGGATGCCTGTAACTGGCCCAGGTATTGCCAATGCGCGCCGGAAAAAATATTAAATCCGAACTGGGTATTGAACCAAAAACTGATTCCCAGCGTCGCCGCCAGCAACCATAATGTTCCCAACAAGATATAATCGATTTGTTTTTTCATTTGTTTTTAATTGTACCATATTTGTGATAAACTAAAAAGCAAATGATTGATACGGATGCATTTTTATCAGAAATAAAAACAGGTGCCTGGTGTGCGGGTGGGGGCGATGCGGGCGATTTGGCGCGTGCGGCGTCCCGAATTGCCGACGGCGGAATATCATTGATATCGGTGGCACCGAATTCCATTGCTGTGATGTGGCCGTGGTTGGAAAAAATGCCGGTTAAAATGTTGGGGCGTTTTTACATGGAAGCGGCCATGGGGGACGGGGAAATTTCTGAATTGGCCCGGCGCATGAATGCGGCATTTAAACAGGGGGCCGCCGGCGCCCAGGTTTTTTTGCGTCGCACCGATTTGGCGAATTTTGTTGATAACCTGCATTTAATACGTGACGATTTGTTCTTTAACAAATATCTGGCGGTGGGAATGGATGTCGGGGAAATCGATATGGCGGATTGGCCGACGGTATTCGCATTAATTGATAAGATTCGGGCCGATGCGTTAACACTGATTATGCCCGACGATGCGGGTGATGCGTCGGATTTTGTCGGACGAATTTATGGGCTGATGACGGTGATGCCCGCCGATGTGCGGTGGCAATTGCACTTTGCGCTGGGGAATAATTTTATGCGCATGGAACAGGCGTGGCGATTGATACAGAAAATGCGGCCAAAACTGGCGGATGGGGTTCGGTTCTTTGTTAATTATGAACACAGGTAACGGGGCAAATGGGACGAATAATACGATTTTTTGTTTTGACATTGGTGGTGGTGATGCCCGCGTGGGGGGCGGGGCGGGATGTGCATGCTTTGTACGGTGCGCCCCAAATGTATGGTGAATATGAAACGCCCATGCCAACCCGCGCAACATTGATGCAGATGTATGGAACGCCGCCCGCATCGCCCCGCCCAATGATGGCGCCAATTGTGACGGCGCCGGGCGGGGACCGCCGGCCCGCGCGTCCGCCGCGCGTCGCCCCCAAACAGGCGGCCAAGAAAAAGACCGCCGCCGCGCAAAAGCCCCAGGTGAAAAAGCCCGCATTGGTTAAAAAGCAGATGCCCGCGGCCCAGCCGGTGGCGTCTGCGCCGGATGTACACGCCATTGTCGTTGTGGCCGATGCACCGGTTGTGGCCCCCGATGATGTGCCCACGCGGGCTGTCACGTCGCGCCGACGTATTCCGGTCGGACCGAAATATGCCCGTGGTATCGCGCGTCATGTGCGCAATGCGGTGGATGTGGATGCGTTCTGTGAAAAAATCCGGCCGCGCCCGCGCGGGCCATTGCCGGATGGGTTGATTTTGATGCCGGGGCGGCCGGATTTAATGTGTTGTGTTGAATAAAACGGGATGTTACGCGTTGCCCAATATCAGGTATTTTGGGGCGACGGTTTCAGCCTTGTTCTTGGTCTGATAACGGGTGCGGACCATATCCATATCGCGGCCACATATCGCCAGCGGTGTGTTTGGAATTTGTTGTTCAATCCAATCGTAATATTCCCAATGGTCGGTGCCGATAATAATCCGGCCGCCATCGGCCAGATGGTGCGACAACAGCGTCAAAAATCCCGCATTCAACAGGCGGCGTTTTTCATGTCGCGCCTTGGGCCAGGGGTCGGGATGCAAAACCCATATTTCATGGAATTCGGCATCGGGCGCGCCGCGCAGCAAATCCCGAACATCGTCCGCCCAAATGCGGATGTTTTTGTATTCGGGAAAAACAGCGTTTGTTTTTTCGTCTGTCATTGCCGACATCAGCGATGCGACCCCATTCATAAACGGTTCGGCGCCCACAATGATTTTATCGGGGTGGGCGTTGGCCAATTCGCGCACATGTTCGCCCGCGCCAAATCCGATTTCCAAAATGGCGCCATTCAATTCGGATGATTTTGGTGTAATTGCCGGCAACAAAGTGGCCACCAGCGTTTGTTGACGCACCGACAGTTTTTTTCCATGCCGGCGTCCAAAAGTTCTTATTTCTTGTTTTTCCATATATTTAGTATAAAATCCAAAGGTTTGAAACACAAGGTTAAATAAACAATGCGTGAATTTCCGCAAAATTTGACGGTGGCCCCGTATCGGTTGCATCCGATTGCGCCAACCCCGGAAAACGCCCGGATGATATTTGATATCTTTGCGGCGGATGCGCACGCATTTCGATTTTGGATGCCGGATGGCGTTTATGCGTCGCCATCGGACGTGTTGGCGGTATATGACCGTTCTGCGGCGCGTCATGACATGTGTTTGTATGGTATTTGGTGCGGGGACGAATTGCTGGGCGAAATTGGATACGCCAACGGTACCAGTGTTCTGCGCCGCCGTGGTGTGTTGGGATATTGGTTAAAAAAATCGGCGCGCGGGCGGGGCATAATCGCCGCGGTGATGCCGGAAATACTGCGCGTGGGGTTTGTTGATATGGATTTCGACCGGGTGTTTGTACAATGCGCCTGTGAAAATATGGCCGTGCGCGCCAACACGGAAAAGATGGGATTTCATCTGGACGGGATTTTGCGTCATGAAATTGTGTGGCCGGACGGCACGTTCAGTGATGAATGCAATTATTCAATATTAAAATCAGAATGGGTAAAGGAAAATAAAAATGCGTAGTGGATTATCACAACAGACAATTGAAAGAATTTTGGGCGGCGCGCCGAAATATACCATGGCGCAAATGGAAGAAAAATTTCCCCCGCGCAATTTACCCGATGGGGCCTATGTCACGCGTTTCGCGCCCAGTCCGACCGGATACATGCACATTGGCGGCCTGTATGGGGCATTAATTGATTGCAAATTGGCACGGCAATCGGGCGGGGTGTTTATGTTGCGCATCGAAGATACGGACACCAAACGCGAAGTGGCCGATGCCGTCGACATCATTATCAATTCGTTAAACCGATTCGGTTTGGCATATAACAACGATGCTGTATACGGTCCGTATCACCAGTCCCAGCGCCGTGATATTTATCATTCCGTCGCGGCCGATTTGTTGGCGCGTGGGTTGGCGTATCCGTGCTTTTTAACCGCGTCCGACATGGAACAAATCCGCGAAAATCAAAAGGCCGCCGGTTTCCCAACCGGGATTTATGGCGAATTTGCCCGCGACCGCGACATCAGCGAAGAAGAAATTATCGCACGCATGGATGCCGGGGCGGTGCCGACCGTTCGTCTGTATTCGACCGGCAATCCGGAAACCCGCATTTTCTGTAAAGACGCCGTTCGCGGGTCCATCGGATTTCCAGAAAATAACGAAGACATTGTCTTAATCAAATCCAACGACGGTTTGCCGACATATCATTTTGCGCATTTGGTCGACGATCACTTTATGCGCACGACGCACGTTATCCGCGGCGAAGAATGGTTGCCGTCGTTGCCGTTGCATGTGGCATTGTTCCGGATGATGGGGTGGACGGCACCGCTGTATATCCACACGTCGACGATTGATAAAATCGATTCGGAAACTGGAAAACAACGCAAATTGTCCAAGCGCAAAGACCCCGAAGCCAACGTGGAATATTTTCTGCGCGATGGGTGGCCGGTCGAATCGGTTTTGGAATATCTGTACAACATTGCGGCGTCCGGATACGAAGAAGCCAAATCCAAGGGCCAGGTAAAAAACATCTGGGATTTTGATATGCGGCCGAAAAAGATTCCGATGTCGGGCGCATTGTTTGATATGAAAAAATTGGAATGGTGGGCGCGTGAATTTATCGCGACGTTACCGGTTCCGGAATTGACGCAGCGCGTCGTCGCGTGGGCGGATGAATATGGCAATGACACCGAACGGATGCAGGTGGCCGACCGTGATTATCTGGCCGCGGTGCTGGGCATTGAACGTGACAACCCCAAACGTATTCGCAAAGATTTCGTCACATGGCGCCAGACGCTGGAAACGGTCGCATTTTTCTGGGACGCGTTGTATGCGCCGAATACCGAATTTGAATACAATGCGGATTGCTTGCGTGAATTTTTGGCCGTTTATGACGCCAATGATGACAAAGACGCATGGTGGGCGAAAATGGTTGCGATTGCCGAAAAATTGGGGATAAAAAATGGCGACGTGGCGATGAATCTGCGCGTGGCGTTGTCCGGTCGTGCATTTACGCCCGATTTGTATTCAATGATTTCCGTCATGGGGGCGGGGCGCGTATCCGACAGAATTAAAAAGGCAATAAAATGACAAAAACAAAAAAACAGGTAAAAACAAAGTTAAAGGCGGTTAAGCGCGATTCGCACGCGTCCCGCATGTTAAAGGTTTTACGTGCCACCGGATTATTCCGATGGGAACGTGCCAGCACCCGCGGCGAAGAAGTTTTAAATATATTGACCCATGGTATCGGCATTGGAATTGCGATGGCGGGATTGGTACTGCTGGAAGTTTTTGCCGTTTTGGCCGGCAACACATGGGCGATTGTGTCGTGTGCGATATTTGGTTTGACGATGTTTACGCTGTATTTCGGGTCAACGATGTGTCATGCGATGATTGGCCAAAAATCCGAATCGTTTTTCGAAGTCTGGGACAGCGTTGCGATATATGCGCTGATTGCGGGTACGTACACGCCGTTTTGTCTGGTTAATCTGCGCGGGGGGCTGGGGTGGACTGTGTTTGGTGTTTTGTGGGCCATCGTTATATTTGGCGCGGTCATGAAAATCAGAAATCCCAAACAGCAACCCAAATGGATGGTGGTTTTGTACCTGGTGATGGGGTGGACGTTGGTGTTTATTTTGCCGGCGATGCTGCATCATATTTCTGCGCGCGGGATGTGGTTTATTCTGGCGGGGGGATTGGCATATTCGATGGGGGTAATTTTCTATCTGTGGCGGCGCATGAAATATTCGCATGCAATTTGGCATCTGTTCGTGATTGGGGGGACAGTATGTTTTTTCTTTGCGGTGCTGTTCGGATGTATCATCGATTTTTAAAAAACGGGGCGTGGCCCCGTTTTTTTATTGATTTATTCTGGCACCGGGCGTAAAATAAAGGGCGTTATGAAATATATCGGTTTCATTTTTACAACAACTACAACCCCTTTGGGGGTGTAATTTCTATTTGCGGTTCGGACCGCGCAATGCAATAATCAATCTGTTCAAAGAATAAATTCGGCGGGCGTTGCCCGTGCAAATCAGGAAGAAGAAAATTATGTCACAACAATATCCAATTGAAACAATCCGTCATTCGCTGGCGCATGTTATGGCCGCGGCGGTTCAGAAATTATTTCCAGATGTAAAATTTGCGGGCGGTCCCGCGATTGAAAACGGGTTTTATTACGATTTCGATACCCAGCATCGTTTTTCCGAAGAAGATTTTGACGCCATTGAAAAAGAAATGCGCGCATTGATTAAATCCGACGGCAAATTTGCCCAGCGTGATGTCACACTGGCCGAAGCCAAGGAAATCTTTGCCAATCAGCCGTATAAAATGGAATGGCTGAATGAATATGATGCGGCGGGCGCGGCGTTGTCGGTGTATGCGTTTCGTGATTTTACCGACCTGTGCCGTGGGCCGCACGTGGCGTCATCCAAAGAATTACCGCGTGACGGCTTTAAAATTCGCAGCGTCGCCGGTGCATACTGGAAAGGGGATGCGAAAAACAAAATGTTACAGCGTATCTATGTCGATGCGTTTGCAACCGCCGATGAATTGGTCCGGCATTTAAAGAACATGGAAGAAGCCGCCGCCCGCGATAACCGCAAATTGGGGCGTGATATGGATTTGTTCCATTTTGAACCGGATTTTGCGCCCGGCGCGGTTTTCTGGCATGACAAGGGGTACCGGATTTATCGTCGCTTGATTGAATATATCCGTTCGCGCCAGGAACGTGCCGGATACCTGGAAATTTCCACGCCGTCTGTGATGGATCGGTCGCTGTGGGAAAAATCGGGCCATTGGGCGAAATACGGGGAACACAATTATTCCGGCAAAACCCAGGACGGCAAAACATTCTGTGTCAAACCGATGTCTTGTCCGGGCGGGATGCTGGTATTCGGCCAGGGAATCAAATCGTACAAAGATTTGCCGATGTATCTGGCAGAATTTGGCAAGGTTAATCGGTACGAAGCCGCCGGCGGTTTGTCGGGATTGATGCGCGTGCGCGAATTCACCCAGGACGACGCCCACATCTTTTGCACCGAAGAACAGTTCGAAGCCGAAATTGTGAAAATCTTGCGCTTTGTCAAAGATATTTACAGCAAATTCGGATTTGAACGCGTCTGGATGAAATTGGCCACGCGCAAGGAATCGGAATTCCGCATCGGGTCCGACGAAGTCTGGGACAAGGCGGAAAACGGCCTGCGTCATGCGCTGGATGCCAATAATATTGAATACGAAGTGGCCCTGGGGGATGCTGCGTTTTACGGTCCGAAAATCGATATTTATCTGAAAGATTCCATGGGCCGTACATGGCAGTGCGGCACAGTGCAATTGGATATGAATTTGCCGGAACGTTTCGATTTGTCGTACATCGGCGAAGACGGCGAAAAACATCGTCCGATTATGTTGCATCGTGCGTTGCTGGGGTCGATTGAACGCTTTATGGGAATCTTGTTGGAATCGACGGCGGGGAATTTACCGTTGTGGTTGGCGCCGACGCCGGTCGTTGTGACGCCGATTTCGGAAAAACATCGTGAATACGCGTCCGATGTTGCGGCGGCGTTGCGTGATGCCGGCGTGCATGTTGGATTGGATTTGCGCGATGAAAAGGTAAATTATAAAATCCGCGAACTGTCGATTGCCAAAACGCCGATTATTGCAATCGTCGGTGAAAAAGAAATGGCGGACAAAACCGTAACGCTGCGCCGTCTGGGCGAAGAAAAACAGCAGACGGTTGCGCTGGCGGATTTTGTCGACCAGATGGCCGCGGCCGTCCAGATGCCGCGTTAATGTGTTGCACCGGGGTGGGAATTTTTTATTCTTTCCCCGGGGAACGTACATATATATAATGTGTGGGACAGGGGGATAAAACATGAAAAAATTTTTAATGATTGGTGTTTTGGCGACACTGGCACTGGGTGGATGTTGTCACAAGTGCGAAGTGGAACCGATTGTCGAACAAAATCACAAGTTGATTGTTCCGCCGAATTTCGGCCAGATGCCAAAATAAGATATGTGGCGGCGCGTGATGCGCCGCCTGTATTTTTCGCGGATATTCATTTGGTGTGCGGGATTTTTTATGATATAATGTAATCACAGAATTTATGGGGGAACGTTATGAATAACGATATGGATGCCAATTTGGATTTATTAGATTTGGAAGATGATACGGCCCTGGACGCGTTGCCGGATGCCGCGCCGTTTGCCACACCGCGCCCAAAGAAACCATGGTTGTTGCTGGGGGTGGGGGTGCTGGTCATTATTCTGGCGACCTATGTCATTATTCGCACGATTGGTTCAGATTCGCGTTCGTCGATTGAAATTGATTTGGATGCACCCGAAATTGTAACGGTCGATGGGGCGGTCCCGTCGCCGACGCAACCTGTGCCGGCACCGACCCCGGTGGCGGATGCGCCCGCGCCAATGCCGGCGCCCATGCCTGTGGCGGAACCGGCCCCGGCCCAGCCGACCCCGGCACCCGCACCCAGCAATGCAACACCGGGCGTTCCGGTACGCGTGGTTCCCGACCGGGCCGAAGTAACATTTAACCCGGACAAGGCGGCCCCCGCACCCAAACCGGCACCGAAACCGGCCGCGGCCCCCGCGCCGAAAAAAGCGCCCGCCGCAAAACCCGCTGCGAAAAAGCCCGCGCCAAAGCCCGCAGTGGCCCGTGGCAGTTGGTATGTACAGTTCGGTTCATACAGCACGCGTGAATTGGCGGAAAAAGCAGAACGCCAGATTCGCGCCGGTCATCAGAATTTGTTCGCCGGTAAACAATTTGTCATCTTGGCCGCGGTGCTGCCAAATGGGACAACGACATACAGATTGCGTATCGCGTTTGCGGATTCCGCCGCGGCCAATGGTTTTTGCCGCAATGCGAAATCGGACGGCGTGGATTGCTATGTCGCGAAATAATTTTAACCCCCAACAGAGTAGGTAAAACATGAGAGCAGGATTTTGGGAAATTCTTTTAATTGTCGTTTTGGTTTTGATTTTGTTCGGGCATAACAAAATCCCGACATTGATGAAAAATCTGGCCAATGGCATCAATGTATTTAAAAAAGAAATCAAAGAAACCAAGAACAGTGCCAGTTCGGTCATTGAACGGGGCGCGGCAGTGTCCGCCCAGCGTGCTGCGAAACGGGCACCGGCCAAAAAAACGGCGGCCGCGGGAGCATCCAAAAAAACGGCAAAAAAATCCGCAGTTGCAGTGAAATCTGCGGCAAAATCGCCGGCGGCCCAGAAAAAGCCCGCCCGGCGGCCGGTAAAAAAATCAAAATAAAATCCGATGTTCGGATGGTTTCAGGTGCGACCGATGGTCGCACTTGTTTTTTTATTCTACATATTTTATACTGGTGCTGAATCAACAGGGATGTTGGCTCTGGGACTTGAAAATCCTATACACAAACGGTGCGGGGACGCATCGTAATCCGACAAAACATTGGTGCGTGTTTTGCGCCGTGTGTTTTATTATCCCGACTTTTATCGGTCGGGGATCTGTGATGATAAGGGCGCCACGGCGTCCAAAAGTCACGGGGTCATTTTTTGTGTATGATTTTTCAAATCCCCGACCGCCAGCCTTTGGCGGGTTTCTTTTTTACCAAGAAAAGGAGTGGGAAATGAAAAGAAATCATATCTTGACTATCTGGGGCTTGGTCATGACGTGGGGGACGTCGGTGTCGGCGCTGCCGGTAACACCGCCGACACAAGCTTGTATGCAGGCCCGAGAATGCACACAGACGGTATCGTGCGGTGCATATTGTTGTCCATCCGGGGCAACGGGGTCCAAGGAAGTTTGTCCAGATGGATGGACGTACGACACGATTTCAAAGGAATGCACCAGGGCGGGAACCACCACCGGCAGTGACGGACTGGGGGCGTATGAATTGACATACGGTTCGTGCCAACCAGAAACGATTACGTATCCGTGTTATTATATAAGCTTTTCTGCAACGACGGCCGATGGGTTGCAATGTTATGAGTGTGCGACGTCGTCGTAAAAAAAAATCCCGGGTTTTCCCGGGATTTTTTGTGTTTTTATTTATGCACGGCGTGTTTCGTATTCTTTCTGTTCTTGGGCCGTCATGGTCGCACTTGTTTTTTTTATGCGCATCATCTATACTGATGGCCGAGACGACAGGGATGTTGGCTCTGGGACTTGAAAATCCCATAAGCAAACGGCGCAGCGATGCGTTGTAATTCGATGAAACATCGGTGCATTTTTTTGCGCCGTGTTTATTGACCCGACTGTTATTCGGTCGGGGATCTGTGATGATAAGGGTGCCACGGCGCCCAAAAGTCACAGGGTCATTTTTGCTTATGATTTTTCAAATCCCCGACCGCCAAGCCTTTGGCGGTTTTTCTTTTTTACCGAAAAAAGGAGTGGGAAATGAAAAGAAAGCATATCTGGATAATCTGGTGCGTGTGCGTAGGGTGGGGGATGTCACCGCCCGGCATGGCGGCCCCAACCGCCGCCACCTGCAAGGAGGTTTTTGCAAACAATCCGTCACAGTGTACCAGTTATTCAATCAGCACCGCTACACAGGGTGATGGCAGTACGCTGTACATCTGCACGTGCCAGGTTTGTAGCGATGGGTATCATATAAACAATGGTTCACAATATGTCAGCAGTAGTGTGAGTTTTTACCGGGCAAACACATGTGCGCGTGACGATTCAGGCGGTTCCGGTTCTGGGGGCGGGACAACCGTTCGGCCGTCCCGTTGTTCAACCGGGTCGCTGTGTACCCAGTGCAAGGGGCCCAGTGTTACAGTCAACGGTCAGATGTATTGCGGTATGTGGGCCAGTGATAAAAACACGCATACGTGTACCGCATCGCCCGGTACGTTGGCGGCATATTCGATGTCTGCATGTTGCGATTCGGACGGTTACGCGGTGGGAACCACAAATGCCTGTTATGTTATTGCATGTGAATCAGGGCGGGTTGCATCGGATGACCGCCGGTCGTGCGTTTGTGATATCGGATATTATGGCAATGTATCCGATGGATGTACGCGTTGTCCGGCATCGGGCGGTATTTACGGGTTGACCGAATCCAAAGGCAAGACCGAGATAACCGATTGTTATTTCCCAGTGGGCCTGTCGACAAAAGATACATTTGGGACGTATCAATTTACCCAAGATTGTTATTACAAAAAATAAAAATCCCGGGGTTTCCCGGGATTTTTTTGTCTTTTTATTTATGCACGGCGTGATTCGTATTCTTCCTGTTCTTCGACCGTCATGGTCGCCAGGGGACGTGCCAGCATGCGCGACAAACCGATTTCATCGCCCGATACGACGCTGTAACCGTATGTGCCGTTTTCCATGCGTTCCAATGCCCCGTTGATTTTACGCAACAGGTTGTTGTCACGTTGCGACATGCGCAGATTCATTGTGATTTCCTGTTCGAACGTGGCCTTGTCCGAATCGTCGCCAACGCCCGCATTGTCCGCTTTTTCCGCCAGTCGAACCGTGTTCAGAACAGAATCACTGTCCTGCATCAATTCGTCACGCTGGGCGGTTAAAATCTGGTAAAAATATGCCAGATGCTGGGGGCACATATACGGTTCCGATTTTTTCGGAACGTATTTGGGCGCTAATTCCAAAGTTTTATAATCCTGTGACGCCATTGTCATTAACCCTTTAATTCCATAACCCACGCCGCCAGGGTGTCTGCATCCATTAATCCTGTGCGTGCTTCGACCACTTCGCCGTTTTTAAATGCCAATACGCTGGGGATGCTGCGAATCCCGAATTTGGCCGGTGTGCGGCGGTTTGATTCATCAATTTCAAATTTTACAAATTTTACATCCGGAAAGTTGTTCGACACCGCTTCGAAAATCGGGCCAAACATCTGGCACGGGCCGCACCAAGACGCCCAGAAATCAACCAATGTAATCCCATTGGCAATCATGTCCGCAAAATTTGCATCGTTTGCATGTTCCAAAGCCATCTTCTTCTCCTTTTTATTGATATTTGGCAAGAGTGTATTATAATCGTCATAAAAAGCAAGAGAAATCATAAAATGAATAAAATCATATACTTAGACGCAGCCGCGTCGGCGTTGAAACCCGATGCCGTGGTTGATGCCGAAGTCGATTTTTTACGCCATAAATATGCCAATGCCGGACGCGGGATTTGCGCCCGTGCGGCGGCGGTCGACCAAATGGTTGGACGGGCGCGCATGGCCGTCGCCGATTTTATCGGGGGGGGCGCCCACCAGATTGTCTTTACATCCGGGACAACCGACGCCATGAACCGCATTGTGAATATTGTCCGGCAATTGCCGGTGTTTTCCGCACGTCGACCGGTCGTTGGGGTGTCTGATTTGGATCACCACAGTGCCCGCATGCCGTGGCAACATTTGGCCAATGGCGGGGTGTGTGACATTGCGGTTTGTCCGTTGGATGCGGATTTTAATATTGATGTGGCGCAATTGCCGGTGGCGGATGTGTTGGTTATCACGGCCATGTCAAATGTGATGGGCGTGGGTCAAGATGTGGCGGCGATTGTGGCGGCGGCGCGTCAAAAAAATCCGGATGTTATCACCATCGTTGATGCCGCACAGTATGTGGCGCACGCGCCCATTGATGTGGCGCAGTGGGGATGTGATTTCTTGTGCTTTTCGGGGCATAAAATCGGGATGGATACCGGTATTGGCGTCATGTATATCAAAAATCCAGACGCGATGCCGGCCGATAAATTTGGCGGTGGAATGGTGAACAAAATTTTGGCGGATGGCACGTGGACGCTAAATGCCGCCCCCGAAAAGTTCGAAGCCGGCACATTACCATTGACCCAGATTGCGGGATTGGTGCCGGCCATTGACGCATGGCGCGCGTGGGGCGGGGCGCATGAACAGATTGGGGTTTTGTATGATGCGTTGAAACAAATGCCGCGGATTAAAATTTTAACGCCGCGGGATGCGTCGCTGATATCGTTTGTGGTGGATGGCATGCATGTGCTGGATTTCGGGGCGCATGCGGGCGTGCGGAATTTATGTCTGCGGGTGGGGAACATGTGCGCGACATGGATTCATCGTGCGTTGGGTGTGGACGGCAGTATTCGCATTTCTGTGGGACCGTGGAACACCATGGATGATATACATGCGGCCGTGCGCTTAATCGGGGAAATTGTAAAGTAAGATGACTGTTACCAAAGAAGATATTATCAATGCGTTAAAGACGGTTTATGACCCGGAAATTCCGGTTAATATTTGGGATTTGGGGTTAATATATGACATCGCGATTTCCGGGGATGCGGTGGTCGTGACCATGACGTTTACCAGTCCGACATGTCCCATGATGGAAGATTTG
Organism: Alphaproteobacteria bacterium; assembly: GCA_029059055.1. Taxonomy (GTDB): domain Bacteria; phylum Pseudomonadota; class Alphaproteobacteria; order Rs-D84; family Rs-D84; genus Enterousia. Next base: position 13,451 of record JAIDWS010000007.1, read on the forward strand.
CTGGCCCAGGTGAAATCGGTGGTGGAAATGGCGGCGCCCGGTGCGGCGGTGCGTGTGGAATTGGTTTGGGACCCGCCGTGGGATTTGTCGCGCATGTCGGACACGGCGCGGCTGGATTTGGATTTGACAGAACAGGGCTGGTAACACAACAGGGGCGTGTTTATGAATTACGCGGAAATGAAAAATTTATTACAAATGACCACCGACCCGGTTATGCGTCTGGAATTGGTGATGGATTTTGGAACGCGGCTGGCGCCGGTGCCGGATGCGGCGCAATGCAATGAAATTGCCGGATGCGCGTCCCGGGTGGATATTTGTCGGGTGGGAAACCGGTTTTATGGGCGGGCCGATTCGGCATTGGTTCGCGGCATTGTGGCGATTTTGGTTGCCATGGTCGATGGGCACAGTCCCGATGAAATTCGCGCCATGGATTTGGCGGGTGAATTTGCACAGCTGGATTTGAATCTGGGGACGGGTCGATTGGGCGGATTGAATTCTATGATTCGTTTTTTACAGAATTTATGATAAACTGTATTCGATATAAAATTGTGGGGTTGGGGCGCAATGAACGAAGACGAAAAAATGTTTCAATGGGGTATCGGACTGGCGATGGGGGTTTTGATGTTGACCGCCGGTTTGCAGGTTTGTTACCGCGTCCAGAACAAGACGCGTGCGCGTGTTCGTGCCGATATTGTAAAAACGCAACAGGAAACAGCCGTCGCGGCGGCAAATTTTGCGTCATATGTCCGGCCGGAAATATTGCGCAATCTGGTGGTCAGTATTCACCCCAAGGCCGAAGTTATCAGTTTTCATAAATCGGTCGCGATTGCGGATTTACCGGTCAAAGAATTATAATGTTTGAAGTAGGCAAAGACATCTTTAAAAACGGGTTTGGGGTGCTGGGCGGGGACCGCGTGGCACGTGGGCGTTTGCGCTTTGTATATTCGTTGTTTGTCATTGCGTTTTCGGTTTTTGTGGTCAAAACATTATATCTGGGAATCCAGGGAACCGACCGTGCGCGTCGCGGAAACGGTGCGGCGTCATGGGCGGTCGCACGTGCAGACATTGTCGACCGTAACGGGGACATTTTGGCGAAAAATGTTATGTCAGGTCATATCACACTGCGCCCCGCCCAGGTCCAAGACCGCGATGCGGTTGCGCGTCTGATACACCAGGCGTTGCCGTATGAATACACGTTGGCCGACGCATTGAAATTGGTCAATTCCCAGCGGCGATTTATATACGTTAAAAAATTGGCGACCGATTTCCAGCGCGACATGATTCGCCAGGCGAAATTAGCCGGATTGGACATTGAACCGGTTCAAACGCGCCGGTATCCGAAACGCCGCCTGTTTGCCCATGTGGTCGGTTTTGTCGGCAATGACGGTGCCGGATTAGAAGGGGCCGAACGCACATACGACAAATATCTGCGGGAAAATACGGACCCGTTGCGGTTGTCGTTGGATTCACGTGTCCAGTCGGTGTTTTATGAACAATTGTCGGCCGCCATGCAAAAATATCATGCCAAGGGGGCGATGGGCATGTTGATGAATTCGCGCACCGGTGAAATGGTGGCGATGGTATCACTGCCGGATTTTGACCCGGAAAACCTGCGTGCGGACCCGGCGGCAAACCGTATGTTTGCACCGCTGCGCGGGGTGTTTGAAATGGGGTCTATTTTCAAAGTGTTCAATACCGCCATGGCGTTTGAAAACGGCATTACCCGCGAATACTATGTCAAAGAACCGTACAAGATTTTGGATAAATTCGGACGCGTTGCGGCAAAAATCAGTGATGTGCGCAGCTTTAAACCACCGCGGCCCAATTTGTCGGTCGAAGAAATCATGTTGCATTCATGTAACGCGGGCAGTGCGCAAATTGCGCTGGATTTGCCCGATGGCACGCAAAAGGAATTTTTTGCCCGTATTCACATGGATGAACCGCTGGATTTGGAATTTGGACGCACGGAACGGACATTAATGCCGGTGAAGTGGGGCCCCGTGGAAAAGGCCACCGTTGCATTCGGGCACGGGATATCAGTCACGCCGATGCATTTGTTGTTGGCGGTCAATGCAATGACCAACGGCGGGATTTACATTTATCCGACAATGTTGCGCCGCAATGTTGGTGTTGTCCGGGGACAGCGTGTGATATCGGATGAAATTTCGGCCAAATTGCGTGGCATCATGGTGCGCATCGCCGAAGAAACCAGCGGGAAAAAGGCCCGTATCGCCGGTATTCAAATCGGGGGAAAAACCGCCACGGCGGAAAAACGTATCAATGGGAAAATCGACCGGAAAAAGAATCTGACCGCGTTCGCAGGAATCTTTCCGGCGTCCGCCCCACAATATACAATCTTGGTCGTGCTGGACGAACCCCAGGGAACCCAGGAATCTTTTGGACTGCGTACGGCGGCATGGAATGCGGTGCCGACAACGGGAAAAATTCTTGATAGTATCCTGCCGTTGCTATTTGAATAATTTTTGATTATAATAATTCTGATAATAAAAAAGAGATTAGCGTGAGAAAGATAGTAGAAAAATCCATGCTGGGCAGGGCATGGGTTGTGGCGGCGTATCCTGGTGCAGAAAATAACGGTTTGGACATAACGGCGGATACGGATACATTACTGCAAAATATTTTGATGGGACGCGGAATTACAGACGATGCCGCGCGGAAAAAATTTTTAAACCCCAGTATCAAAGAATACATGCCGGACCCGTCGGTCTTGCGTGATATGGATGTGGCGGCATCTGTGATTGCGGATGCGATTGCGGCCGGGGACCGGATTGCAATTTATGGCGATTATGATGTGGATGGTATTACGTCGACCGCGATTTTTGTGAAATATTTGCGGGAAATCGGCGCGGATGTCATTTGGCATTTGCCCACCCGCGAAGGCGAAGGGTACGGTTTGAACATTGCCGCCGTCGAAGAAATCGCGGCGTCCGGGGCGCGTTTGCTGATAACGGTCGATTGCGGCATCAGTGGCGTGGCAGAGGTTGCACGTGCCAAAGAATTGGGAATGCGCGTTGTGGTGACCGACCATCATTCGCCGGATGTCACGTTGCCGGCGGCGGATGCAATTGTCAATCCCAAACGGGTCGATGACACGTCCGGGTTGTCATATATGGCCGGTGTCGGGGTGGCGTTTTTAACATTGGTCGCGGTCAACCGTGAATTAAAGGCGCGCCATCTGGGGCCGGATATGGATGCGGCGCTGGCGGGGATAAATCTGCTGAATTACATGGATTTGGTCGCGCTGGGGACCATATGCGATACGATGCCGTTGGTGGAATTGAACCGTGCGTTTGTGACCACCGGATTAAAAGTCATGGGATTGCGCCAGAATTTGGGCCTGCGCATTTTGATGGATGTGGCCGGTATTAAAAAGCCGTCTGTTTATGCCGCGGGATTTGCCATTGGGCCGCGTCTGAATGCGGCGGGCAGATTGGATTCGGCCGCACCGGCGTTGGAATTATTGTTGACGGACAATCCGTTGATTGCGCACGATTTGGCCAACAAATTGCACCGCATGAACCAGGAACGCATTGATATTCAAAACGCCATCATGTTACAGGCGTCCGATATGGCCCAGTCTTGTTGTGATGCCGGCCAATGCAGTTTGTTTGTGTGCGGCGACAATTGGCACGGTGGGGTGATGGGAATCATTGCCGGTCGGTTAAAGGATAAATATAATTTGCCGTCATGTGTGGCGACGCGCTGTGACGGGGTGATTAACGGGTCCGGGCGGTCAATCCCGGGGGTTGATTTGGGCCAGATTATTCATGATGCGTTGGCCGCCGGTGTCATCAGCGAAGGCGGTGGCCACGCCGCCGCGGCCGGATTTACGTTGCCGGCCGACCGCCAACAGGATTTTTGTGAATTTTTGGAAAATGCGGTTTCGGCCCAGTTAAACGGCCAACGGCCGGTGCCGGAAATTGTTGTGGATGCGGCACTGGATGCGGGTGCGGCCAATATGAATTTGGTTAAAAAATTGTCATCGTTGGAACCATTCGGCCAGGGAAATCCGGAACCGATGTTGGCGCTGTATGGGGGAAATGTCAAATCTGCGGTGACCATGGGGGGCGGGGCGCACCTGCGCGGGACGGTGGTAACGCGGGCGGGGCGGTCGTTGGCCTTTGTCGGATTTAATCTGGTGGGGACGCCGGTGGGAAATTTTCTGTTGGACGATATGAACACAAATACTACAATAATCATGCTGGGCCGGTTAAAGGAAAATGAATACAACGGACGTGTCACCGCACAGTTCTTTTTGGAAGACATTGCCGTGCAATAAAGTAAAACAGATGAAACAAAAACTGGAAATCTTGGCGGAAAAAATCCGTAACGCGCATTCAATCGTTATCGCGGGACATAAAAATCCCGATGGCGATTCGCTGTGCAGTATGTTGGCAATGGCGCGTCTGATTGAATTGAATTTTGGAAAAATTCCGGTTTGCGTTTATGACGGAAATATTCCCGATTATCTGGACCGGGTGCCGGGTCGTGACAGTGTGCGTTATTATGAAAAATTGGACCCCGCCCAGACATTTGACATGGCCATTATTGTGGATTACGGGGACGGGGCGCATTTGGGCGGGGCACTGGATATTGTGCGCGCCGCCGATACAATCGTGGAAATCGACCATCATAAAAACGCCAATCCGCTGGGGCAGATTTGCTTTGATGATGATGCGGCGGCCGCGGCCGGACAAATTATTTACCGCATGATGCGCGCAGCCGGATGGCGGACCGATATGGATACGCTGGATTTGTTGGGGGTGGCGATGTTGACCGATACCGGTCATTTCAAATTTGTTCGTGATGGTGCGGTTCTGCGCGATATGGCGGATTTGGTCGATGGGGGCGTGTCACTGCGGGATTTGACGGACCGGTTGAATAATAAAACCCGATCGACCATTTTGACCGAATCGCGCGTGGCATCGCGGGCGGAATTCTTTTATCATGACCGTTTAGCATTGGCGATGGTACCCATGCGCGATTACAAATATCTGGATGGACGCGGGGATGTGATTTTAAACCTGTTGGGCCAGATAAAGAATGTGGAATATGTTGTTTTGTTGAAACAGCAAAAAGAAAACCAAATCGGCATTTCACTGCGCAGCAGAACCCACCCGATAAATCACATTGCGGAAATATTCGGGGGGGGGGGACATCTGTATGCGGCCGGTGCGGTGGCGCATGATACACTGGAAAACGTGCGCGCCCGTATAATTGAATTGTTCAAGGATGTATAAGATGAAGAAAATAATTATCGGATGTTTATGTGCAATGACATTGGTGCCGGCGATGGCGGCGGTGGACAAAGACGCGGTTGTGCGTGCGGAAAAATATTTGAATTCGATTACCGGATTGACGGGGGATTTCGTCCAGACCGCATCCGGACGCCAGCAACATGGAACGTTTTCCATGTTGCGTCCGGGACGCGTACGTTTGGATTATCGCGATATGCCGGTTCAATTGATTTCCGATGGGCGTGATTTGTATTTCTTTGATAAATCATTGGACCAGATTACAACGGTGCCGTTGACCAGTACGCCGGCCGGCATATTGGTGCGTAAAAATATTGATTTGCAAAACGCAGACATCAATGTTGTCGAAACAACAACCGGTGACAAAACTTTTGCGTTGAAAATGAATTTGCGTGGCCAAGAAGGTGTCGGTCACATGACGGTTGTTTTTGATGCGAATCCGGTGAAATTAAATTCGTGGACGGTGGTGGATGCGACCGGGAACAAGACGGACGTGGCGTTCCGCGGATTAAAGACCAAGACCGATTTTGGCAAAGATTATTTCCAAATCAGTCGGCATAAAACGGTTTCGACCGCCGGTGGCGATTCGTTTTACGATTAACGGACAGACAAATGTTTGGTATCAGTTGGGCGGAATTTTTGGTGATATTGCTGATTGCGGTGTTGGTTATTCCAACGCGGCATTGGCCCGATGTGGCGCAATTTTTGGGACGTGTGGTGCGCTGGGTTCGGGGTATCATGTGGAAAATTACGGATGTGTCGGAAAATCTGCGTGACCAGATTGACTTGCAACGGCCCATTGATGAATTGATTCAATCGACAACAGATGATGTGTTGGATGCGTTTTCTGTGCCGCGCAAAAAATCCACGCCGACCCCGCGTCGTGCGGCGCCACGTCGCAAAAAAACGGGGGCGAAAAAATGAAGCGTATGACATTGATGCAGCATTTTGCCGAACTGCGCCGCCGTGTGTTGTGGACGTTTTTGATTTTTGCGTGCGCGTTTGCCGTGGGGTGGGTGGCGGCCCCGTGGGTGCAAAATTTTTTGACCGCGCCATTGTTGGCTGTGTGGCCAGATGGCGAATTGCTGTATACCGGGTTGGCCGATGGATTGATGATTCAATTTTCATTGGCAACATTGGTCGCATTGCTGGTGGCGACGCCGGCGGTGCTGTGGCATGTGTGGGCGTTTGTGGCACCGGGATTGCATGCGAATGAACGCCGGGTGATATGGCCGGTTTTGATTTTATCCCCAATTCTGTTTTTGCTGGGGGCGGGGTTTGCGTTTTATGTGTTGTTCCCGGTTGCATTTCGGTTCTTTATCGAATTGAATCTGGCATCAACGGTGCCGGCCGTTATCATGCCCGCCATGCGTGATTATCTGTCGTTCACAATCGGATTGTTGAAAATATTCGGGGTGGCGTTTCAATTGCCGTTGGTTTTGGTGTTGCTGAACCGGGTCGGTGTTTTGTCGCGCGCCACCGCGGTGCGGATGCGGCGATATGCCATTGTGATTATTATTGTGGTGGCCGCCATTTTAACCCCGCCGGATGTGGTGTCACAGATTTTGTTGGCGTTGCCGATGTGGGGGCTGTTTGAAATCAGTTTGCTGTTCATGCGTGATGACGCCGCACCCCCCAAAATTTGACAGGTGTTTTCTTGCAATTTGTGATATAATTACAGCGTGCAGAAATTCGTGCGATTTTTTATGATTTCGTGCGGGGTGGTGATTATGTCGACGTCGTGCGATTTACAGCCCCGGATTTTATCCCTGCCGGATACGGTTGGGGACTTTATTTCCGCGCGGTATCCGGCGTTGTTGGCCGACCCCGATACGCAACCTGAAATTTACAATTCCGCCGCGTCCGATTATGGTGTCTATGCGTCGCCCGAATTATACGGGTCAATGAAATCCGATGATTATGTTTTGTATGCCAGCGCGGATGACTATGTCTTGGGGCCCCAGGATGTCGCCAATCAAAATGCGGCATCGGCTGTGGCATCTGATGTGGAAACGGGTGATGTGACGCCCGCGCCGACAACCGACGGGGATGGTGTGTACGGCGCACCGACAGATACCGCACCGACATCCGATGACAACACGCCCAGTGTTAATGATTATCTGTATATTCCAATGTATGGGGGCGGGGCATCCGGGGATACGGTGACAGTGGCCCGCGGTGATACGTTGTATGCGTTGGCGCGTCGTCATAATATGACGGTGGACGAATTGGCGCGTTTAAATAATTTGACCCCGCCGTATGCGTTACAGCCCGGCCAGAAATTACGTCTGGCGTCGCGCGCGCCGGCCCCGGCATCACCCGCGCCCCAGACATCATCGGCGCCGACGCCCGTGACAACGACGGTTGTTGAATTACAGGAAATTACGGTCGCCCCGGGTGATACGCTGTATTCTTTGTCACGTAAATATGCGACGCCCGTCAATGATTTGGCCGTTATGAACAAATTGTCTGCGCCGTTTGCATTATCGGTTGGTCAAAAGCTGCGGGTTCCAAAACTGGATGGGGTTCCCGTCCGTGCGGTGGTGACGCCGGCGACCCCATCGGCATCTGCATCGGTGGGGGCGACATCAAATACTGCGCCGCGCGCCGCCACCACGGGAAAGACATCATCGTCATCGGCCCGTCCGGCGACCCCATCGGCATCGTCTGTGCCGAAACCGGCCGTGAAGCCGTCGGCCCCGTCGTCCACCAAGCCCGCCGCCCAAGCGTCCAAGCCCGCCACCCAGGCGTCCAAGCCCAAGGAAAAAATATCGTCCGACCCGGCCAAGAAATTACCGGCGATTGCCGCACGTTCGTCGTCAAAATTCAGCTGGCCGGTGCGTGGAACGATTTTGTCGCATTTTGGGGCGAAATCGGGTGGACTGTTTAATGATGGGATTAATATTGGCGCGGCGCGCGGCACCACGGTCAAGGCCGCCGAAAACGGTGTCGTCGCATATGCTGGTAACGAAGTCAAAGGGATGGGGAATCTGGTTATTGTTCAGCATTCCGGCGGATGGATGACGGTGTATGCGCACATGGATTCGTTGGCGGTGCGTCGCGGTGTTCGGGTTACGGTCGGCCAGAAAATCGGCACCGTCGGCGCCACCGGCAAAGTGACCAAGCCCCAATTGCACTTTGAAATCCGCAAGGGGACCAAGGCATACAATCCGTCATCGTATTTGAAAAGTTAGAGTGCCTTGAAAAAACACGCTATGCGCATGATTTCTGATGCTGCTTGTCACACACAAAAAAATAAATTGCCGCCACTTGGGCGACATTTTATTTTTGGTGGACGCGCAGGGACTCGAACCCTGGACCCACTGATTAAGAGTCAGTTGCTCTACCAACTGAGCTACGCATCCAGAACCATTTGCCATTTCAGACCCGCTGATTATAGTCTTTTTTCTGACAAATGCAAGTTTTTATCACACCTTATTTTCCTACATCGTGTGATTGCCGCCGGTGACCCCGTAAATTTCGGCCGTTGTGTATGATGCGTCGTCGGACGCCAGCAATACGTACGTTGCCGCCAATTCCGCCGGTTGGCCGGCGCGGCCCATCGGGGTGTCGCGGCCAAATTCGGGGATGGTCGATTGTGCGCGGCCGCCGGCAACCTGCAGGGCGGTCCAAATGGGGCCGGGGGCAACACCGTTGACGCGTATTCCGCGGTCGACCACCTGTTTGGCCAACGCGCGGGTGAATGCCATGATGGCGGCCTTGGACGCGGCATAATCCAACAGACTTTTTCCGGGCTGGTATGCCTGGATGGATGTTGTGGTAATAATCGATGCGCCCGGCTGCATCAGTGGCAATGCCGCCCGCGTCATCCAGAACATGGAAAACAAATTGATTGCGAATGTGCGTTCCAGTTGCCGTGTCGTCAAATTCATAATGTCGTCACTGTATTGTTGATATCCGGCATTCAATACCATGATGTCGATGCCGCCCATGGCGCGGGCTGCTTTTTTGACCAACTGGGTGCAGAATTTTTCATTGCCGATGTCACCGGGGAACAAGAATGCCCGTGCGCCGGCATCCCGGATATATTTGGCCGTATCTTGGGCATCGGATTCTTCGTCCGGTAAATAGGACAGGGCGACATCGGCGCCTTCGCGGGAAAATGCAATGGCGACCGCGCGCCCGATGCCCGAATCGGCCCCGGTAATCAGCGCGCGCCGTCCCGCCAAACGTGCAGACCCGATATATGTTTCTTCGCCGCAATCGGGGCGGGGTGACATGTCTGAATCCAGACCGGGGTATGGTTGATGCTGGGGCGGGTATTTTTTATGGTAATATTTTGTTTGCGGATTGTCCGTGGTGTCGGTTTTTTTCATGTTTCCTCCTGCTGTATATATATGTCTTATATTACGGTGCGGTGCGGCTGCAAGCCATAGGATTAAAGGCGTTCAGCCCATTTCGGGTGCGTCGCACATGGAATCCATACCTATGCAAAGATGGAAAATGCTTTGCTAGAATGATTACGTTGACATGAAAACCATTGAAACAACCATTAACTTAACCAAGGAGAGAAAAAAATGAAAAAAATCGTTATCTCAACATTGGCCGTGCTTGTTGCATGTCCAGCGTTTGCAGGTATGAATCCCAATAACAGCAGCTGGCAGTTGTGGGGTCTGGACCCGTATATCGGTCTGCGTGGGGGATTGGGGTATACCAACCTGAATTACAAATACGACGGCCACAAAGAATCCATGACCGACATGGTATGGCAGGGTCGTGCGGCGTTGGGTTTGGAAATCTGTGACACCGTCCGCAGCGAAGTTGAATGGTCTATTTTCAGCAAGGCCAAAGACCATGCTGATTTCGGTGATGCCGGCCGTATTGATGTTGATACCAAAATGCAGACATTGTTGTTCAACACATATATGGAATTGGGCCAGTACCAGATTGTTCGTCCGTTCATCGGTGTCGGTGCCGGTGTGGCGTTCACCGATGTTAAACATCGTGGCAATGTCTTGGTCGGCGAACACAGCGACAGCAAGACACGCTTTTCCGCCATGGGTACATTGGGCGTCAGCTTTGACATGCAGTACTTCGCGGTTGATTTGGCGGCGCGTTACAACTACGTCGACATCAATTCCGGCCTGCATAACTTTGGCGGCGACATCGGTATCCGCTTTATGTTCTAATCTGTGGACACAGAAAAAACCACCGGTGCAAATCGGTGGTTTTTTTATGGGGATGAATAAAATTTAACGCTTTTTCTGATTTATCGCCTGCCACAGACGGTTGTATATGCGCGTCGCCGTCGTGCGGATGTCGGTGGCACCGATTCGATTCAAATGCGCCGATGTGCGTTGCGTGGCAGCCTGGGTGTTGATGGCGGCCTGGATCATTGCATCCGACAGATGGTAATCGCCATATACGATTTTGACGGATTGACCGACGTTAATTTTATTCGGTGTGTTTTGTTTGCTGATATACAGATTACCGTTGGTCCAGTGGGGTAATTCAATCTGGGCAACGTTTATCGCGTATATGGTCTGGGCCGATTTTAATTCCGGCAGATTTAATTCAGATACATTTTCCGCAAAGATGGTTTGTTCAACCCGTGCCAGTTTCGGGATAAAAACAGCCGATTGATTTTTTACAATCAAATTGCCCCCGATTTTCTGTAATTCATCCAGCGTTGTATTCCGGGCACCGCGCGCCCAGATGTTGCCCCGAACGCTTTCCAGGGCATCTGCATAAAATTTGGTTGTGGCATCGATATGCAAATCGCCATGGATGGATTGCAATGCGCTTAGATGAATGCGGTTTGCGCCATCGGCGAACAGGTTGCCGGAAACGGTTTTTAATTTACCATTGATAAACACAGACAGATTACGCATGTCCAGATTGCCGTCGATGTGTTGTAATTGGCGGCCGTTCTGGTCCAGAATCGGGGTGTGGGTCGCATACGATTTTGCTGTGTTTAAAAATTCAATATGATTTGTTTCGCCATTGCGAATCGTCAAGTTGCCCGTGTGTGTCTGGTGGGCGGAAAATAATTTATGTAAAAAATAATCGTATTTCATGCCTTGTCTTCTCTTGCTTTATCTGTGGGGTATTTTACAAGACAAAAAAAAAAAATGTCAAGCAATTTGTGCCACATGCTGTCGCGGGCGGGGAAAACAAAAATCCCCGCCGGAAATGCGGGGGGATTTTTATTTCAGCTTGGCCAGGGCCAGTCGATTCAGAAAATCTTCTTCTATCGCACTCAGCAGTGAACCCAGACCTTCGTTCAAATCGTCGTCATCTTGTAATTCTTCTAGATGTTCGATAATCGATTCGCACATTTTGACCAAATTTTTGTCTATCATTTTGGGGTTTAATATGTCGGATTTGAATACTTTCTTGTTATCGGACGCCATAAAGTATTTTTCTGCGATGCCGTCGACGTGGACATCGATGCCATCGGCCAGTCGGTCAAACAACAAATGTTGGGCGTAATCATCGGTCGACCAATGATTGATTTTACAGGCGTATTTGAACGCCAGCAAGTGCTGCATCAGTTCATACATATCATTCTCCTTGGGTTATGTACCGACAGGTTATCATGATTGAAAATGCCGATACACAGGACTGTATTTCTAATCGGCGCTATGCGCTGTGTTTCCGGCGATTCCTAGGGATTCAAACCTGACGAAAATTGCAAAAAAATGAGATAGAATATGTTTCGTAACCAAAAGGAAAAAGGAGACCTTTATGAAAAACTTAATGAAAAAACTGTTCATGTTCACATCCATCTTGGGTGTTGCGGTGGCCGTATCTGGTTGCTGTGCAAAAAAGACACAAAAGGTGACAGCCACCGAAACAACTGTCTTTTATCAGACATACGAAGATGCCGATGTCAACCGCGTACATGCGAAAATGTACACCCGCAGCAGCCATGGTGGCGAATCCAGAATGGGTAACATCAAATTCTATGAAACAGATGCCGGTCTGAAAATGGAAGTTGATTTGAAAGACCTGCGCCCGGGTGTTGATTATACCGTTCGTATCTATCAGTGCGGCAGCTGCAACAACAACAGCCTGTGCTGTGACAAATCCAGCATGTCTGTTAATCTGCCGAAATTGACCGCCGGTGCCAGCGGCCGTCTGGAAGAATCGTTCATCATCCGTGGTCTGACTGCGGCCCAGTTGAAGAACGCGAAAATCTATCTGGAACGTGATGGTGGATACAAAGCGGCATGGGGCACCTTGGAAAAGAACGTGTTGTTCTAAGTCCGGTGAAACCAGTATAAATAAATATAAAAAATCCCGGGGACGCCCGGGGTTTTTATTTATCTGTTTTGTTGGTTGGGGGACGTGAAACTGTGGCCCCGGGTATGTCTATTTCCAGTACCAGAATATATTTTTTATTGCCGCGGGTGTCGTGAAATGCCGTTTGAAATGATTCTTGGCCGGCGGCGGTGGCCAGATTGCGGCGGTTCGCGGCGCCGCCGTTGCCGGTCGTTTGATACAGCCACGGCGTGTTGTTTTGGTCCACATAAATGGCCCCGACATGATAATGAATGGTTTGATATCCCGATTTGCGTCCGGTGGTGTTAAAACTGATCAGATACAGATGACCCGCGGTTAATCGGGCGGGTAATTCGGCCCATGTTTCGGGGGCGTTGATGTGATATCCGATTGGGTCGGCCGTTACGGTGTCGGCAATGTCCAGTGTTGTGCCGCCCGGCATCAAAACGCGCCGCGTTAATCCATCCGATATATTCATGATTAAACGCCATCCGAAATCCCAATCGGGACCGTTGTCCGCATGCAGGTGTGCGTTTTCTGGGCGGGGGCGCATAATCTGTTCAATGGTGATGGGACGCCCCAGTGTCATGCGTGCGATTTCCGTGACCAGACCACTGCAATTCAGGCCCGGCGTATCGAATGTCTGGTCCGGGTCCATAAATGTCGTATATCGGCCATCGGCGGCGCGTACACCGTCGGCCCGATATGGTATGCCCAACAACCCCGCCACATCGTTGTCGGTGGCGGCCATGGTGGTTATTGTGACCCAACAAAAAATACAGGCACCAACGCCCCGGGTGACATATTTCATCATCAGTATTATACATGATATTTCCCGCAATGGAAAACCCGGAAACAATTTTTTAAATTGACGTTTTTGGTTTTTGTTATAAGAATAAATACCTACGACAATAACACGAGAGAGAAAATCGCGATGCGTTTGATTCACAGGCTGGGGACGGTCATTCCCTTGGTCTGCGCCATTCAATCAGCCGCAGCGGGTGTTGATGCATTGACGACTGAACCGGGCGTCAAAAATTCTTTATACGCATCATCACACGTCTTGGTTGATAATGGTGCAGATTACTCAACTGGTGTAACATATTACGAAAACGATGCATTCGTGTTCGGTGATGTTTACGTCCCGGATGGGATGCATCTGTATGTTCGAAACAGTGGGGTGATTGACGGCACATTTTATCTGGGCGATGGGGCCAGTATAACCCAGGTTATTAAAAACGAATCGGACATCACGTATCTGAATATTGATTCGGGTTTTTCTGTGTTGGTCGTGGGTGATTCGGGATTGGCGTTTTCAGATATCTTGCGCGTGGGAAATTTTGCCGACCGCGTTATTTTGAATAATACGTCACTGGTTTTGGGAAATGGTGGTGACGGCGTCACAGTGTTTCGCAGTTTCGGTCCGCAAATCCAATTGGTGGGTGAAACCACCGTTCGCATTGATGATGTTATGGCCATGGATGGGGCGGTCTTGTTCCGTAATGTTGACGGGGACGGAACGGTCTTGGTTCAATCGGGCGCACTGCATCCGATGTATGCGGTCCAAACGTATCGGGCGTCGGGAAATATCTATATGCATGTGGTGCGGGAAACCGATTATCGAAAGTTTTTGGATGACCGTGTGGGATTGTATATCAACGAATTTCGGGATGTGTATCCCAATGACAAAATGGTTGCGGCACTGGACGGGGCCACCGATATGGCGCAACTGCATAAATTGATGGATGATTGTGCGCGGTTAAATCCGGTGGTTCTGATGCGGCCGGTGCGTCGCATGGCAATGATGGAAATGGATGATATTTCAGCCGGGGATGGTCACGGTGTGGATGTTGGCGCACGGCCGTTTTGGGTATTGTCGGGCGATGGTGATATGCGCGGTACCAATATATCCATGCGGTTGGGGCGGGGCAATACGTTCATGGCGGCAACACTGTATGCGGGAACATTGAATTATTCCGATTATCTGAACGATTTTTCAGGAATGTTTGTCGGCGCCAATGTCCGGTTGCGCACAGATTTGGACGCGTTCTTTGTCGATGTTGTGGGTGGTGTGACCGGCGCAGCTTTCGATATCACCGATGTCTGGACGGGACATGATGTCGCAGATGATCCGTGGGGATTGTTGTTCTATGGACGGGCGGATGCCGGACGGCGTTTCAATATTGGTGACCGCGTATATGCGTCACCGTTTGTCGGAATGGGGGCGGATTGGACCCGAATTTTGGATGATTCCGATGGGATATTGGTTGGGCGTGCCGGTATGGAATCGGGCATCGGGTATGAAATGGATGGATTGCGATATGATTATGCAATACGTGCGGTCGCAGACACATCCGGGGCGGTGATGGCCGGTGTGCGCATGGGGATATGGTCTGGGTGGGACAGTGCCGGCGGGGATTTGGGTGTCATGGTTCGCCGTGATGAATTTACCACATCTTGGCAAATCAGTGCCAGCGCCCGCGTCGGGTTTTGAATCCCTGGGTAATGGTTGACAAAAATTTGATTGGATGTATAGTGTGCGGGATATATCAAGAAGTCACACATGTTTTTGTCCAATTTTATGAATAACAAATCGGAATTGCCATATTTGCGTGGAATGGATTTTTCGTCCCGAATGGCGCGCAAGAATCCACTGTTGCATGTGCGGATGTTTTTGGGCAATTTGTGTAATTTACGTTGTAATTATTGTTTTACGGATTCTTTTTCTACGACGCGCGGGGCAAATGCCAATACGGTTGTGGATGCGGATGAATATTTTGACGACACGTTACCGATGCGTGAACGGTTAAGTATTCTGTACACATTGGCGCGGCATTACGGTACGCGCACGGTCTTGATTAATGGCAAGGGTGAACCGACCATGGAACCGGGGCTGGATCGATTGATTCGCGGATTGAATGCCATGAATCTGACCCCGGTGTTGGCCACAAATGGGACCAGTTTGGCTGCCGCGGACGGATATAATTGGCAATATATGTATGACCATGGGGTGTCATTGTTGCTGAAAATGAATATGCGTGGGAATGCGATTGGTGAATCCGCCATATTCGGATTGCGGTCCGACAGTGCGACATATCAAAAAATTCATGACATCACCCACACCGATGCCGGTATGGCATGGGTGCGGCGATTTGCCAAAAATCGGGCGATTGCATTCAACTGTGTGTTGATGGGGCAAACCGCCGGGGATAACGGGGCGCCGGCGGTTCTGCGGTTTTGTCGGGAAAACGGGGTTGTGCCGTGGTTTGATTGGTATATTGGCGGTGGACGCGGGGGCGGGTCTTTTGCGGTGCCACCGGTCCGGCGGCGTGAATTGATACAACGTTTGACGGATATCGATGCGGAATACGGATTACGCCATGATTGGACGGATGGTATGAATTTGGGATGCACGCCGGAAATGAATCAGAACTTTGTCCAGATAACCGACCACGGGCGCATATTTCTGACGACAAAGTTGGGGATGCAGTCAATCAATGCGTCAATGCGATACGGCATCGGTTGCCGCGATTGTGATTCGTTTGACCGGTGCGTTCGGCGCAATATCAATAATTTGTATCGCGGCCGTACGCGTTAAAAAAATTTCATCGATTAATCGTTTATCAATTCGCCGCGCAGGGATGCCTTGTTCGCGGCGGTGATTTTTATCCGCGCCAATGTCGGGACATCATCACCGGTTTTTGGAACGATAACCTGTTGCATGTATGGTGTGCGAAAGACCAGATTTTGACCGGTTTTGTCGGGGCCTTCGAACAGGCATTCCATCACGCGGTCGACGCATCCCTGGTTAAATTCACGCTGAATTTCGTTCAAGAATCCGTCCAGACGTGCCAGGCGCACACTTTTAATTTGTTCCGGGATTTGGTCGCGCATCAATGCCGCCGCCGTATGGGGGCGGGGCGAATATTTAAAAGAATACGAATTGATGTAACGAACCCGTCGGGCAATGTCCATTGTCTGGTCAAAGTCCGCATCGGTTTCCCCGGGGAATCCCACGATGAAGTCACTGGAAATTTGAATGTCGGGGCGGGCGGCCTTTAATTTGTCAACTATATCTATATATAGATCCAGCGAATACGGACGGTTCATTCTTGTCAATACATCGGGCGACCCGCTTTGTATAGGCAGGTTTAAAAACGGCAACAGTTTTTCTTCGGTTTTGAATTGTTCAATCAAATCATCCGTCATTTCTGTTGGATAACTGGACGTGAATCGAATTCGCTTTACCGCGTCAATGGCGGCGGTTGCGCGGATTAAATCCGACAATCTGTACAGTTTGCCATTTGCATCGGTGTATTTATATCCGTTAACGTTTTGCCCCAAGAAGCATATTTCAACCGCCCCCGTGTTTGCCGCATGCAGTGTGTCGGCCATTACGTCGTCAAACGGGCGTGATATTTCACGGCCACGGGTGTATGGCACGATACAGTACGTACAGCAATGGTCGCATCCTTCTTGGATGGGGATGTATGCGACGGCGGGGCTGCGTACCATTTTGGGTAACGCATCAAATTTTTCCAATCCGCCCAAATCAATGTTCAACAATTTGGCATCCGGATTGTCCAGCAATTGCGGCAATTTGTGATAACTTTGCGGCCCCAGAACAAAATTCAAATCCGGAATACGCTTGAACGCGTCGGCGCCCGATTCGCGCGCAACGCATCCGACAATACCGAACAATGTGTCCGGCTTTTTCGCGCGGCGAATGCGCCCCAATGCAGAATAGACCTTGTTCGTGGCTTTTTCCCGAACGGCGCATGTGTTCAGAATAATCAAATCCGCCGTATCAACGTTCGGTGCCGCGGTCCATCCATGTGATTCCAGCATGGCGGCGATTCGCTGGCCGTCATAAACATTCATTTGACAGCCAAATGTTTGGATAAAGAATTTTTTCATGGTACCCGGTGATGTTTATTTATGCTTGGTTTTTTCTGCACGCTGTTTCATCAATGCGGCCTTTTTGGTTTGGGCCTGTTGATATTGACGTACGGCATGTTTGTTGTGGGTATTGGGGATCGCCGGTGTTGCAATTTCGACAATACCGTATACCACGCCGGTAATCGGATTGTTTTCAATCAGTGTAACAATTTTCATCTGTTTATCCTTTTTTTTAAGTTAAGCTAATTTATTGCGCAATATTTCATTCACAACCGCCGGGTTGGCCTTGCCACTGGTGGCCTTCATCACGCCGCCAACGAAAAAGCCCAGTAATCCAACCTTGCCAGATTTATATTGTTCGACCTGGGCGGGGTTGGCCGCAATGACCGCGTCGACCGCCGATTCGATTGCGGCGGTGTCTGTGATTTGTTGCATGCCGAATTTGGCCGCGATTTCGGCGGGCGTGCCGCATTCACCATCCAGCATTTTGATAAAGATTTCTTTGGCCTGTTTTCCGTTGATTTCGTTGGCACCAATCATATCGACCAAATCGGCCAAATCCGATGGACGGATAATGCGAAATTCGCCCGGATTCGATGCGTCCACAGCATTTTTTACATCCCAGTTTTCCGGGTGCGCAAACAGTTCGCTGATCATCCAGTTGGCAATCGGTTTGGCGCGTTGTTTTTTGTCGGCCACCGCCGCATCAAACCAGCGGGAAATATCGGTGCTTTCGGTCAATCGGGCCGCATCGTATTCGGCCAATCCCAAATCGTTTATATAACGCGCACGCGTTGCCGCCGGCAATTCCGGCATAGTCTGGCGAATGCGTTCGATTGTTTCTTCGTCAATGTCCAATTGCAACAAATCCGGGTCCGGGAAATACCGATAATCCAGGGCATCTTCTTTGCTGCGCATAACCGATGTCGTGCCGTCGGCCTGGGAATAACGCATGGTGTCCTGGGATACTTGGCCGCCGTTTTCATAAATTTCGATTTGACGGCGCGCTTCGTATTCAATGGCGGATTTGATGAATTTGAACGATACCATGTTTTTGGTTTCGGTACGTGTGCGGAATTCTGTTGACCCCACGGGACGAACGGAAACGTTAACGTCTGCGCGCATGGACCCTTCTTCCATGTTGGCCTTGGACACGCCCAGGGCGCGTGCAATTTCACGAATTTCCCGCAGATACCGTTCCGCTTCGTCCGGGGATGATATGTATGAATTGTTTTCCGGATTTTTGACATCCAGATATGTCACGATTTCCAGCAACGCAACACCGGTGCGGTTGTAATCGGCAAACGATTTTGTCGGATGGGCGTCGTGCTTTAATTTACCGGCGTCCTGTTCCAGGTGGGCGCGTTCGATAAAGATTTTCTTGGGCTGGCCATCATCACCCATGATTTCGACCCAGCCACGACCGACAACCGGCGGTTGGTCGGCCGGTTGGGAAATCTGATATCCCTGGGGCAGGTCGGGGTAAAAATACTGTTTACGGGCAAAAGTACTGTGGCGGGAAATTTCCGCATTCAGCCCCAGTCCCATTTTAATCGCCTGTTCGACGCAGAATTCATTTAATACCGGCAACATCCCGGGCATGGCACAATCAACCATTGATACCTGGGTATTGGGTGAAACACTGGGGTTATAATCGGCGGATGCGCCGCTGAACAGCTTGGAATTTGACAGCACTTCGATATGTGTTTCCAATCCAATGACCAGTTCCCAATCTGTTGTTTTGCCCTTTATCGTAAACATTTTTTCTTTTTCCTTGCTTTTTTTCTTTTGGTATCTTATTATGCGTCTCGCGTTGGCTAGGTAGCTCAGTCGGTAGAGCAAGGGACTGAAAATCCCTGTGTCGGCGGTTCGATTCCGTCCCTAGCCACCAGTTTTTTTTATTCCGGCGACCGTTTGGTCGTTTTTTTATTTCCCCATAATCTTGGTCGGACGGTTATCGATGCCGGCGAATTGTTCAATATGCCGGGCCAATTGCAACACGCGCATATCCGCAAAGCGCGGGCCCACCACCTGCATCCCCAGGGGCAATCCATTTTCGGCCAGACCGCACGGCACACTGCATGCCGGTACCCCCGCCAGGTTCATGGCGACCGTGAACAAATCCAGTGCGTAATATTCCAGCGGCGACAAATCCGAATCCAGCGGCATTGCCGTGCCGGCCGATGACGGACAGACAATCAAATCGCATGCGTCAAACGCCGCGGCAAAGCTGTCGGCAATCATGCGGCGAACGCGCGCGGCCTGCATGAAATAAACATCGTATGATTCACTGGACAATACGGCGGTGCCGACAATCATGCGACGTTGGACTTCGGTTCCAAATCCGGCGGCACGTGTTTTTTTATACGTATCAATCAAATCCGACCCGTCAACCCGCAAACCGTATTTCATCCCGTCATATCGGGCCAGGTTGGATGATGCTTCGGCTGGGGCGATGATGTAATACGCCGCCAACGCATCCAGAATGTTGGGAATTGACACTTCGACAATTTCGGCACCGATTGATTTCAAATCTGCAATGCGCGCATCAAATAAACGCTTCATATCCGGTGAAACTTCTACGTCGGCGAATTCTTTGATAATGCCGACACGTAATTTTTTGCCATCGCCCAAAATTGGGGTAACGGCTGTATACGCATCAAATCCGGGATTTTTTGCACTGGTCGAATCTTTTGGATCATGGCCCGCCATCGCCCCCAACAGCAATGCCGCGTCATCAACCGTGCGGGCAATCGGGCCCGGTGTATCCAGACTGGATGCGAATGCAACGCATCCCCAACGTGAACACAGACCATATGTCGGTTTCATTCCGACCAAACCTGTAATGGCCGATGGGAAACGGATGGAACCACCGGTGTCGGTTCCGGTTCCGCCGATGGCCATACCGCCGGCGATTGCCGATGTCGCCCCACCGGATGAACCGCCCGCCGTCAAACGGCGTTCCAATTGCCACGGATTGACCGGTGCGCCGAAATAACTGGTTTTGCTGAATGTGCCCATGGCGAATTCGTCCAGGTTGGTTTTTCCCAACAAAACCGTTCCGGCATCAATAAATTTCTGGGATATGGTGGATTCATATTCCGGGATAAAGTTTTCCAACATGCGTGATGCCGCGGTTGTGCGAATACCGCGGGTGGCGAACAAATCTTTCATCCCGATTGGAATCCCGTCCAACGCCAATGCGTCGCCCGCCGCAATACGTGCATCGGCCGCCGCCGCGTCGTTCAATGCGCGTTCCGGTGTTACCGTGATATAGCAATTTAATTCCGCACCATATTTTTCGATACGGTCCAGATAGGCACGTGTTAATTCGGTCGCGCTGATTTCGCGTGATTTTAATTTTTCCAGGGCTTGTGTAATCGTCAAATCAATCATTTTTTATCCGATTTATTTTGTTTTTGTTTCGCGTAAAACGGCGGATACAAAATTGTGCCGCCTTGATTCCGGGGGGCAATTATTCATCCATGACTTTGGGAACGGCGAAATAACCGCGTGACACACCCGCCTTGTCCGGGGCATTGGCCAGAACCGCATCACGGATGTTGCCGTCGGTCACCACGTCTGCGCGTCGCGGCAACGCATGTTCGGACGGATTCAACATCGGGGTCACCCCGCGCGTGTCGATTTTTTGCAATTTATCCAGCCATTCGATAACGGAATCAATATTCATTTCCGCCAGTTTTTCATCCGGGATTTCAATTCTTATCAGATTGGCAAATTTCTGTAATTGTTGCTTGCTAAACGCCATTTTGCATCCTATTATTAAATTTAAGGGAAATTATACAATGATTTTGCCAGATTTCAAGGCTTTTCCGGCGCTGGGGCGCATAATTGGGGTTGACTGGGGGCGCCGCCGCTGTGGCGTGGCCGTATCCAGTGCCGATCGCGAATTTGTCTTTGCGCGCAATCCCATCGTGATGCCGCGTGGCGATAATGATTTGGCACGGCGTGTGGCGGATTTTGCCACGGATGAAGATGCCGTCGGCATTATTGTCGGATTGCCGCTGCATGGGGATGGAACGGAATCGGAAACCACGGCCATGGTGCGCGAATTTTCCCAGAATCTGTGCGCATACACAGATTTGCCGATATGTTTTATACCCGAAAATTTGACCAGTTATGCCGCCCAGGCTGAAATGGGGCGCGTTCGTGTCCGTGATTTGAAACAGCGTTTGGATTCCAATGCGGCGCGTATTATTTTGGAAAATGCCATCGCCGTGATGCGTCGCCAATAAGAAAGATTTGAACATGAATATTATTTACCAAGACGAAGATTTATCGCAACAGCAAACCGCGCAATTAATGGATGCGACGGAATTGGCGGTGGATACGGAATTGACGGGACTGGACGTGCATGCCGACAATTTGTGTCTGGTCCAGATGCGGGCGCGTGGTTCGGATGATTATTATCTGATTCATATTCGCGATAACCGTGATTATCCGAATGTGGCGCGTGTATTGGGCAATCGGAAATGTTTAAAGATATTTCATTATGCCCGCATGGATATGGTCATGATTTACAAGCGTTTGGGGATATGGGCGGCACCGGTATTTTGTACAAAAATCGGTGTTTTATTGGCGCGCCCGAATCGGGGGCATACGTTGCATAATTCGTTGCGTGAAATATTTAACATCACCCTGGACAAGGATGAATGTTGTTCCGATTGGACGGGACGTTTGACCACCCCCCAGAAACAATATGCCGCGGCCGACGTGATGCATTTGCATATGTTAAAAGATTATTTGGTGGACAGTTTGGCGGACAAAAACCGTTTGGATTTGGCGCAAAAATGTTTTGAATTTTTACCGACGCGTTGCGAATTGGACATGAATTGGGGCGCACGCGATATATTCGGATATAACCCTAAAAATGAATAAAAGGCGCAGAAACAGTGCGTACAGCGCGTTTCTGCGCACAGATTTATTCGTCGCTTTTTGCGGGGATTTTTCCATCCGCCGACAGCAATACGGCAATCCAGCGTGTTGAATCAAACTGGGCCGTGATGATGAATGTTGCCACCAACAGCGGGACGCTGAAAAACATGCCGGCAATGCCCCATAACATTCCCCAAAATACCAAATTGATTAATATCGCCAATGTCGACAGATTCAGCGTTTTGCCCGTCAGTTTCGGTTCGATAATATTTCCAAACAGAATCTGTAATCCAATCAATCCCACCGCCACCAACAACGGTTGATGCAGACTGTCGGTCACCACCAGGGAATAGAGTATCGGCAAACTGCATGCGACGATGGCCCCGATGGTCGGAATGTAACTGGTGACAAAAACGATAAACGCCCACACGCCGGCGAACTGTAATCCGATGGCCTGTAACCAAAAGAATGACAGAATTCCCGTGACCCCCGATATCAGCGTTTTCATAAACAGATATTTTTTCATGTTTTCGTCGATACTGCCCAGGATATAGCGCATCTTTTTCGAACGCGATTTGTTCGGGAACAGGGCGGCGAATTTTTTGTTAAACGTGCTTTGTTCAATGAACATAAACAACATGTACACCAAAATCATACCGATGGCGGTGGCAATGCCAAATGCAGATGCACCGACGTTGGTTGCGATTTTTGTGACATTCGGCATCATGCTGGCATCAAAAGATATCCCCAATTGCATCGACAGAAAATCGGCAAACGTCATTAATTTTTGTTGGATTTCCGGCAATGCCGCCATCAATTCCACAAACATCGGGCGAACCTGGGTGATAAACAGGTATATCAACCCGCCCAGTGTCCCCAGGGCCAGACCGCTGGACAGCCAATTAAATACGATTCCGATGCGGCGTTCGTGCGGGTTGCGCGGTGCGGTGTACGGCATAATCTTGCGATAATATGCCGCGATGGCGTTTATCAGATACCACATAAACACCGCCGCCAACAACGGGATAAAAATCGACCGCCCCAGCCACAGAAATAACAACGCGCCCGCAAATAAAATAATTCCGTTCATGATATGTCTTTTGCTTTGTTATTACTGGGCGTCGGGGATGACCAATTCGGTGTCGACGATTTCAATCTGGGCATCGGGTGCGGCCAATGGGGTGGCCTGGTCCATGATGCGGTATGTCATAACGTTGATGGTAATCACCGCCGCAATGGTCAATATGTTGACGATGATGGCCACTGTGGCAAATGCCCCGCCGATATTTTTGCGCATGTGCGATGTGCCGGCAATCAATTGCCACACGCCAAATATAATAACCGGTGCGGCAAATGTCGGAAAAATCATCCATCCAAATCCGTACAACAGACCCGATACAATAATCATCGCAACAAACATTGTCCATGTATTAACAGGTGTTGCAATAATCCAATTGACCATGTTTGAAAACCATGTCGGGCGCACATTGACCGCCGGTTCACGCCGGGACTTTTCATCGCCCAACATATATGCCGGCATCCACAACATGGAAAACGGCATGGATAAGATGGCCTTCCACCGGGGGACGCCCATGGTGATGGCGCGACGGTATGTCACGTACAGGTCTGTGATTTGCAATCCGCCCACATATGCCGCAAACAGGGCCAAAATCGTCAGTGCGACCAAAACCCACAACGTCGTCCCCGGGCTGTGCATCGGATTGGACAGCGCGACCAGCATCGGGAAATACATGAATCCGACAAACATCATCCCCAACAGACCCGACAAGCGCGATATGAAAAACGATGCCGTATACACGCCCGCAAAGCTGCGTTGGTCCATGTCACCCCGCGGCAACCATTTGATTAATTTCCAGATGGCCCATGCCAATCCGGCGAACATCAGTGTCATCATCGGCCACGTGGCGATGGGTTGATTTTCCGGTGCGGTAAATGCACTGGCGATGATGGCGTACAGACCCGCCAGAATCATCGGCATAAATACCGCCGCCATGGCAAATTTCGCCGGCGCGCGCCACAGCCACGCAGACAATTTCGATTGCAGGGCAGGGGATGTTTTTTTGACCATATAAAAATCCTTTGGTTATTTACGGATTTATTTTACCACAATGCGGCCCGCGGACAAAGCGGTTGTTTCCGTCGGGTCAACCGCGGCGGTAAAATCAGATTGATGACTGATGAATAAAAACGTGGTGTCGGGCATTGTGGCCATCACATTGGCGATTTGTTGCCGGGTCGCCGCATCGGCCCCGGAATCCGGTTCGTCCAAAATGGCCAGTTTCGGTGCCGTCATCACCAGACGCAACAGCATCAAGCGTTTGCGTTCCCCGCCAGAAAATCCGACATTTATGCTGCGGTTCAGCCATTCTTTTGGAATGTCCAGTTTGGCGCGCGCATCTTCCAGCCGGGTTAAAAATTCGCCCATGGACAAATCGCGTCCGGTTTGAAAATGCGCATGCGCAACGGCGGAATGCTTCAAAAAGCTCATCACTGTCAGACCCGGAATTTCCGGCACATTTTGCGCCCCCAGGAATATCCCCAGTAATGCGCGTGTGGTTGCGTTTTCGTGTGTAATGTCGCGTCCGTCAAAGATAATTTGGCCGGTGCGGACCGTGTATCGGTCGTCACCGGCGATCACCGCGGCCAGGGTTGATTTCCCACTGCCGTTGTGGCCCGCCAATAAATGACGCGCCCCGCGCGTGACCGTCATATTGATATCGTGCAACAGTTCTTTGTCGTCCAACGATACAGATAAATTCTTGATTTCCAGCATTGTCAATCCTGTGGTTTTGGTATGAATTATACCACAAATTGCTTGCGTTGCAATTCGCATGAATGATATACTGAATCCGTCGACAGGTATTCTGTCGATGGGTGTGAGAACCCATATCTGGCGTCATAAAATCAAAGGCGCGTAAGTGTCTTTTTTTATTGTGATGAAAAGTACCCCAGCCCGGGCTGGGGGGCGGCGATATATTTGAATAAGCCCACAATTTCCAGAAATTGTTCTCAACCCCCAGCCACCATTTTTTTGGTGGTTTTTTGGTTATGCAAAAAAAGGGGAATGATTTGAGACGATTTTTCGTTTTGCCATGTTTGATTTTTGGCGGATTCTGTGCATGCAGCGCGTTTGCCGATTATACAAAAAACGATACGTATTGTGTGATTGATTATTCGGTCAGTGGCGGTCAATGTTATTGGTGTCGGGCGGGTGGTGACACGGCGGCCGGCAATTGCAGAAAGGGCTATGCCGGATGCACAAGTACCACCGAAAAATATGTGAATGTCGGCAGTGTCACCGGTGGCTGGTGGTGCAGCAGTAACGGATTTTGCAAAATGACATGCGATGACAGTGGCCATTGGGCGGCGTATTCCGATATTGACCATGCGGGGCCGGATCTGGATGGGGTCGAAGTATGGATGGCGGCGTCGGGATGTGAATGTAATCAATTTGTGGCGGATACGTCAAAATTACGATGCGCGGCCGGGTATTACGGCACGCCGGATATTGTCGCGTACACAGGTTGCCAACGTTGCCCGGGTGTAACAAATGCCAATGGTGATATGGTTTATGGCGTCAGTATGGTTGGGTATAACAATGCCGTGACGGATTGCTGGCTGGAAGGGGGGATGGGCCCATTTTCAGATGACGGTGGCATCTATGACATTTTGTCGCCCATGTGTGCGTGGGCGGAATAATTTTTAGTGCGCCAGGGCCATTTGAATCAATTGCTTGGATTCCACCAAAAATTCCATCGGCAATCGTGCGATAATCGGTGCGGCCATACCACCGACAATCAATGCGGTCGCCGCATCGGTGTCAATGCCGGCCTGGGCCAGGTATCGCAACGCCGCCGCGTCAATTGCACCGGTGGTTGCTTCGTGGCTTTGGTCATTTTCGCCGTTTGTGTGGATGACGGTTGGCAAAGTGTTCGCCACCGCCGCGTCCCCGATGATACGACTGTCGCATTTGCATGCGTTGATGGCGCCGCGACCGGTGAATGAAACCAGACTGCGAAATGTTTGGCGGGATGTATCCAGTGCCACCCCGTATGACAAGATGTTTGATTTCGTGTCGTTGCCCACGTGAATCATTTTGGTGCCGGTGTCGGCCTGTTGATTGCCGCGTGTGATGGTCAGTGAATAAAAATCACTGGTGGCATTGTCGCCCGCCAAAACGGTCGATGGGTATTTCCATGTCATTGCAGACCCGATTTCCACCTGGGTCCAATCCAGGCGCGCGCCGGTGTCTGCGCGTCCACGCTTGGTCACGAAATTCAAAATGCCGCCACTGGATTTTTTCTGGGAAAAATCCCCCGCGTACCAGTTTTGAACCGTGGCGTAACGAACGGTGGCGTTGTCGTGTGCAATCACTTCGACCACACCGCTGTGTAATTGATGATTGGGGCGGCGCGGGGCGCTGCATCCTTCCATGTATGACAACGTGGCGCCGCGGTCCGCAATAATCAGTGTTCGTTCAAATTGGCCGATTTTTGCCGTTTCAATTCGGAAATAGCTGGCCAAATCAATCGGGCATTTGGTGTTTGGTGGGACATAGACGAACGTCCCGTCGGAAAACACCGCCGCATTCAGTGCGGCAAAGAAATTGTCCGCCGCCGGCACAACCGTCCCCAGATATTTTTTGACCAAATCCGGATATTGGCGCACCGCATCCGACATCGGTAAAAAGATAATTCCCAATTTTTGCAATTCGGCGGTATATGACGTATGGACGGATTTGCTGTCGATGACGGTGTCGGTCGCCATTCCCATCAGTGCCCGCTGTTCGTGTTCCGGCAGACCCATTTTGTCATACGTTTCTTTTAAATCAGAATTATCAATCGCCGCCGGTTCGTTGTAGTAATTCAGGCTGTCGTAATCAATCGGGTCATAATCAATTTCGCCCCAATGCGGTTCGCGCATTTTCATCCACGCATCCAGCGCCCCCAGACGCCATTGCAACAGCCAGTCCGGTTCGCCGCGTGCGGCGGAAATTTCACAAACCAATTCCCGGGACAGTTTTGCCATGGTGCAACCTTTATTGTCCGGCCGCCAGTTGGCGTGCCTGGGTAAAGAATGTTAATGATTGGCCCAGCAAACCGTCGGTAAATGTTGTTGTCAAAATGCCGTTGGGTTCGGTTGCCGTCAAATGGTGCAGAAACGCATCCGCACGGTTCAGATAATTGTCGACACTGCGCGCGATTTCGGTATCCAGTTTAATGGCCCGCCGCAATTTTTCCAATGCGAACGGATTTTTTGCATATTCGTCCAAAATCCCCCCCAATGCGCGCCACAGCGGATGTTCGGGGGTATTGCGCGGCATGATGTCAATGGCCGCCATAATGGGTATCAGACTTTGCAGTAAATCTTGGTAAATCATTTCCGCATTTTCGGCAACGGCGTTTGTTGCGTACTTGTTTTTCAGCACCGATTGCATTTTCACAATCAGATTGTATTGATGGCTTAACGTTTTGGTTACGTTGCGCAACTGGGCGTTGATGTGCGCCGCCAAGGCCAATATTCCCAGCATCATTACCGCCAATACGGCCATCAGTATCAAAATATACGTTGCATTCATCGTGCGCACCCCCAACAAAAACGGTTGATTCTGGACGCAGTATAACATCTTTTGTCGATTCGTGCGATTTTATCTTTTGCGGGGATTTTTTCGGCCGGTCCCCGCGTTTTAGGTCTTGCACAGATTCGGTCAAGTTGTTATAATATATATAATTAAATTTAAAGTAACACGCAGGAAAGGAAGTTTTTATGTTCCGCAAGATTTTGATTGTCGCCATGTTCGCAACGGCCGCCGGGTATTGCTTTGCCGCCCAGAACTTGCCCCAGGTCGTCACGTCAGAGGTTTTTTATTCCCAGGATAAAAACGCCGTCGACACATATGCCGCCGAATATGAACGTGTTCAGTATGATGTCGCACCGGCGGCGGTGCCTGCGTGGCCGCTGGCGGGGTCGGATGCCGACGTAGAAGTGGCGTGTGAATCCGGCGCATGTTCGGGCAAGGCCAATGATAACATCAAAATCGTATCCAAAATCGGTGCGGATTTGGTGGTGGAAAATAATTTCAATCTGGGGTCACGCGGGGAATTTGCGGGATGGTCCGGCGGGGCAAACATGATTCACGGGATGCAGATTCCGGCCGGGTTTGATGACGAATGCAATACCCAATCGGAAATGCCGTTGTTGCATCGCGAAATGCTGGAAGATGATGGCGGTGAAATTCTGACCGTATCGCGCAGCAATCGTAAAAATTGCGGTAAATATGCCGATGGATATGCGGCATTTGCGGCGCGCACAGGGATGAAGACGACGACATTGCCGGATGGGACGGTTATTTCTGAATCGGAAACCGAAGAATTGGTTGTCGATGAATCCGCCGATGCCGAAGCGCCCAAGGAATTACAGGACCAGGTTCGTTCCTGGGTCGTGGCCAGTGGCCAGACACTGCGTGAAATTTTGCAGGATTGGTGTGACAAAGAAGGTTGGGATTTGGTCTGGGCCACATCGCGTGAATACCCCGTCGAAGCCAGTGCCGTGTTCAAGGGCCGCTTTGTCGACGTGGCATCTGCGCTGGTCCGGAACTTTGGCCGCGCGACACCGGTCCCGTATGCCAAGTTTTACAAGGGGAACCGCGTGCTGGTGATTTCCGCCGCCGAAGAATAATATATAATAAAGATATAAAACGCATCACGGACGTAGGAGATATTTATGAATAAATCAATCAGACTTTGTGCCATGTTCGCCGCCGTTTGTGCATTGGTGGCGGGGTGCGCGACGCGCGATTCGGCCAAGGTTGCCGCCAGCGTCGACCAAGATTTTATCAATGCATATGATGCGTTTGAAATGGCCAAAAATCCCCGGGCCAAGGTTGCCACCGGTGACACCGTTTCCATGTCCGAAGGTGTATGGTTGGGCAGCAAATCCACCGTTTTGGCACACCGCAACAATTTACCGTCCAAATTTGAAACGGATACGGGGGTGACCATTTTGTTGAACGAACCTGTATCGTTACAGGTCTTGGCCAATGATATTTATTCCATTACGGGAATTCCGGTTAAAATCGACAGCCAGGTAAATGCGGAAAAATTGAAAAAGACAATGAATATCGCATATACAGGAAAACTGTCGGGATTATTGTCCCAGGTTGCGACGGATTTGGATTTGTTGTGGTATTATGACAAAGATTCCATTGTTTTCTATGAAACCGAAACCAAGACATTTACATTATATGCACTGGGGACGGACGTGTCGTTCCAATCCGCGATGCAGACCGATGACGGCAATGTGGTGTCGTTGGAATCCACATTAAAAGAATGGGACGAAGTTGAACAGGCCATCGCATCGATTATCGGGAAAAACGCAAATGCGGATTTCACCGTATCGCGCAGTCTGGGGACCATTACCGTAACGGCATCGCCGTCGGTGCAAAAACGTGTCGGGGAATACATCGCCCGCCAGAACAAGCGTCTGTCACAGCTGGTCACAATTGATGTAAAGGTGTTACAGGTTTCCATTTCCAATAATTCGGCGTTTGGGTTGAATTTGGCGGCGGCGATTAATTCTGCGTCTGGGTTGGATATCGTGGCCAATCCCAAGAACAACCTGACATCGACCGAGGCCAGTTCCATGAACATCGCCGTTTTGTCGAATACGGTATCGGCATTGACGGGGGCGACCCATTTGGAAAATGGCCAAGAAGTTGCCGGCGCATACACCGCCGACCAGATTCGCAACGGGTCTTTGTCCGGCATGGCGGGCAGTAACGCATTGATTCAGGCATTGGCCAAACAGGGCAAAGTATCCCTGGTGACCAACGTTGGGGTGACAACCCGCAACAACCGTGTTGCGCCGGTGAATAACACGCGCACAACCGGGTATATCAAACGCTTTGAATCCCGCAACT
The DNA here is from genome assembly GCA_029059055.1 of Alphaproteobacteria bacterium. GTDB lineage: Bacteria > Pseudomonadota > Alphaproteobacteria > Rs-D84 > Rs-D84 > Enterousia. The sequence continues at coordinate 43,706 of JAIDWS010000007.1, forward strand.
TTACAACCGTTGAATCCAGCACCGTTGACCAGGATGATTTGGAAACCGGTTTTTCGATGCAGTTATTGCCCAATGTTTTGGAAAACGGCCGGATATTGTTGCTGTTTAAAATGTCGGTGCGCGAATTGTTGCAAATGTCGACCCAGACCATTGGCGAAGTCACATTGCAATTGCCCGAAGTCGAAGAACGCAGCTTTATGCAAGAAGTTATTATGGAATCCGGTCAAATGCTGGTCGTATCCGGTTTTGAAAAACAGACCAACAATGACACCCGTTATGGGCTGGGGGATCCGGACTTTATGGCATTGTCGGGATCGCGTGAAACATCGGCCCAGCGTGATGTGTTGGTGGTTATTCTGACCCCCCAGGTACTGGTCAGTCCGATGGATGTCGAACGCAGTATCCAGCAACATTGGGGCGCCCCATTGAATTAAACCAGTCCCGCCGCATGGCGGGATTTTTTAATGCAAAAAACATGTTGTGAAAAACGCCCAAACACCGTATAATACATGGCGTTGGAAGCTATCAAAATATGCCTAATCCAATGGGACGGTTTTTCTGGCGCAGTAAAAATTCCCAAAAGCCGCAGAAATCCGCATAAGAATATATCCCCCGTATTGCATAAAATAATCGTCGGTTTAATATCGGCGTTGATGGTGTTGTGTGTTGGTGGTGTTGCGCATGCGGCGGGTTATACATGTCCGACATATAAAAAATACACATCATGTAATTCCGGGTATTATTTGAATGGGACATCTGCGGGCAACGCGTGCGTTGCGTGTTCGACGGTATCGTTTACGGAATCCAGTACGGACAGCACGACAGACAGCAGTGCCTGTACCGCGACCAGTCAAACCGTAACCAGTGGATATTGTAAACAGAATCAGGTACGCAGTGGTTCGCGGACCGGGACGCGCAGTAAAACGCGCACGTGTTATCGTACGGGTGGTGCGGGTGGCACGAACGGCTCATCTGCGTGTACGGGGTCGGCCAATTGTGGTGCGTATTCATATGGGGCATGGTCATATGGGTCATGCACATATACGGCATGGACGAACAGTGGTTCTGTGTACGATTGTTCGTGTCCCGCGGGATATTATTTAAGTGGTACATCATGCGGTGCATGTACATCAATATCATTTACCGACAGTGGTACGGACACCGGCACGGACACCAGTGGTTGTACCGCGACATCGCAGACGGTCACGGTCAGCATCAGCAACGGTTCATATAAACAGAATCAGGTACGCAGTGGGTCGCGCACATGGTCACGTTCAAAATCGCGTACATGTTACCGCACGGGCGGTGCGGGTGGCACGAATGGATCATCTGCGTGTACGGGGACGGGTAATTGTGGTTCGTATACGTATGGCAGTTACAGTTACGGTTCGTGTTCATATGGCGCATGGTCGAACAGTGGGTCCGCATACGGTTACAGCTGTAACGCCGGGTATTATTGGAACGGGTCGGCGTGCGCGGCGTGTACGGCGGGGAATTATTGCCCGGGATTTTCAAACGTCAACAGTCCGTCGGCCGGATATGGTCTGAACAGTTGTACAAACGCCCCGGCCAATGCAAATTATACCGGCAGTTCCACATCAAATTCATGCGCATGGTCGTGCAATGCCGGATATTATGGCAGCAGTGCCGCCGGCAGTACATCGTGCGCGGCCTGTGGCCAGGGGAATTATTGTACCGGTGGTACGCATCGCGCGACATGCGCCAGCACCGTCCCGGCCGGTGCAGCGACGCCGACAATTATCCGCAGTTTGTCCAGCGGCAGCTGGTCCGACCTGACACATGGGGCCAGTATTTATGACTGTATGTGCGATTGGTATTTCAGCGACGAAACCCGTACGCAATATATGAACGAACGGTCCTGTACATATGGACCGGGTGGGAACAATTATACCAAATATGAATGGTGTCGGACCGGATATTACGCCAGCAATCCGTTGAACTTTAACAATTGGTACAACAGTTGCAGTCCATGTACCAATGCGCCGGCCAACGCCACGTATACCAGTTATTCGACGCCGTCGACCATGTATGCGGTGGAAAGTAACTGTCCATGGCAATGTAATGCGAATTATTATCAAAACGGCACCACATGCACCGCGTGTAATTCGGGATACACGTCACCCGCCGGGTCAACCGCGGCGTCCAGCTGTACCAAGTCCTGTACGCGGGCCTGTACGCAACAGACGTGTCCGACATCTGCATACAGTTGCACCCATGGTTCCACATCCACCACCGGCACCGATGCCCAGGGTGTCGGGTGTAATGCGGCCGCATCCACGTGCAGTTTGACCATCAACAGTTGTAAGAACGGATATTACAAAGATGGTAATGCGTGCAGCGCATGTCCGTCGACGCATCCCAATTCCGCCGACGGCACCACCGGGGGCAGTGGGGCGTGTTGGAAATCGTGTACGCGTGCCTGTACCCAGCCGGCGTGCCCAGCCAATGCCACATGTACATACGGCACCACGTCCACATCCGGCACAGAAACATATGGCGGATCGTGCAGTGCGGCCACATCCACGTGTTCGGTAACCGTTACATGCAATCCGGGATATTATAAAAACAGCAGCGGCACATGCACCGCATGCGAAGATGGATATTTCTGTCCGGGTAACAATACGCGTACGGCATGCACGACGCTGGGGGCGGGGTACACCAAATCCGATGGCGCGCGCAGTGCGAATACGCATTGTTATCAGGATTGTTCCAAGGCATGCACAACGGCCGCATGTGGTACGGGTGTCAACGCATGCACCCATGCATCGACATCCACATCCGGTACCCAGCATTACCAGGGAACATGTACCGCCGCCGCATCCACATGCGCCCAGACGGTCACGAATTGCGCATCGGGGTATTACAAAAACGGTAACGCATGCAGCGCATGCAGCAGTCTGGGGGATCAGACATACACCAACAGTGCCAACGCCAATTCCAGCGGCAGTGGGGTTTGTTATAAATCCTGTGCCAACAGCAATGTGTCCAACGGATATATCCCGCCGACCAGTGCGACCGTCAATTATCCGGCGACGTGCGCATACAATGCGGCCAGCACCGTGTGCAACACCGGATACAGTCTGACATCATCGAATGTATGTGCGGCGATGTGCGCGGCGGGTGTGACGAAAATCCGCACAGGGAATGTCACGGTGCCGTTGTACGCATCCAAACAGACCACACCGGCATTGCATGTCAGTATCGGGGGCAAGGTGTGTTACGGCAGTTTGGACAGTGACGCCGGCACATCGGCCATAAACGTAAATTACGGGGGTAAAACGTATCATTCGATAAAGTAATCCGACCGGTTACCCCCGTTGGTTGACCCGGGTGCGGACAAACATAAACACGCAGGCGTGATGTAAACCTTTCTCTTTCACCATTACATTATGAATTGCGCGGTCTGTGTTTTTTCCATCCCCGGGTCAACCAACGGGGGAATTCCAAATAAATATTACATAACAAAAATCCCGCAATATGCGGGATTTTAAATTTGATTTCGTCTTGAAAAGAACCGTCGTTACGCCATTTTGGCCACTTTCTTGGTCAGACGGGAAATCTTGCGGGCGGCACGCTTTTTCGGCATGATTTTCCCAGCAGATTTCATAATCTTGCTTTCCGCGGCGCGGGTGGCGGAAACAGCCGCCGCTTTGTCGCCGGATTCGATTGCCTTTACAGCCTTTTTCGTGGCTGTTTTTACCGCACTGCGACGGGCGGTGTTAACGGCGTTTTTCTTTTCAGTTACCAAAATTCTTTTTTCAGATGACTTGTGATTTGCCACTTTATTTTCCTTTTATTTAGTCATGTTTTTTGT
>JAIDWS010000008.1 GCA_029059055.1 Alphaproteobacteria bacterium
GTGGTGGGCGCGGTATCGGTCGCCGTTGGTGATGGCGTCACATCCGGGATGTCTGTTGGGGCCGATTGCGCCCCGGAATCGGTGATATCAAAATTTTCGTACAATTCGTTGCCGCGGGGGGCGAATTTGGCATTGCGCGCGTCCAGCAATCGATTGACTTCGTCATGCGAAACCTGAATCGTGCGGCATCCGCGCGCAAACAGATCGTCCCCATAAATCAAATGAATAATGGGATGAACCGCCGCCAGCGTTGCGAATATCAGCATCAGATTCCGCAAATTGGTCATCAAATCATTTTTGACCCCGCGTATCATGGATATCGCCCATCCAAACAGCAGCATCCCGGCAATAAACGTAATGGCCAGCCATGCGTATTCGATGAATGTGTCAAAACTGCGCAGGATACAAGACGGATCTTCCATATACACGAATTGCCCATCCGCCCCCAGAACATGAAAGCCCGAATTTTTCAGCAATCTAAGAATTGTTTCTGTATTCATGGGCGCATTTGCGCCGCACCATTATTTTTTCGATGCGGCGTTGGTAAAGAAACCCGGGATGGAAAATTCATCATCGTTTGCGGCGATGCCCGCCCATCCAAACAGGTCGCCCATCAGGCCCGCGTCATCGCGTTTGGCCTTTTTAAAGGGCAGAATGTTTTTCAGTTTTCCGATTTTGCCGTGGTTTTCCGCGCGCGGCATCGGGACAATTTTATCTTCGTTTTCGGCAAATTCCGTCGCCAATTGCGCCAATGTGGCGTCTGCGTCGGACATTTGGGGGCCGTCCCCGTCGGCAATGGATTCCGGTTCCGTGGCCGAAGTTGGCGTCATCACATCATCGGCCGTGTCCAAAATATCGGTGTGGTCTTCGCGCAGGGGCGTCATTTTTTCCAATAATTGTTCCAGTGTCTTTTCCACCGGGGGCGTCGGGGCATCGTCGGTCAACATATCTTCGATGGTGACCGTTTCCGTGATGGTTACAATGGTTTCGGATTCCGCCACCGGTGTTTCAACCGGTGTGTCAATGGGCGTGTCGACGGGTGTATCATGTGTCGTCGCGGCCGGGATATCGTTTGTTGCCGGGGTAACCGGGTCAGATTCCGGTTCCGGTGTGTTCATTTCGGGGACGGGCGACGGGGCCGGTGTGTCGACCACATCTGCGGCCGCCGGTGCATTGGATGCCAAAACGGACAAAATGGGAATAATCGTATCGGTCTGGGTCACATCATCTGTGGGCGTATCCGCCGCCGGTGTCACCACCGCCGCATCATCGGCATCTGGGGCCACGTCGGGTGTGGGGACATCAATTGCATCGGTGTCGGTGGCCGCCGCCGTGGTGGCGCGGGTGCGCGTACGGCGTTTGGGACGCGGGGCCGGTGTTTCCGGGATATCTGGCATTTCGGGGGCGGGTGTGGCGGCGTTTTCTGCGATGTCCGGTTCCGGCATGGATATCGGTGCGTCGGATACGTCGGCTGTGTCGGATGCCACGGGCGTGTCATTAATCCCCAGGCCCGCGTCATCGGCGTCCACCGGGACCCCAAACAGAACCGTGTCCCCGCCCAGATTCAGCGCGCTGCGCACTTCGTCAAAAGCGGCACGAATGTCCGCCATATCAAAGATTTCATTCCCGGAAATATAGATAATTTTAGTCTTCATAAGAAACAGCCCCTGTTGTGCCAATCATTATACCACATTTTGCTGTTGAACGCATATAAAAAATATCTTACACTGGGGGTATGGCAGATATTAAACAGCAAATTTTTCAAGAATTGTCCGCCCTGGACGAAACGGTCGCAAAATTGCGTTCGGTCGCCACGTCCGCGTCCAAGCAAACGGATTTAGAAGTGGCCATTTTAACCCAACAGGTGAAAAATCTGCGGGATAAAAATGCCCAGGCATCGGATATGATTAACCAGTCTTTGGCAATATTAAAGAAGTTGAAATGAGTGTTGTTTCCATTCCTATTGTGAACAAGAATTATCCCATGGGCTGCGAAGATGGCCAAGAAGCGCGCCTGATAGAACTGGGGCAGATGGTGGACGCGCGTGCGCGGGAAATTCTGGATAAAATTGGGCCGTTGCCGGAAAACGCGTTGTTGGCGACGCTGTGCATTGTTTTGGCGGACGAAGTGAACACCCGTACAAAAGCATCGGTCGGTGATGCGGAATTAAAGGAAATATTGGCCCGAATTCGGGAAATTAAGCATAAAATTAATCAATAACAAAAAACGCGCCGTTGGCGCGTTTTTTATAACGACATTTGACGCTGCTTTGAAATAATCTGGGCCAGCATCGGGTTGACGACTGTGTCGTTGTGCGTTTTGGTGGCGACACTGTCGTTGACGGATTTGACGGCGATTTCATTGCCGGGGCGCCAGCCTTCCAGAACGCGGATGGCGTCCACAACCATGTTCAGCTGGTTGTTGTTTAAATTGCACAATTTTGTCGTTGCCGGCACGCCGGTCATCCGGGTCAAACGGGCCAGATATCCGCGTGTATCGTTTTCGTGTGGCGGGGCGTATTTTGCAATGGCGGCCGCCATGGTCAAATTGCGGTATTTGTCTGTTTGTAACAATGCGCCGATGGCCGCCGCACCGGTTTCTGCGTCCGGAAAGACCGCGAATTTGCCCGCCTGGCCGATGGCACCGTGTTGGCGCGCAAAATCCGAATACCGGATACAGCCCGGGTTATTGTTGCGCCATGCGCGCGTCCCGCCACGACGGGAATATATGGCCCCGTTGTCATATACATAGATAACATCACGGCCCATGTCACGTACACTGATGACCGTCGGAATTTCGGTTATGGACATGACGGTGTCAACGGTATGCTGTTTCGCCGCAATGTTGTCCGGTGTGTTGGATTCATGTGCGGTTTCATTGGCCGATAAATTGTTTATTCCCATCAGCAGGGGCATCCCCGCCAGAATATATGGAACTGTAAACTTCAATTTCATTTTTTACCCCCTTTGCAATCAAGCGAACAGCACAGCAAACATCCCCATGCCATTCATGTTTTTATTTTTTCGTTAAAGCATTTTTTTTGATTGGTTTGTCCGCGGAAAGAAAAACGCAGACATACATTCAAACGACCGACTGTTGGGTCTGTCGCCCCGACTTACTGTAATCCTTAACAGCAGCCCGCCCCGAATCGGGGAACCAAGAGTTCGCGCCATTATATAGTCGAATTTGAATTTTGGCAAGCAGAAAAAATCCCGCATTTGCGGGACTTTTTGATTTTTTACCGTGTCCGTTGGGAATTTGCCCGTGCCATGATGGGTAATTTTGGAATGATGGGAATTGCGGTTGGACGCGGGGCGGTGACGGCGGTGGTAATCTGGGGCGTCAATGGCCGCCGGGGAATACGCAGGTCTTGGCCGTGGTTAAAATATTTCTGTCGGGCCAAATGCTGTAACTGGGGGCGCGACATGGCCGTCAATGCGTCCCGGTCAACCAATGTTTTTGGCCCCAGATACCCAATCAATTCCGCGTCGGGCATGTTTTCAACCCGCTGTAATTCGGTGGCGTATGCGATTTTTGCGATTTGTTTGGTGTCAACCGCAAATACGTTGGATGTATCCCATGTTTCGAATAAATCCCCCAGGCGTTCTTTGTTATGCGCGGAATATATCGCGATGCCGGTGCTGTCCGCGATAAATTGGCCATTTTTATCAATGCGCCCGCGGCCCGGGTACATGATGGCGTGGAATTGGGTGTGGCTGCCGCGATGGCGGGGAACAACCAAAATGGCGCCCGGTGACACCGCGTCGATGGAAAAATTGTTGCGTGCAAATTCGGCCACGGCCGCCGCGCGCAGGGAATCCGGACTGGTGGTGGTGATGCGCCGCCGCGCCAGATATTTTTCCAATGCGGCGTTATATGCACGGTCCGACGGATACATGGTCCCCGAATGGATACAGCCGGCATAACGGGCGTCGCTGTATTTTTCGGTCATTGTGGCCCGAAATGCGGCGCATGAACGGCTGCCGTCGCCCGGGATAATGGTCAATGTGTCGCCCATTTCACGCAACGCGCGCGTCAAATGGGTGTATTGCCCATAGACACAGTGCATGCCGACGGGCGCGCCGGGTAATTCTTGGCGGACGGCGCCACGGTATTTGGCGGTGCCGATATATGGGGCCAATTTTTGCTGTGCGGTCAGCATGCGCGTGACGTAATGACCGCACAGACTGTCGGCCTTTTGTTCCAGAAATGCGTCGGTTATAACGGTTTCAGACATATCGGCCGTGGCCGTTGTCGTGAACGTATTGCTGGTATGGAATTCCGTCCATTTTGTTTCCCCGATGCCGGGTGTGTTTTTGCTGCTGGCGGATGCGATGGCGGCTGTGCCGGCGGCAACAATAAGATATGGAACAATAAATTTTAATTTCATTTTACCCCCTGTGCAATCAATCCAATGACGCGGGTGTGACCCATGTCATTTTTTGTCGTATATGTTCGTTTTTTTGTTGATTGGTTTGCCTGCGAAAAGAAAAACACAGACATACATTCAGATGATGGGATGGTTACCGCATCACCCCGACTTGCCGTAATCTTTAACAGCAGCCCGCCCCAAATCGGGGAACCAAGAGTTCGGCCAACATTATACACAAAATACCCCGAAAAACAAGAAAAAAATAAAAAATGCCAGTGTTGCGGGTGCTTTTTTGGCTTGCGCAAAAATTAATTTGAATTTATAATGCGACGCATTTATCAGAATTTATAACCCAACGCGCGGTGCATGCACATAAGTCCAGTTGCAGCACCGCGCTTTTGTTTTAAACAACAGGAGTCGAAAATGGACAAATTCCCAAAAAACTTGAAAGAAGCGCTGATTGCATCTGTGCCGAACGCGGCCGTGATGGTGGTCGCAATGGTGACACTGAATCTGTGGATTTACGGGGCGTTGACGTTGCCGCATTTTATGGTGGTGGTGCCGCTGATGTTTATTGTGGCGTTTACGTTTGATTTTGTTGTGGTGGGGCCATTGGTGATGCGCTTGGTGCGGCGGTATAACAAAATGCGCCTGATGCCGTTTATCCGCGTTGCCATTATGGCGGGCGTGTTGACGTTTGTGGCGCCAATGCTGGAATCTGGGACGGTTATCACCGGTCATCAATATCTGATGGCGGCGCCCCGCAATTATGTGGTTGCGTTAATGGTTCAGATATTTATCGCATTGCCGGTGGGGCTGTATGTATTGGGCCGCGTTCGCAATATCATGGTGAAATAAAAATCCCCCAAACGGGGGATTTTTTTATTCGTCAATCGCCATGATAAAGATGCCGGCATCGTTCGCGGCGCGGATAACCGCCGGTGCATCCACGACAAAGCATGTTTTTGTGTTGACCACAATCCCGCGCAGATGTGCGGCCGCCACCGCGTGGACGGTGTCCACGCCAATGGCCGGGATATCAATGCGCAAATCTTGGCCGGGTTTGGTCATTTTGGCAAACACGCCACTGCGCCGTGTGCGGTCTGTGCGCATGGCCACCACCCGTTCCAGCATTTTTGCGGTGCCTTCGGCGGCTTCGACGGCGATAACCTGTTTGTCGACCACGACCGATGCCCCGATGTCGGCGGCGCCGATGGTGTGCGATACGTCGATGGCGCGTTCAATGTCGCGCATATCGCGGGCCGTCGGTTTGGTCTTGGTCTGAATGCCGGCATGCTGAAATGTTAATTCCGGCGCCAAATCCTGGGCGGCGACCACTTCCAGACCGCGTTTTTCCAATACTTTGTTTAATGCAACCGCCATTGAATCATACCCCCGTTGGTGTTTCATAATGCTGATTAATGCGAACAGTGACCATAAATCCGGTCGAATGTCCGATAAATTCGGATGCCCGATGGCCCCGACAAAGGTCAATTTTTTTATCCCGCGCCGCCGAAATTCCCGTACCGCGCGTCCGCCGCCCCCCAGGCGTACCACCATGTCGGGTTCCAAGCGCGGGTCATAGAAGTTTTTTAACCCCACGACAAACACGTCCCAACCCGCCCGGCGCAGTGCATCACGGGTGTGAAACGGTAAATCCAACGCGCCCGCCACCAGGGCTATTTTTTTTTCGTTGCTTTTCTTCATATCGACCATGGTACGCGTAAATCGGGCTGGAATCAAGTTGCAATTTGTGTTAAGATTTTTATAACGTTTATGACAGGTGATAAAACAGATGAAAAAAACATCCTTTGGTTTGGTGGTGTGCGGATGCGCAGCAATTGCATCGGCGGCCCATGCCGGGTATGACAACCGGCAATTTCGACGTGAAGTTTTACAGGGACTGGACATTGTCGGCGCCCAGCGTAATGCCGATGTCATCGCAGATGATGCGCCCGGCGCGTTGGGACTGGAAGTATACCAGGTGTATAATGAAAAACCGTCCGATGATACGGCAATGTTTGTGGAAACATCAATGTATCTGCGGGGCGGGGCGGGACTGAACCTGGGGTTTGCATCCGACCGGGGACGCGTGGGCGATGCCAAATATGAATCTTCGGGCAGCTGGATGTCGCAAATCGGATTGGGATGGAATTTATCATCGTATGTCCGCACCGAAATCGATTTCCAGGCCGCAACATTCGAATTTTCGGATTTGGATGATTATCGGGCCACATCACAACAGCTGGGCGGGACATTGTATTTTGATTTTGCACGCCGCTGGGTTCGGACCGGGGATATCACACGCCGCCGCACGTTTGTGCCGTTTATGGGGCTGGGGGTTGGTACCGGTATGTATAAATTCCAGGGGGCCGGTGGCAGTGACGGGTTCTTTGTTGCGCCGCGCGCCATTTTGGGTGTGAATTTAATGCTGACCGATGTTATCGGAATTGATTTGTCGTGGCAGTATCAGATGTTTATCGGTAACGGATTTGGATGGGATGTGCGCCGCGGCGGGGTTGATAATTTAAACAACGCAATGCTGTCATTCCGTGTGAATTTCTGATGGGGGATGAAAAAGATGAAAACCAAATTTATTGCACTTGCACTGTGTTTGATGCCGATGATGGCCAACGCCGCCATTCCGTATCGTGTGGAACAAATCAGAATGCCCGCCGATGAACGTGGCGCGACACTGCACGATGCCGAAGCTTTTGCCCGTGACCACCGCTTTTATGTGGGCGCAATGTACGATTTTTCCATGTGGCAGGGTGGCACCGGTGACAACAACGTGCATGTGGACGGAAAAAATACGTCGTCATACGAAGCTGTTGTCGGTATGCGCATTTACGACACATTTCGTATCGAAGCCAATTATATCCGCACCGATGCCAAATGGAATGCGTTTTCCGTTTCCGGTGATACGGCCATGATTAACGTCTTGGTCGATGCCCGTGTTGACAGCATGTACAGATTATTCCGTACCCAGCGGTTGGTCCCATATGTCGGGATTGGCGGCGGGTTGTCGTGGAACCGGGCGCATGACGTGCATATGGATGATAAAATCAGTCCTGTTGCCGCCGCGATGGCGGGGCTGGGGGTTGAACTGGGCGAATATTTTGCGCTGGATTTCGGATACCGATATCTGTATATGTTCGACCCGAAATTTGATGTTGTAACAGAATTTGCACCCACCGCGCATCAGTTCCGCGTGGGCGCGCGCGTAAATTTCTGATGCCGATGGATAAATGCCCGCTGTTTGGCCGATGTGGTGGATGCAAATATGATTTTGCGTCCCCCGATTATCAGGCACAGAAATTGACCGAATTGCGCGGCGTGCCGACAACCGGCAACCCGGTGTGGGTATCGGCCGGCGGCCGGCGGCGGGCGGATTTTTGCTTTGCGGATGGGCGGTTTGGATTTTTTGCACCGCGGTCCAAAGATGTGGTGCCGGTTACCCATTGTCCGGGGGTGGCCGATGAAATTAATAAAATTTTACCGCAAATTGCATCATTGCCATGGAATGGCGCCGGTTCGGCCTTGGTCACATTATGTGATAACGGGGTGGATTTGGCGGTAACGTCCGGCGTACCGTATTTCAGCGCGGATTTCAAGCGCGCCGCCGCGGCATTGCCCAGTGATGTTATTCGCGTTACATGGAACGGAACGACCGTCTGGCAACGGGCCGCGCCAACCGTGACATTTGCCGGGACAACGGTGCCATATCCGGTCGGGGCGTTTTTGCAACCGGGCCGGCGTGGCGAAGATGCACTGCGCCAATTGGTGGTTGACCGTGCGGCCGGTGCGACGCGGGTGGCGGATTTGTTTTGTGGGCTGGGGAATTTTACGTTTGCATTAAATGCCGATGGGTTTGACATTGTCGGCACGGGATGCCGCCGCGATTTATATAAAAATCCGGTGACGGTCGGCATGTTGCGCAGTTATGATTGCGTGGTGATGGACCCGCCGCGTGGCGGTGCCATGGCCCAGTGTCGCGAATTGGTCAAAAGTGATGTTGCACGCATCATATACGTATCGTGCAATCCGGCGACATTTATGCGCGACCGGGAAATTTTGGAACGCGGGGGATATCGTATGACGGAATTAATCCCCGTCGACCAATTTGTCGGCAGTGCGCATTGGGAATTGGTTGGCGTATTCCAGAAATAAAAACATCCCCCGGACGGGGGATTTTATTTGGCACTGGACCGGACCGTTCATTTAATCTTTTGGTTGCAGATTATAGAATTCGATATCGGTGATGTTGGCGATTGCCATAACCTTGGCCAATGTCGCCGTGGATAACCAGCGTGGTTTCCCATCGCGGGTCCAGCGTTTACTTTTATTAAATGTCGTTGGGTCCAAACCACATGCCTTGGCCAGACCAGAACGGGACAGCCCCATCATCTGTGCAACGTTATCGACGGCGCCCCACATACTTTGGTGTGTCATTGTTATTAATATCCCCCCTTGTTGTGTTTAATAGGAATTAATTTCTAAGCATAGTGGAATTATAATCTAAAATATCGTGCGTGCAAAGCGGTAATTTTTCCTATGGCGGATTTGGTGGGAATGAACATCGTTCCGGGCCCAGAATTCCGGGATTTTTATCCGATAAAAAATTTAAAAACGGCGCGAATATTTTTATTGATTCGTGTCAAAAACGATTCGGTGTGATAAAAGATAGCCGTTCAAAAGCATTTCGATGTGGCCAAAAAAATGGGGCGATGGCGGCTTTGTCTTGATTTTTATGTCGAATTATGGTATAATTTGCATGTACATCAGCGTGGTGACCCATGGTCATCATTTTTTTTATTTATCCCCGGTCCGTCCGGGGATTTTTTTTTACAAAAATAAAAGGAATAATTATGGCATCAACAGGCAAACTGCCATCGCCACAGCAATTGGCGACCAATGCGATATCGACGGCGCATATGTATATCAATTCACGCTTTGGGGACAGGGCCCCCGTGCACAAAGCCGAAGAATGTACCGGTGTCATCCGGGTTGGCGGATATATTAATTCCCGTGGTAAAAAAGTCGCCCCATACGAACGCACATGCCCGTATCATTCGAACGGCGCCCGGCGTGGTGGCGGCGCATCCGGGCGCGCGGGGGCATCTGGTGGGTTTGCATTAACCGAAGGGTTTTCGTCGGACCGGGCCAACAATCCGGGTGATGTAATGCGGTTGAAAAGAAACCTGGCCAAGATGAATTATTATCACCCAGATAAGAGAAGCGAATCCACCAACGATTTTCATGGATATCCCAATGATGCGTTGGTCAACGCGATAAAGCGCTTTCAACAGGATAACGGTTTACCCGTCACGGGTACAATGGCCCGTGGTGGCCCGACCGAAGCGGCCCTGAACAGCAAATATGAATTCCGTGGTGCGCGATTTGAACATCCGGTCAATGCCGATAAAAAACAGATTGCTGTTTTTGACGGAAAATCATTAACACTTTATGACGGTGATAAACCGGTGAAATCGTGGTCCGGCAACGCTGGCAAGCTGGATTTTCAATCGCCTGAATTTCAAGATGTCGTGGGCAAAGGCCCGTTGCCGGTGGGCATGTATGTCGCCCGACAAAGTGAATTTTATTATTTTGACGATATGACATGGGTTGAACGCCGGTTGGCGCCGCTGGGGCTGTGGACGCGATTTCCCGGTGGACGTGCATCGTGGGGCAGTGCAAAGGTTTCCCTGGAACCGTCACTACAAAATGACATGCGTGGGCGCAGTGGATTTACCGTTCATGGGGGAACCACCCCGGGGTCCAAGGGGTGCATTGACCTGGAAGATAACATAGACGATTTTGCCGAATGGTTTGACAAAAACGGCAAAGACGTTGTGATTCAGGTCAAATACGATTAAAAAAACACCCCGCATTTTGCGGGGTGATGATTAATTCAAATCGTTTTCGGCCATCCATTGATGAAGCAATCGGGCCAGTTGCGCGTTGTTCAAATCCTGCATCAGGAAATGCGTATTGCCATAAATGCCGATTTTGGGTAATTCCACCAATGTGGCGTTGCCGCCGTTTTTATTGATGGCGTCGGCAAAATGGCGTGCCATGGCCAGACGCACGCGCCAGTTTTCATCGCCCAGTTTATCTGATACTGTATCGGGGATATAATCGCCGAAATACATGACAATCGGAATTTGGGTCAATTTCATAAACTGTTCGCGTGGCACGCCCACGGGCGCGACCCCACCCGTTAGGCCATCTATTTTATCCGGCATATCGTCATCCGGGAATACAAATCCGCCCGGTTCATATGCGGCAACACCACGAACGGCATCGCTGTTCATCGCCGCCATCCATCCCGGCATGCCGCCTGCTGAATGGGTTATTAGTATACTGTTGCCGACTTTGTTTGCTATTTCCGTTGTTGCGTCGGCATCCAACGTATGATTGCTTAAATCAGGGGTCATTTGCCGAAAGAACTGGGATAAATATTCCGCATCTATCGGAAACTGTACGCCTGGATTGTAATCAGGCCATACACCGATGCGCCATATGTCAAACCAGAACATTTCATCCGCCACTGGTTTGGTTGTTGTGGTCGCTGTGGTGCGGCCTGCGCGACCGCGTCCAGGCAGGTCAACAATATATACAGGCCAGCGTTTTTCCAACATCAATGTCGCAAATCCGGGGCGTCCGTCCGGGGTCATTTGCCATACGACGCCGTCGCCGCCAAAACCATGAATAAATATCAGCGAATTTTTCCGTGCACGTACTGGAATTTGATAGTCAACAAAGGCATGGTCGGCGCGATACGATTGTCCGGTCTCAATCTGCTCGCTCCAACCGACGAATTTCGCATTGTCATAAACACCGGGCCTTTGCAGCATTGTTCCGCCAACGGTAAATGCGCCTTGTTCTTTGATAACTACCGGCGTCCCGGCAGTAACCAATGACAGCAACCAAATTAGTAAACTTTGAAACATTTTTTATCCCTTATTTAAGATTTTTATTAAAGAATTCGGTAAGTTTTGCCGCTTCTACATCCACAAATTCTGGAACATAGTATGTCTGGATATGCGTTGCGCCCGGTACCAAGAATAATTCTTTGTCGGCTGTCCCCGTTGCCCGTGCAAACGCATCGCGCGTCATGTACAAAGAATCCGCCGCATCGCCGGCAATCATCAGCAGTGGTGCACTGATTAAATCAACATGATCTTCTACATCAAATGTCATCAAGTCCATCAGGCTGCTTTCTGTATATTCAAACGTTGAATTTGGGTGGGCATGTGTATGACCATAATATATGCCTCCTTC
Organism: Alphaproteobacteria bacterium; assembly: GCA_029059055.1. Taxonomy (GTDB): domain Bacteria; phylum Pseudomonadota; class Alphaproteobacteria; order Rs-D84; family Rs-D84; genus Enterousia. Next base: position 11,657 of record JAIDWS010000008.1, read on the forward strand.
GCGGTACAGGTCATATGGCAACTTTTCCAGCGCATCCATATCAAAGTTCATTTGACCAACCAACTTTGCCGGTTCTCCGGCTGCTTCGGCGGCGCGGGCGGCCGCTGCGTTTTTTAAGCGTTCTTGGACTGTGTCAATGGCGCTGTCTTGATATCCATTTCGGCGTACGCGACCAGAATTAAACATGCTAAGTGTTGCGATTGCTTTCAGGCGCTTGTCAGATTCCGCCGCGGCCAATGTATACCCGCCGCCACCGCAAATCCCCAGTGCACCGATACGCGCGGAATCAACGCCGGGATATGTTGAAATATAATCCGCCATGCCATGGATATCTTCAATTCTGTTAGCGGGTTTGTCAGTATGGCGGGGCATTCCGCCCGATGCGCCCTGATACGATGCGTCGGCCGCGATTGTTATAAAACCCTGCTCGGCCAAACGCTGGGCAAACAGACCGGTAACCTGTTCTTTTACACCACCATTTGGGTGCGCAACAATAATTGCCGGATACTTTTTTGATGAATCAAAATTTGCCGGAGTGTAAACATTGGCTGCGATATTGATGCCGTTTAATTTGTATGTCACCGGATGAATGTTCACCGCGCCGGCCACGTTTTGCGTAATAGCCCCGTGATAGACCAAGCCCCATTTATTGCCGTTGTCATTATTATCGCATCCGGCAACCCCGGTCAGCATTGCCGCCCCCATTATCGGGGCGATGATTTTCTTCATGTTTTTCTCCTTTGTTTTATTTCAATTTGCTGTATTCGGCATCGGATACAGGTTCCAGCCACTGGGCATGATTATTTTCACCGGGAACCTCTATTGCGATGTGCGTGAACCAGCTGTCTGGCGCCGCACCATGCCAATGTTTTTGGCCGGCGGGAATATTCACCACGTCACCGGGGCGCAATTCGCGGGGGGATTCGCCCCAGGCCTGGTAATATCCGCGCCCGGCTGTGGCCAACAAAATCTGGCCGCCGCCGTGATGAATGTGCCAATTGTTGCGCACGCCCGGCTCAAATGTGACGTTAAATACGCCCATTTGCTCTGTTGTAATCGGTGCTAGATAACTTGGGCCGGAAAAGTATCGGGCATTGGCATCGTTTGGTGCCCCCAAGCCGAACAAAATATCACGTGGGGTGCGCGCAATCGCCAGGATTTCTGCGATTTGTTCATCGGTAACACCAATGTTTTTTGCAATTCCGATATGGCCGGCCAACTGGCCTTCTGTGCCGGTCATGGTGGCCAATGCCGCCACCGTTGCGATTTCGCGTTCTTGGGCGGTTAATACACCGCGGGCAAAGATGTCGGCAAACAGATGCTCTTTCAGAAATGTGTCAATGACGGGGGTAAATGTCGCATATGCGGCGTTGAACGGCGCCCCGGTTAATTTTTCGCGTGTTTCGCGTCCGATGGATTCACGGTCGGCGTCCGGCGCCAATGGTGTCGGTGCCACCCCCACCGGGTCCGTGATACCACGCGATTCGCGGTCGCGCACAACATTCATGAAATTGGTAATGGCATTCAGACTGCGCGGGAATCCGCAATATGCGTATAATTGCACCAGTTCTTCTTTGATTTCATTGACGGTCAATCCGTCGTCCAGCCCCCGGTTCAGGGCATCTGTCAATCGGTCCATGTCGCCCGCCGCGGTATAGCTGGCGATTGTTGCGATATTTTTTTCTTTGGTATTCAATTGTTGTTTTGCCATTGATTTTCCCCCGGTAAAAGTTAAAGCCACGGCGGCCGCGCATAATACGCCCGTTCCACCCAAAATCAGTTTTTTGTAATTCATTTTTTCTCCTTGTCCTGGGGGTGATTATAATTTTTAGACATAACTCTAAGTCAAGGTTTTTTTATAAAAAAATAAACGGGCATTTTGCCCGTTTACCTGTGCGTTCATATGTTAGCAAAAACCACCCATGCGGGTGGTTTGATTTCTGGCAGCCCAAATCGAATTAAATGCAAACGAAATAATGGCTGAAATAATAAACATAGCGGAAATGCTGACAGATGCCGACATTGCCCTTTGCGCTGGTGGTTCTGCCGAATCCGCAAAAGCCGCGAATATGTCTGCATTCTATATCCCTAACCATACTCTAACGGAATAACATACAGGGGGAATACAAGCACCACGACACAGCAAGTCACAGGTATGTATACAGCATAGCACGGCGTTGCGCGCATGCAAGGAATAACCAACAGGCATTCTGTGAAAAAGCATTCTTTCTATATGTGGCCTCATTTCAATGTGACACCTATGGGGTGGGTGGGGGTGATAGGGATATAAGCAGGTGTTTTAACCTGTTATCGTACTCATAAATAAGGTATGGGAGGGTATGGGCTATATGGATGGGTGTGTAAGTTGGTTGACAATAAACAGCCCGACACGTCGCTTGTCATGCCAGACGTCGCACGAAAGCGCATTTTATAGCATCAGCACCCATAAAAACACTAACGCACAACGTCGGCCATTTGTCGCAGTGTGTCGCGCATCTGCCTAAAATCGATAGTTTAACTCAATTTCCACACGATGTTTATCAAAGTCAAACGCTGGCGCATTTGAATCCCGCTTGGTATAGGTATAAGACATGGACGGATACAGGCGCCTATACTCAAGCAGGCGGCTAGACAAGCGAATATACGCTTGGTATGTCATATCGCGCCGCCGAAAAGAGTCCAGTGAATAGTCGCCCATTATAAAGAACTGGGACTCATGATATTTGGTGTGGCCTAAATCAAGCCGCGCAAACAGGGTCAGCGTCCACGGCAGCTCGCCAAAATACCCAAGGGAATATGTTTGACCAGTGTTGCCATAAGACGGCTCGGCCGCTGTGCTATATGAACCAGAAACGCCTGCCAGAATAAAACTTTTACTGTTTATATAATACCGCGGCTGAATGTAAATGGTATATTAATTACTGCGATAGATGTCGTTTATGCGCCCATCATGGTATTTGGTATGGGTATAGGAAACGCCACCCGCCAACGATACGCGCCGCGTTATATCGTATGTCGCATCCAGCCGCAGCCCAGGCACGGTTGAATAATATTTCCCCGCATACCAACGCATTTGCGCAAATGGTTGCAGGCTAACATCGCCCCGGGACATTAAATAGCGCGGCCCACTAGCCAAATACAGGGAATAATCGTCATAGCGGCTGGTTGCGAAATCAAGAGCAGACAAATATGCGCTGTTTTTTATGCCCCAATGGTCGGTCAGTCGCAAATAATAATCCCCGCCCAAACTATACCGCAGGCCGATGCCGTAATTTTCCCGCTCTAACGGACGGCACATAACCCCAAAACCAAAATTTATGCATTCCTGGGCGCGTCCTGTTGCGTTGTTTATATTTGAATCTGGCACAATGGACAACCCGGCATTCAAAGACCAGTTTTTGCGCTGGCGCGATTGCGCTATAAGTTTTCGCACACGCTCAGCCATATTGGGCGGCAAATTTTTGTCCGCTAGCACGAGCCGAAAGTTAAAATCAGCAAGGCTATATTGTTCGGACAGAAAATACACCTGTGCCAATTCAAGGCGCACAGGTGTCATATCGGGATAGAATTTTAAGATAGTTAGAAAATACCGCTCTGCGGTGCTATATTCGCCGCGCATCGCAGCAACGCGCCCCAACTGAAATAATGCACCGGTGCGAATGTCCACATCGCCACTTTGCAAAATGTCATTCAACAGGGATTCCGCCGCAGGCAAATCCCCAGCATTCAGCATAATATCTGACACCGCCAACGCCTGGGCATCGGTTAGTTCTATTTTCTGCGCTGGGGCGGCAATAGCACACACAGGCAACAACGCAACCCATAACGCTAAAATATAATCACACGCGCGCATTATTGTTTTGTACCACCAAATGCGCCATCTAAATAAAAATCATTTGTTATTACACCTGATTTGCCATAGGCAGTGTCATAAAACCTTGTTGAATATGTTCCAAATGCTTCTTCCAAGCCGCCTTTGCTGACATATCCAAATTTTGTTGTTATGTCTTTATCTGAAAATTCACCCGTTGGCAAATTATACCGTGCGTCCCCAGTATTGTTTTGACCAGAAATTTTAATATTGTATTTGTCATAGCTTTGACCGCCGCTAGCCTTTTTGAAGGTCATGGTATAATAATCGTCAAACGCCAGTTCAAACGTTGGGCTCGTTGAGCTGTATGTAAATGTTGCGTCGCCTTTTATTAGCCGTTCTGAATCATATTTACCCGATTGATGTAAATATGCCAATGCCCCCCCTTTGAATACAGTGCCATCATTCGGGGTATAAAGGTTTGCGCCAATACCGTCACGATTGTGAATATATCCAGTATAGACATAAGTCCGCGGTTCGGATTGAAAACCATGCTGCACCGCATTGCTGTACACCCCATAGTTGCCCAGTTTCAGCTCTTTTTCATTGTATACGAAGGTTATAGCCTGTTCATTCGCTGATGAAAGTCCTAACTGCTTCCATTCATAACGCATAAAACCATTATGCTTAGCCCATACCATATTTTGTGCACTAAAATCGCTGTATAGTGAGTAATTATCTTCCGCATAATGTTCCACATGTTCTCTGGTGTTTTTGGGATACCAACCCCCGTCCGACACGCCCGTGCCAGTTCCATTATTATTACCTGTGCCGATATCTCCTGGGGATACAGCTCCCGAACCTTTGTTGTTGTCGCCAGATACCAGGCTGTCTAGGAAATCCTGTTCTGTGCCGACATTGCCTTGTCCCAGCCATATTTCATACGCCGACTTGCCCGGGGCGCCCACTGCGCCAGAATGCCCGTCTCCCCCACTATTACACGCCACCAAAACGACGCATAGCGATACCGCTACTGGTTTTAAGTTCATAAATCACTCCTTTTGCTAAATAAATCTGTCACGCTATCGCCAGCACTAACCTGACGCCCATCCTGGAAGCGCACAAAATGCCCATTGTGTTTCCCAAGCACAACAAAAACACCCAATTCATAGCGGAAATATGGCCGCAAATTTTCAGACGGGGCATTATCATATGTAAATTTCTTCAATTTTTCTTCGTCATTGCCCCAGTCATTATCATTGTGCCAATGACCCTTTAATTCTATAACTAACAGGTTATTTGTATGCGTCCCGCGTTTGTGAACAATTATGTCTGGAAACACACGCCCCTGTTGCGTGCCGGCAGCATCTGCGTACCCACCATTGGCATCCAGGTATTTGCGCAATTCTACTCCATGCTCGTCTGTGGCTTTACCATATTCACAGTCAACAGACAGGTCGTAGATACATCCATACACGTCCAGCATACGTTGTAAATACCCGGCAATTCTTGCGGCACATGTTCTTTCCAAACCACCGATTTCAATAAGCCTTTTGTCGCGCATATAAAATACGTTCACCGCAGTTTGTAGCAGCTCAAAGATTACATCCGCATTCATTCCATATCCCGTTCATCAAACAAAAAACCACCGGCATAGCAGGTGGTTGGAGGTTCATAACTATAATCTGGTATAGCGGGTTTATTCTATATATTCACCGCCCTCCAACCAAACAGTTGGAGGTGTTTGTATGTCCCCACGGACACCAGATTCAGAGGTTATGACGCCCCAACACAGCAACCGCCATGTCATAACTATTTTACCATGATAACAATCCCACGCAAGACCATTTTTCGAACGGCGCGAATGCCGCGGATTTTCAATAAAAATACCGTCCAAATGGACGGTAAATCATTTTTGGCAGCCCAAATCGAATTAAATGCAAACGAAATAATGGCTGAAATAATAAACATAGCGGAAATGCTGACCGATGCCGACATTGCCCTTTGCGCTGGTGATTCTGCCGAATCCGCAAAAGCCGCGAATATGTCTGCATTCTATATCCCTAACCATACTCTAACGGAATAACATACAG
>JAIDWS010000009.1 GCA_029059055.1 Alphaproteobacteria bacterium
CATGTGCGTACCGGTCGCCCAGTACGAATTCCAATCCCGCCCCCGATGTGTTGATAATCAGAATCATTTTTACGTCCTTATGCCCGGATGCCGAAACCGATACGTTTTGAAAATCCGGCCGATTTGCGCACCGACAGCAATTGGTCGATTTTTTCCGGGGTGAATTCCGTACGGACATCTTCGCCGTCGTTTTCCAGTAACGCCCGCCGCAGAATCGCGGTCAATTCACGTTGTAATTCGCGCACCCCGTCTTCGGATGTATAGTTCTGGACCAGGTGTCGAATGGCATTATCAGAAATGTCGATATTGGCCATATCCCACCCCGTGTCATGCGCCGCCCGGGCGATTAAGTGTTCCCGTGCAATACGGATTTTGTCATCCATGCTGTATCCGGGGATTTCGATGATTTCCATACGGTCTTTTAACGCCGACGACAGATTCATGCTGTTGGCGGTGGCAATAAACAACACATTCGACAGGTCGAAATCCACTTCTAGATAATGATCACGGAACGTTTTGTTTTGTTCCGGGTCCAATATTTCCAACAGTGCCGCTTCTGGGTCGCCGCGCCAATCGCGCCCCATTTTATCAATTTCGTCCAAAACGATAACCGGGTTATTCGTCTTGCACCGTTTCAGTGCGTCCATAATACGTCCCGTTTGGGCGCCGATATATGTCTTGCGATGGCCGCGGAAATGGGCTTCGTCTGAAATCCCGCCCAGGGAAATGCGCTGATACTTTCGCCCCAGTGCCGCCGCAATCGATTTGCCCAGTGATGTTTTTCCCACGCCCGGCGCACCCACCATGCACAAAATCGTGCCGCGATTGCTGCCGGTTTTTTTCATCACGGCGATATGTTCCAAGATGCGTTCTTTGACACCCTGCATCCCCGAATGTTGGGAATCCAAGATTTCGCGGGCCGATTTCAGGTCGATTTTCACCTTGTCCGATTTGTTCCATGGCATGGACAACAATTCGTCCAAATATGTTTTTAACAATCCGCCTTCGTTGGACATGGGGGACATGCTGCGCATGCGGCGCCATTCAGACATCGCCTTTTCCTTGGCATCGGCGGGCATGGGGGATTTTTCAATCCGCTTGCGCAGGTTTTCTGTATCGATTTCTTCGCTGTCGTCGCCCATTTCCCGCTGAATTGCGCGCATTTTTTCCTGTAAAATAGCTTCGCGGCGGCCCGATTCCATCTGTTGATGAATGCGGCGGTTAATTGATTCTTCGATTTTGGCCGTTTCCAGCATCAGGTTAACCTGTTCCAGCAAGATGACCAATTTATCACGCCACGTGGGTGCGCACAGAACCCGCACAGCGATATCGGTGTCAATATCCATGATTTGCATCACAGAATCAATAAACGCGGGCAGGGGATAATCCTGGATAATCGTGCGCAGTTTATCCATCTTTATCTTGCGCGGGCCGGACAACAGTTGCAAGTTTTTGGCCACTTTGTCCCGCAAAGCAATGGTTTGTTCATGCGCACTGTCATCCATAATGGCGATGGGGGTTGCCACGCCGGTAAAGATACCGTCATCAACGGAAATATCCGACAGTGTGACCGCATCGGTTGTGCGAATCATGACATGGACGGCGCCATCAGGCATGCGTAAAACCTGGGCGATATCGCCAATGGTCCCGATGTCATAAACATCTTCGGGATTGGCGGGATATCCCCACGTATGCTGGGCGGCCAAGACAATTTTCTGGCGATTTTTGGCGGCGGCTTCGATACAGGCAACCGACATGGGGTTGTCAATTAAAACGGGGACCGTCAAACCGGGGTGCATAACCAAATCGCGCAAAGGCAAAATATATTCTTTCATAGTGTCCATAATATAAGATATTTTTTCGTTTTTTCAAGGCGAATAAAAATCCCCGCAGCCGCGGGGATTTTTTTTAAATCATATCAAATGATTAACGACGGCGGCCGTTGTAACCATTGTATTGTGCGCCTGTGCTGGAACGCTTGGACAGGTAACGCGCTGCAATCAACGCCAACCATTCAAACGAAATCAGTGCGAAATAGCCCAATTTCACATCAAATCCCTTTACAAAGCCCAAAATATACACAATCTGGGCCAGGAACGCCACATACAGAATTCCAAATACACCCGTGAAAAATACTTTTTTTACTTTTCCAAACATTTTTATACCTTTCCATAATTCATTAATACTGTGCGCCGGGTTTCTGGTGCCAGGCACCCGGCCAGCCCCGCAATAGCTAAAATGAACGCAACCAACAATCGCCAGCGGCGTTCGGCGCCGTATTAGGCAGCCATTGCAAAGCGAACATTGTCGTTCGCAGCGATTCTATCGCCATTCAGTTTTTATTTGGCTTTTAACGACGCCATGTCGGATTCACCCGATTTGTCTTTCATCATCTGTCGAATCTATTACACCCCCATGATTTTTCTTGGTGGAGGTGCCGGGTACCGCCCCCGGGTCCAAAATGATTATTGCACAATGGATTCAGAATCATCATCACTTGCGTGACGTTAAATATTATAATCTTCCTGCTGGAAATTGCAAGTTTTTAAGTTATAATGCCCAAAAAAGGCACAACAAATGAAGTTCTTGGACAAGGCAAAAATTTATATCAAGGCCGGCGATGGTGGCAACGGCAGCGCCAGTTTCCGCCGGGAAAAGTATATCGAATACGGCGGCCCCAACGGTGGGGACGGCGGGCGTGGCGGTGACGTCGTGTTTCGCGCGGTGCCGAATGTGAATACGTTGATTGATTACCGATATAAAACAAAATTTTTGGCCCAACGGGGTGAAAACGGCATGGGCAAGATGCGCACCGGCGCATCCGGCGACACATTGGTTTTGCCGGTTCCGACCGGGACGGTCATTTTATCTGAAAACGAAGAAATTGAATACGCGGACCTGAACGCGGACGGTATGGAATACCGCGCCGCACGTGGTGGCAACGGCGGGTGGGGCAATCTGCATTTCAAAAGCCCGACAAACCGCGCCCCGAAACAGGCCAACGACGGTCTGCCGGGCGAAGAACGCACCGTGGTTCTGCGATTGAAATTAATCGCGGATATTGGGCTGGTCGGGTTTCCGAATGCCGGCAAATCAACATTATTGTCGGCGGTGACGGCGGCGCGCCCCAAAATCGCCAATTATCCGTTTACGACCCTGAATCCGCAATTGGGGGTGATGTACGCGCATAACCGCGAATTTGTCTTGGTCGATTTGCCCGGATTAATCGAAGGCGCCCACACCGGCGTCGGCCTGGGCGACCGGTTCTTGGGGCATGCGGAACGCACAAAAATGATTTTGCATGTTATTGACGGGACGGAACCGGATTGGGCGGCGCGGTATGCGGCCATCCGACATGAAATGGATTCGTATGGTGGCGGGCTGTTAAATAAACCGGAAATGGTTATTATTAACAAGATTGATGCCATCGCCCCCGACGAATTGACCGAACGCATGACCGCATTTAAAAAATCGTTCGGTCGCAAAAAGAAACCGGAAATCATGACCATCAGTGCGGCCGGCCGCATTGGAATCACCGAATTGATTGCCGCCATCGAAAAGAAATTTTTAGCCCTGGGGGATGCCGAATGACATACAGAAATTCAATGGCCGAATACCAAGACATCACAGAAAAACGGCGTGCGTTCGCCATCGGATGCGCGAATGGGAACCTGGCGTGGGATGCCGCGGGCCGCGAAATCCCGTTGCGCCAATTGAAATTGGATGACGTAGAATTCGTCGCGGGCGCATGGCGCGTCCAATCGAAATTCACCGAACCGATTTTCGAAATCCGCGGGCGTCGATTTGTATTGCGGGAACGGTTGCCGCGCGTGGAACGCAATCGATTTGAATTTTATCGTGCGGCGATGGTGGCGGAAAATTGTTACGGATTGTTTGCGGGATTGCCCAGCGCGGTCGTTGCAAAATACCATACGACCGACGGCACATATTGGGGATATGGCCCCACGATTGAAAGTGCGCGCGCATTTTTGGGGATAAAACTGTACGACGTGTACCAAGACATGATTCACGCGGCGGTTGGCACACCCACGAAACAAAAATAAAGACATCCGGGGCGACAAACGTCCCGTTTTATTTTTTGCATTTTGGATTTTTATCTGTTATGATTTCGACGGAATAAAATCTTAAATTAATCCAAAGGAGAACATAAATGCCCACATTAAAAGGAAGTCAGACAGAAAAGAACCTGTTGATGGCGTTCGCCGGCGAATCCCAGGCGCGCAATCGTTACACAATGTTTGCGTCCGTCGCCAAGAAAGAAGGATACCAGGCGATTGCAAAAATCTTTTTGGAAACCGCAGACCAGGAAAAAGAACACGCATGCCGTTTGTTTAAGTTCCTGGAAGGGGGCGATTTGGAAATCACAGCTGCGTTCCCGGCGGGCAAAATCGGCAACACATTGGAAAATCTGCAATCGGCCGCATACGGTGAACACGAAGAAAACACCGACATGTACCCGAAATTCGCCCAGATTGCCGCCCAAGAAGGCTTTACCGCCATCGCGGACATTTTGAAAAACATCGGTTACGCCGAACGTTATCACGAAGCACGCTTTCGCGCCCTGGCCGATGCGATTGAAAACGGGACCCTGTTTAAACAGGATAAAATTGTTATGTGGCGTTGCACCAATTGCGGCAATTGGCACATTGGGACCGACGCACCCGAAGTTTGCGCGGCATGTTTGCACGAACGCGGATACTTTATCAGCGAAGGTGTCGTCAACCGCTGTGACACGAACGAAGGTTTTTGTGAATACACCAACAAAGACTAAGAAAAATCCCCGCCGTATGGCGGGATTTTTTGTCGGGCGCGGGGGATTTTTTTAAGACTGGGCACTTACTCTCTCTTGTCATTGCGAGCCAGGCGGGGCGCCGGTATGGCGTGGCAATCCAGATAATAAGGAACAGACCACTATTCACTGGATTGCTTCGTTGCACTCGCAATGACAATGGTGTTGAATTGCTTGGCACTGCATCCACTTTGTCATTGCGAGGGAGCATCGCGACCGCGGCAATCCAGTCAATTAATCCCCACACCAGGTGATTTAAATTCCTTGAACATTCCCGCATAATGCGATATACTGGACATGCATTGGGAATCCGGTGCAGGGTATCAAAGCCCTTTGAGACGGTCAGTGATGACCTAAAACTATCTCCAACCCGTTGGTTGGGGGGCTGTGAATATATTGAATAAACAGCACTATTGTCTCAATAGCTTTGAACCTCCAACCACCCAAATGTCTTGGGTGGTGTTTTTTATGACTTAAAAGGAGTTAAAACTATGGCTAAATTATTAATCGACGCAAATTATTATGGCAACATTATGCGGTGTGCGCGCCAGCACCTGCGCATCAGTGTGGCGGACGCCGCGGCGTTGCTGAAAATGAGCAAGAAAGATTATCAGCGATGCGAACGCGGGGATGATTTGTTTGCAGAAGGGACGCTGCGTCGCTTTTTCCACGGGGCGTTCGCATTGTTGATTATAAAGCGCAGCCGGGCAAACTTATAATAACCCATTCGCCCATATTCCCGGGACGCATTCCACACAAAAAATCCCCCGATGGGGGGGATTTTTAATTGCAATAATAACTGTCCCCGCTGTAATCGCCACTGCCACTGGCGTCGGTGAATGGGGTGCCGCTGGCGATATAACACTGCGTATTTGTGATTGCGCCAATGGCAGATGTGCCGGGCAATCCACTGTCGGATTGGGGGCAACTGGTGCATCCGGATATGCCGTTGGTGGTGGTGCCGTAATAACCGGTATTACACGCGTATTCAATTTGCGTATCGCACGTGTTGGCATTTATTGGTAATAAACCGCCGGTGCTGGGTAAAATACAGTGTTCCGCCGTTCGGCTGCAATATGCGCCCGTGCATGACCAAGCGCGCGGGGCGGCACAATCGCTGTCGGATTGGCATGCTCTTACGCAATCGAAATATGCATATGGCAGTGTGGCACATGGGATGTCCACGCTGTATGATTTCAATGTATATCCGGCCGAACACTGGGTGCATGTTAACATCTGGTACGTGTTGTTATAACATGTGGTGTTATGGGCGGTGCACCAATTGGATATTGGCGTTAATGTCGTTGGTTCTTGGCCGGTACAGACCGTTGCTGTACAGTTGTCGCCCAGGCTCAGTGCGGCGGCGGCGGGTTGGGTTATTGACGCCATCAGAAATATTCCGGCGGCAATTCGCATGTGTTGCATTGTTCAATCTCCTGTCTTTATAACAAAGAACCACCAACATTCGTGGTGGTCAGGAGGTTGAAGACAATTGTTCGAATTGTGTCGCGTATTTTGTGTTATTCCGCGAACCCTCCTGACCCAGAATCAGGAGTTTGTTTTTCGTCATATATTAAAATTGGCGCATAACGCGCGCCCATAATTAATACTTTGACGCGAACACAGGGTCTTCACACCCCATCGTCGGAACACCCGGCGACGCATCCAGTATACATCTTTTGCGGAATAAATACAATAAAAAATCCCCCGGGTGGGGGATGGGTTATTCACCGCATTGTTCCGATATCCAATCGGCGATTTGGCGGCTTTGGGCGAACATGCGGCCGGTACTGACCGCGCATGGGTCGCAATTGCGCCGAATATCGCCGGATTGGCATTCAAATTGAACGTCATTGCAATTGCCGTGAATGGCCACCGGCAACGTTTCATTGGCATAATTTTGGGCCAATTCTTTGTACGGGGCGGGGACGTTGTCCGGCGTATATGCCCACATGCGGGCCACTGCGTCGGCCACGTCCCGGGCGCATGGGTCGCGCGCAATGCGTTCGGCAATGGCGGTGTCGATATTGCCCATCATTTGGGTGGTGGTTGGGGCCGGCGTGTCATATGCGATCCGTCTGTCGGCGGTCAATATCCATACGCCGATGCCGATGCCCAAAATCCCCAGTATGAAAAACAAGATATATCGTGCGATTGAAAAAGATGTGGTTTGGTTTCTGGCCATGATTCTATCTCCCTTGGGTTTTATATGGGGCAGTATAGCATCTGGAATTCGCGGCGTATATGAACTTTATTTCCTGATATTATTTGCAATTTGACAAAAACGCGTTACAATGCCGCATCAGATACAGAATCAAAGGGGAATGCCATGTTTGTAACGGAAAAGCTGAAAACATTCTCTTGGGTGAACGTCGGCAACCCGGATCATGACGATTTTGAAAAACTGCAAACCGAATACAAGATTGACGAAGATACCATATCCGACATCTTGGACCCGGATGAACAGCCCCGCCTGGAAATCGAAGACGATTACAAGGTTATTATTGTCCGTTTTCCCATCGTCAACCGTGAAACCGGTACGATGTGGCATACCGAACCGTTGTCTATTATTTATTCGTCGGGGCGCGTGATTACGGTTTGCCGTAAACGCTGTGACATTCTGGACAAGATAAAATCCACCGACAAAGAATCCCGCGAAGAATTTATTTTAAATATCATCTATTACATTGCGGAATCGTACCTGCGGTTCTTGAAAGATTTGAACAAACGCGTTCTGGATTCGAAAAAGGTTTTACAAGAACGCATCCGTAAACAGGAATTAATGGCACTGTTGGAAGTGGAAAACAGTTACACCCTGTACATGGCCGCGTTAAAGGGGAATATCGCCGTTTTGGATAAACTGGAAAAGGTTCGTGGTTTTGTCCGTGGCGATGAAAACCGCGAATTGGCCGAAGATGCCCGCATCGAATTGAACCAGGGTATCGAAGTCGTCACCAGTTACAGCAAGATGTTAAAATCGATTAAAGAAACATTCGAAAGCGTCATTAACATGGATTCCAACACGTATATTAACCGGCTGACGATGTGGAATATTATCTTGGTCGCGCCGACGTTGGTGGTGGGATATTACGGGATGAACATGAAACTGCCGTTTGCAGAATACGATGGGGCGTCCATGGTGATATTCTTTTTAATCATGTGTTTGCTGGTGGGGTATGCGACATACGCGATTGTGCGCCGGCATTTGGTATAATAAAAACCGCCCCGACGGGCGGTTTGTTTTTGTGGGCAATTATTTACTGCATCCTTTCTTGTCGCATTGCGGATGATTTTCACGCTTGCCATCGTGGGCGTTGGAACAATTCTTGCATTCACATGTCTTGGTATCGTTTTTCGACATTTTTCTCTCTCCTTTTGATTATTGTGGGTTAATATTTTGTCCGGACATCACCAATGATACATCAGCGGGGTGGGGCGCCACAATATGGATATTTCCCTGGGGCATATTACGGTAAAAAAATATGTTGTGTTTTGTATCCCAATTGTGTATATTTGTCGGGTCGTCGGGGTGTAGCTCAGCCTGGTAGAGTACTTGCATGGGGTGCAAGGGGTCGCAGGTTCGATTCCTGTCACCCCGACCAAAAAATCAAATCGGCCGTGGGCCGGTTTTATTTTTTTGATTGCGGGCGCGGAAGAGAAGCTGCGGGGGTGCGCAGGTTCGACTACGCAGTGGAAAGGGGCCCATCGCGTTTACGTGATGGGAATTACATTCCTGTCTACGGCGACCAAAAATCAAATCGGCCGTGGGCCGGTTTTATTTTTTGGATTGCGGGTGCGGAAGAGAAGCTGCGGGGGTGCGCAGGTTCGACTACGCAGTGGAAAGGGGCCCATCGCGTTTATGCGATGGGAATTACATTCCTGTCTACGGCGACCAAAAAATCAAATCGGCCGTGGGCCGGTTTTATTTTTCTGCTTGCACGAATCGGATTTTTATTATTAGTATGCCATGTCACACAACCAACACAGGGAGAGATTCGTGATAATTGGTATAGGAATCGACTTGGTCGAATGCGGCAGATTCTTAGACTGGTCCGCGTTCAAAAAACAACGTATATTCACCAAAAAAGAATTGGAATACGCCGATATGGATAACGCAAATTCTGAACGACATTTGGCGAATTTCTGGGCGGCCCGCGAAGCGTTCTTAAAGGCATTGGGGACCGGATTCGGTGATGATATTGCATTTTCGGACGTATCTGTGGTGCATGGCGATGGGGGCTGTCCTGAACTGGTGATTGCCGGCGGCGCCCGCGCAGTGTTAAAGGAACGCGCCGGTGGCAACGACACGCGGGTTCATGTATCCCTGACGGACCAGGGTGATTATTCCGCCGCAATGGTTGTTATCGAAACGATTTAATTTTAATCCCCCATTCGGGGGATTTTTTTTATTGAAGTCTTTCAACGGGCGCGACGCCCGGTTTTAATTTTTTCGTTGGAATGTGGGCGACGTTTCGGGGCTGTTTATTTGCCCAACAAAAAATCCCCCGGATGGGGGATTTTCTTTACCACATGCTGTATCCAGCCTTGCAGGTGCGTTCGCACTTTTTCGTAACCTTGTTCCATTTCATGGTTCCGGTTTCATCTTCGTACCCATTGACGTCGCAAATCGGAACACATTCATTGTTATCCAGGTTATACAGTTCACCTTGGTACAGACAGGATGCAATTTCGCATTCGCGGACATAGCTGCTGACCGCCACTTCGCCCAGGATGCTGAACTTGTTCTTGCACTGGCCGCACGGTTTGGTGCGTTCATTCGTTTCGGCCGGGTCGGTTGTGTATCCCGGGTCGCACGATGTCGCCACGCAATCGCCCCATGTACCGGTCATGGTATTCCATTCCTTGGTCCCGATACCGTGTTCAACCACACAGGGTGCTTCGTTCTGGACACACGCGTTCGCATTCAGGTGATAGCCGTCATGGCATTCTTTTATCACACAGATGCCAAATGCATTCTTGGCCGTGTCCCAACGCTGTTCTGCGTACGCCGCGTTTTGGGCCGTGCATTCGCGAATATCCGGTTCGCATGCCTGGCCGCGCGGATGGTACCCGCCGACGCACGATGCAACTTCGCAGTTTGCCCCCGGTTTATACGACAGGGCGTTTTCACGGTTACACGGTACGCACACGCCGTTAATCAATTCAAACGAACTGTTGCACGATTTTTCCACGCACCGGTCGTCAATGATTTCGCACGGATTGCCGGTTTCGGATTCCCCGCGGAACGAACAGTCTGTCGGCCAGAATTCCGTTTTGTTAATCGGAATCGCGGTACCATATTCAACCGGATACGCTTCGCATGTGCGGTAACAATCGTTCACAGTTTGTGCGCCGGGTTTGGAATACTTCCAGCTGCCGTCGCCCAAATCCGCACAGCTTTTGACGTCCGGATGGTTCGGGTCTGTGCCGCCTGAACCGGTGCCGTCACAGAAGCTGCCTTCGGGACAGGGGGTACATGCGCCGCCGTCCAGGCGATAACCGGCTTCACAACGTGTGATTTCGCATGTGGTGGTGCCGCCCAGATATACGCGTCCCGTCATTGCGGTGGCATGCGGTGCCATGGCGCAGTCTTTATAGCACTTGTCCGGGTCGGTTGTGCCGGCATCCGATTTGGTGTATGTGCCGTCACCATAATCCGAACAAGACTTCTGTTCGTGGTCCGGGGTACAGATTTTACCCGCCGGACAGATGATACACGCATTGCCAACCTGGGAATATGTCGCGTCACATTCTGTTACCAAACATGTGGTGCAGTTTTCTTTGTATAACGCATTTGTCCCGGTGCCGGTGCTGTACCAACAGCGTTGTTCACCACGCCCATTGTTAATCGGACAGCTTAACCCATCCAGCGAACATGACGCGGCACTGCTGGCGGTCTGGATAATGGTTCCCTGGGCATTGCGGGTGATACCGCCGTTTTCACAGGGTGTCCGGGCCACGTCGCCAGCCGGGCTGTAATACAACTGGCCAACTTCGATACAGTCGATGGACGTATTAAAGTCTTCGCGGTAATAACCCGGGTCGCACGATGTAATACGGATAGTGTTACAGTTCGCGTCGTACAGCGCATTGCTGCCGGTGCCTGTGCGATAGAAGCACAATTGAACCCCGCTGCCGTGTAATGCGTCTGTGTACGGTCTGTCATCCTTGAAGCACATACCGGCCGCCGTGGATGTTTCCGTCTGGGTTTTACCACCGTCTTCACAGGCGTGACGGATGACTTCGTCTTCGGCACTGTAATATCCCAAACCAACCGCTTCGCAGTTATCCGCCAGGTCGTTTACCCGCCAGAATCCCGCGCGGCATGTTGTAATGCGCTTGGTATCACATTTTTCCGCATAGACCGCCGCTGCGCCCACCCCGTTGGAATAGAAGCAACGTTGTGTCCCGCGTCCATTTGACGGTGTGTATGTCAGGCCTGTTTTATAGCATTCCTGAATCGCGGTTGCGGTTTCGATACCGGTTTGACCGCTGTCGGGACACTGGCTGCGGGTTTTGGCGTCAATCGGGCTGTAATATCCGTCGCCAACCGCGGTACAGTCTGTGCCCGTGGTGTAATAATACCCGGCCGCACATGTCACGATAACCTTGGTATCGCAATTGCTGTTGTAAACCGCACTGGAACCGGTGCCACTGGTATAGAAGCAGCGCTGGGTCCCGCCACCGTGTGTCGCGGTGTATGTCAGGTCGCGTTTAAAGCACTGGGCCATGGATGTGGCGCCGGCTTCGGACAGACCGCCGTTCGGACAGGCCAGGGCACCCTGGTTCCCGCCGCCGGTACCAAAATCACCACCCGGGCAATAATGGTTTTCCGGACATGCGGTACAACCGCTGTTGGTGTAATATTGACCGGT
Organism: Alphaproteobacteria bacterium; assembly: GCA_029059055.1. Lineage (GTDB taxonomy): Bacteria > Pseudomonadota > Alphaproteobacteria > Rs-D84 > Rs-D84 > Enterousia. Next base: position 11,686 of record JAIDWS010000009.1, read on the forward strand.
TGGGCATGTTGTTGTCCCCGCCGACCACGCCGCATAGATTGTTGTCGGCGACGTTGTCGAAATCGTCAGTGCGTCATTGGATGTAATGAACGAACCGTTGGACGCGATAACCTGGGCGCCGCCACCGTTTTCGCGGCTGTAATACCCGGTGAAGTTATAACCGGTCTTGGTCGGGCGCGTGGTCAATGCGCTGATTTCCGTTGTGCCGGCGGTGTTGGAATACCAACCCTGGCCATAGCGCAGATAGACCGTTCCCGGCGCCGCCGCAGATGTCGCACCACTGTTGTTCAGGTTGACCGTAATCAACGACGGTGACCATTTCGCGTACAGTGTATGTGTGGACCCGGTGGACGAAATGTTGGTCGTTACCGCCGAACCCGCCGTGTAACAGGGCGCTTCGCCGTTGGGGCCGGAACACCACTGCTGGGCGACCGTGAACCCGGCGCGGGTCAATCCTGTGGTCGCAGGCAACTGGCACGAACCACTGTTGAATGTACATTTAATGCTGTCTGCGACATTCCCGGTTCCGCCGTTCTTGTTCAATGCAACCGTATATGTGTTCGGTGTACATGTCGGGGCGGACGAATTGTTGTTCGTGACCGTGTACCCCGTGGCACAGACCACCGAAAATGTACATGCCGGATACGCACCGTTGGTATAATATACCTTTTGCGTTGTTGGGGTGACCGATGTGGAATTGTTGACCGATGTCGAACAATTCTTGAAACAGTCGCCAATGGTATCGCGTACGATTGAACCACTGTCGGGGCCATCGTCGGAACCGCTGTACCCATCCGGGCATTGCAATTGCGTAATCAAAGTATTCCCACTGTAATATCCATCATCAACCACACTGCATGCCGTACCGTCCAGGTGGTGATACCCAGCGTCACAGGTCAACGGGATGATTTCACAGTTCAGGGTGTAATCGTTATCCGAAACTTTCCACCAGCATTTGGAATTCCCGGTCCCATACTTAAACGCATCGTAACGTTTAATCAGGTAACATTGCGAAATCTGGTTCGCGCCGCCATCAGACGTCCCCTTTAATCCACTGGGGTCGGCCGGACATTCGAATACGTTTCCACCTTCGCAGTATGACCCGGGGGGACATTCGCCGTCAAAGTAACAGATGGGGCTGGTACCGGGGCTGCGCATCGGGATATAGCCACTGTTACAGGTTGCCCGGTATGTACATGCCGGATAACGCTTGTCGGTCGGGTTATAGTATTCCTTGGCGTTGACCTGGCTTAATGTACCGTTACTGATTGTGGCCGGGGCCGGACAAGTAAAGTAACAGTCGGAAATTTCGTCACGCCCACTGTCGGAACCGGTTGCGCCGTCCGGACATGTGGTGGCCGTACCACCGGTACAGAATGAACCACTGGGGCATTCGGTCGGATTGCCGCCGTTACAGACCTGGCCGGCGGGACATTCTTCGGGGGCACTGCCGCCACCCGGGCACATTTGGCCGGTTGTACACTGGACGCGGCATCCGGCGGTGCCGATGGGGCTTTGGCCGGTACCCGGACAGTAATATCCCAACGGACAGGCCACATGATTGGTGCCATCATACCATTTGCCCGCCTGGCAGTTTGTTTTTGCCAGTTCCCAGCATGCGTACACCGTGGTCGCCGCGGTAAAGGTTAACGGATTGCCCTTGGACGTGCATGCCGTACTGGTCGACCAGCCCAAGAAGTTATAATCTGTGCGGGTTGGTGTCGGCAGGGTGCATGACAGCCCATGCTTACATGTATATGTGGTCGGGGAAACCGTACCGCCATTGGCGTTCAGCGTGATGGTGTACGGGTTCGGATCACAGACCATGGTTGTTGCGTTCCATGTATATCCGCTGTTACAGGTCGGTTGACCCGGGTTCGGTGCATCTGGTCCCGGACATGTCGCGTTCGGCACACAGGCCACGCAGACGCCGCCATTGTTCCAGTATCCGGCGTTACATTTGTCCGCCTTGCACGATTTGACGCCACCCTTGGTCACGGTACCGGACGCAATGGAATATGTGTTGGACAAATCGCTGGGCAAGCATGCACGATAGCACTGGTTCGAATTCTGTGAATTACATTCGTTATATTCACCCAGTTTAAATGTGGTTTCGCCGGAACACGACACGGTACAGTTGGAACACCCACTGCCGTTGGGCCGCTGGCCGGCCGGACAGTTACATGCCCCGGACGTACTGCTGGCGCCACATGCCGTGAATTTCGCCCAGAATGATTTGGCGCCGGTGCTGCCGGTGGCGATACCGGTTGCCTGGGTCGTCAGGGCAGAATTGCTGAACCAGCCGCCAAATGTATACCCGGGTTTGGTCGCCGCCGTAAATGTAATCGGCAACATTGTGATGTTATATGATGACGGGTTGCTGTGCGTGGCGCCGCTGACGTTGTTATATGTAATGGTGTAACCGTCAACCTCACACGCCGTCTGGTTCGCGTTCAGTTTATATCCGGTCGCACAGGCAGTGGCTTTACACGTATTCGAACCGCCACGGGTTACCGTCCCGCTTACCGCTGTCGAGTGTGCAATATCACCAGTTGTACAGTTGCGATAACAGCTGTTTATATCAACATTTCCGCCGGCAGACAGGGTGAACGGACTGGGACAGGCCGGACATGTCGTGCCACTGACATAATAATTGGCATTTGCAGTAACGCTGTTAATCGGTTTGGTACATGACGTTGGCGAACAATCTGTTTTGATGGTCCCAGAATAGTATTTTTCGTATGAACACGAACCGGGGTTACATGTTCCAAGTGTCTTGGACGCACAGTTCGCGGGCGTTGCCGGGTCATTGACGGAACCGGTCTTGGTAAATGACCCATAACATTGATTCTGTGAAGAAGACCCTTCGGCAGAAGAGGGATATGACCCACTGCACGAACCAGTGATACCGGTGTTAGCAGTGGCGCCACTGGACGGAATAGTGTGTGATCCACCGGAACACCATTTGCCGGACGGACATGTCGCAGAACAGCTGGTTGAACCCTGGGGGATGTATTTGCCGGCGCTGCAAGTTACAGTCGTCGTGCAAACGCAGGAATTACCGCTTTGGGTACAGCCACTGTTACATGCCCATGCACAAGAATTGCTGGATGCGCTGCCGGTATAATATGAATTTGCCGGTTTGTTGGTACATGCGGTACAACTGGTTGCGCCCTGGGCACTGTAATAACCCGTGCCGCATGCAGAACATGCGCCATTGTTCAAATAAAACGACGCGTTACAAGTAATAGATATGGTGCCGCCGCCGCATGCGCCCCATGACGAACATCCGGTACATTGGCTGGTGCCAATCGTTGTCCCACCGCCCCCGCCGGTAAATTTACCCGCACAGGTTTGGGTTGACCCAATGTACGAACATGTACCGTTCGCAATTGAACACGAACGTGTACACGATTGACTGGCGCGGTTATCCGCAGAAGAACATGCAAGGCACGCGTTTGAGGCTTCGCCACTGTTCAAATAAAACCCGGAATTACACGACGTATATCTCTTGTACGCCGGACATTCATACCCCGCCGACCAAACATTGCCAGCAAAAAACAGGGTGAACAAAGACACTAAAATACGCAGAAAATACCGATTTTTTCTCACTTTCTACCTCTCTTTTGTAAATCATCATAGAAAAAAGCCCGCCGCCCATGCAAGAGAAAAATAAAATATCATCAAAGAAAATAAAAAACGTCGCATCTGCGACGTAAAATCGATGGTGGGTTAGGTAGGACTTGAACCCACGACCAAAGCGTTATGAGCGCTCCGCTCTAACCAACTGAGCTACTAACCCATCGGGGTGCATTATATAGTTTTTGGAATTTGATTCAAGATAAAAATGACTTCTCTTTTTTATCCGGGTGTGGCATGATGGGGGTATGCCTGAAATTGTACCGATTTTAAATAAAATACAAATGGACGCATTTAATGCCATTGAACGCACAAATGCCAATCTGTTGATTCTGGGCCAGGCCGGAACCGGCAAATCAACATTTGTAAATTTCTTGAAATCTGCATCGGCCAAACGCATTATTTGCGCATGCCCGACGGCGGTGTCGGCACTGAACATCGGGGGACAAACCATCCATTCACTGTTCCAGATTCAGCCACGCGATTTCATTATGCCGGAATTTTTAAAGTTAAAGGCCAAACCACGTAATATCTTGAATGCGGCCGATGTTTTGATTATTGATGAAATTTCCATGGTGGCGCCGGATTTGCTGGATGCGATGGATATATTGGCGCGAACCGCCCGCCGTAATGATGCGCCGTTTGGCGGATTACAGGTGGTCGCCATTGGCGATTTGTTCCAATTGCCACCGGTTATTACGCGTGACGCGATGGGATATTTTCAATCTGAATACGAACATCCCAACAGCTATTTTTTCGACAGCCATGTTTTCCGGCGCGCCCATTTTCAAAAATATGATTTTGATTTGGTATATCGCCAGAATGATGCCGAATTGTTGGACAATTTGACGCGGTTGCGGCGTAATGATGCCGGGGCATTGGCGTTCTTTAACAATTGTCGGATTGCCGATGATGTGCGGCGGGCAAATGCCGTTATTATCACGCCGTTTCGTGCGGTGGCCGAACGCATTAATGCAGACCGATTGGCCCAGATTGATGCGCCGGAAATTATGTACACCGGGGAATTGACCGGAACATTTCCGGAACGGGATACGCCGGCGCCGATGAATTTGATTTTAAAGGTCGGTGCATTGGTGGTCTTTGTGAAAAACGGGGACAAGTGGCACAATGGTTCGATGGGGATTGTGCGGAATTTGACCGCGCGGGAAATTACGGTGGAATTATTAAATGCCACGCGTGATGTCGTGGCGGTGCGACCGGAAAAGTGGCCCAAAATCGAATATTCGCGCGATGAAAATGACCGCCTGGTCGAAAACGAAGTCGGCAGTTTTAAGCAGTTTCCGTTAAATCTGGGCTATGCCATGACCATACACAAGGCCCAGGGTAAAACCCTGGACGCGGTGGTGGTGGATATTTCGCGCGGCGCGTTTGCCCACGGCCAGACGTATGTTGCACTGTCGCGTACCCGAAAATCATCGGATATGCATGTTGCGGCGGCATTGCGCCCGCGTGATGTTATTTTTGATAATCGTGTTTTGGATTTTGTGAACGGACAGTAGATACCATCCATTCATAAATGCTGTTTCCGGTTCGCTGTAACCGGGCAAAATCAACAATCCCACCGTTTGCCAATTGGGCCATTGTGGGCATTGGGTCGCCGCGCATGGCACTGCGCACGCCGTTGACAATCACGTTCCGCTGGGCGGCAAAGATAATTTTCCCATCTTCGGTTAATGTTTCGTTTGTTTTCGCGTGGTCCAATAAACCAACCGGGTCGTGTTCCCCAACCAGCGTTTGCTTTAACCGGCCGGCAACAAAGACCCGGGCATCCAACGCGTCAAAGAACGACGGCACAATATCCGCAGAATTTTCGTACAAGAAATCATAAAATTTGTTATATGCCCGTGCGGCGGTGTCTTCGGCGGAACCGAACGAAACCGTGGTAAATGCCGGGCGTTCCAATGGCGCGGTCGGCGCATGCTGAACAGCCAAGACGCTGCGTTGAATTTGATGAATTTCTTCTGCGTTATATCCCAATTGCTGTAATTGGGCGCGCATGTGTTTCCCCATTTGCCAGACGACCGCGGCACCGTGACTGTGTGCGTAAATCACCAGGCCGCGCATGCGCGCGGCCAATATATTGGCCGTTGGATGATTTTCTGGCACATCCGCCATGCGGGGATTAAAAATTTTATCGTACAATTCAATGATGTAATTCGGCACCGGTTCCATGGTGTTCATCTGGGCCAGATGCTGTTCCATTTTGGTATTCAATTCCGCGTGGTGCCGGATACGTACTTTGCGCCCGGCGCGGCGGAATATTTGGACGCGTTCCAATTCAGAATTATGGGACCCAAATTCATATGCCGCGGCATATATCGGCACAGATTCAATCCCATTTTCCCGCAATAACGTACGCAATGTTTTTGCATATGTATTCGCCATGCCGGGGGTATATGTCAATTCGCCACCCAATGCCACCACCGCCGGTCCGTCCGGGGTAACGGATTCAACCACGGAAAAATCGCGACCGGTTTCCCCGTTGTTTTGTATTAATATGGCACTGGTGGGGGTATATGGTTGGGTGGATGTCATAATTGCAATTCCATCAATATGGCGTCGACGCCGTCATAATATTTTGGACGAACACCAATTTGTGTATATCCGTTTGCCGCATACAATTGACGCGCGGCGGTGTTGTTTTCGGCGACTTCTAAAAAAATCTTTTTCACGCCGCGTTTTTTTAATTCACCCGCGACAATCCCCAGCATCGCCGCCGCAATACCGCCGCGCCGTGCATTTGGGGCCACGCCGATGGTGATAATTTCGGCTTCGTCGGCGACCACGCGATATACGATAAATCCGTTCTGGCTGGCGATAATGTCACAGCCGGATTTCTTTAAATCCGCGAAATCATTCGCGCCCCATGGGCGATGGGGAAAACATTGTGCATGTAAATGGGCAACATCATCAAACATCTGGATTTAACACCTGAATTTTATTTTTGTTCTGCGTAACTGGGGCGCAGGTACATCGGCACCACCGGTTCGGCGGCGCCGGATTCTAATTTTTGTTGAACGATGGCGGTCCCCAGCCCCAGGTTAAACGGTTTATGGCCGACCGTTCTGGGCCAATCCATTTGCCGCGTTTCCACATCATCAATCGTCATGGTGCATGGTGCCAATCCGTCGGCCGCGACAAAGAAATCCCCGCGTCCGGAATCAATGGCCACAAATGCGTCGGGCGTCGCCGCCAGATACAATTCAAATGCGTTAATCGGCACAATGGGAATCCCCAATCCCATTGCCAATCCCTTGGCATAGGCGATGCCCAGTCGGATACCGGTAAAGCTGCCGGGGCCGACCACAACGCCAATGGCGGTTAAATCACGCCACCGGGCGCCGCATGCGGTCATAAATTGTTCCGCCGCCACCGGCAATGCAACCGATTGTTTTTCCGCATCCACATGTGCGTACCGGTCGCCCAGTACGAATTCCAATCCCGCCCCCGATGTGTTGATAATCAGAATCATTTTTACGTCCTTATGCCCGGATGCCGAAACCGATACGTTTTGAAAATCCGGCCGATTTGCGCACCGACAGCAATTGGTCGATTTTTTCCGGGGTGAATTCCGTACGGACATCTTCGCCGTCGTTTTCCAGTAACGCCCGCCGCAGAATCGCGGTCAATTCACGTTGTAATTCGCGCACCCCGTCTTCGGATGTATAGTTCTGGACCAGGTGTCGAATGGCATTATCAGAAATGTCGATATTGGCCATATCCCACCCCGTGTCATGCGCCGCCCGGGCGATTAAGTGTTCCCGTGCAATACGGATTTTGTCATCCATGCTGTATCCGGGGATTTCGATGATTTCCATACGGTCTTTTAACGCCGACGACAGATTCATGCTGTTGGCGGTGGCAATAAACAACACATTCGACAGGTCGAAATCCACTTCTAGATAATGATCACGGAACGTTTTGTTTTGTTCCGGGTCCAATATTTCCAACAGTGCCGCTTCTGGGTCGCCGCGCCAATCGCGCCCCATTTTATCAATTTCGTCCAAAACGATAACCGGGTTATTCGTCTTGCACCGTTTCAGTGCGTCCATAATACGTCCCGTTTGGGCGCCGATATATGTCTTGCGATGGCCGCGGAAATGGGCTTCGTCTGAAATCCCGCCCAGGGAAATGCGCTGATACTTTCGCCCCAGTGCCGCCGCAATCGATTTGCCCAGTGATGTTTTTCCCACGCCCGGCGCACCCACCATGCACAAAATCGTGCCGCGATTGCTGCCGGTTTTTTTCATCACGGCGATATGTTCCAAGATGCGTTCTTTGACACCCTGCATCCCCGAATGTTGGGAATCCAAGATTTCGCGGGCCGATTTCAGGTCGATTTTCACCTTGTCCGATTTGTTCCATGGCATGGACAACAATTCGTCCAAATATGTTTTTAACAATCCGCCTTCGTTGGACATGGGGGACATGCTGCGCATGCGGCGCCATTCAGACATCGCCTTTTCCTTGGCATCGGCGGGCATGGGGGATTTTTCAATCCGCTTGCGCAGGTTTTCTGTATCGATTTCTTCGCTGTCGTCGCCCATTTCCCGCTGAATTGCGCGCATTTTTTCCTGTAAAATAGCTTCGCGGCGGCCCGATTCCATCTGTTGATGAATGCGGCGGTTAATTGATTCTTCGATTTTGGCCGTTTCCAGCATCAGGTTAACCTGTTCCAGCAAGATGACCAATTTATCACGCCACGTGGGTGCGCACAGAACCCGCACAGCGATATCGGTGTCAATATCCATGATTTGCATCACAGAATCAATAAACGCGGGCAGGGGATAATCCTGGATAATCGTGCGCAGTTTATCCATCTTTATCTTGCGCGGGCCGGACAACAGTTGCAAGTTTTTGGCCACTTTGTCCCGCAAAGCAATGGTTTGTTCATGCGCACTGTCATCCATAATGGCGATGGGGGTTGCCACGCCGGTAAAGATACCGTCATCAACGGAAATATCCGACAGTGTGACCGCATCGGTTGTGCGAATCATGACATGGACGGCGCCATCAGGCATGCGTAAAACCTGGGCGATATCGCCAATGGTCCCGATGTCATAAACATCTTCGGGATTGGCGGGATATCCCCACGTATGCTGGGCGGCCAAGACAATTTTCTGGCGATTTTTGGCGGCGGCTTCGATACAGGCAACCGACATGGGGTTGTCAATTAAAACGGGGACCGTCAAACCGGGGTGCATAACCAAATCGCGCAAAGGCAAAATATATTCTTTCATAGTGTCCATAATATAAGATATTTTTTCGTTTTTTCAAGGCGAATAAAAATCCCCGCAGCCGCGGGGATTTTTTTTAAATCATATCAAATGATTAACGACGGCGGCCGTTGTAACCATTGTATTGTGCGCCTGTGCTGGAACGCTTGGACAGGTAACGCGCTGCAATCAACGCCAACCATTCAAACGAAATCAGTGCGAAATAGCCCAATTTCACATCAAATCCCTTTACAAAGCCCAAAATATACACAATCTGGGCCAGGAACGCCACATACAGAATTCCAAATACACCCGTGAAAAATACTTTTTTTACTTTTCCAAACATTTTTATACCTTTCCATAATTCATTAATACTGTGCGCCGGGTTTCTGGTGCCAGGCACCCGGCCAGCCCCGCAATAGCTAAAATGAACGCAACCAACAATCGCCAGCGGCGTTCGGCGCCGTATTAGGCAGCCATTGCAAAGCGAACATTGTCGTTCGCAGCGATTCTATCGCCATTCAGTTTTTATTTGGCTTTTAACGACGCCATGTCGGATTCACCCGATTTGTCTTTCATCATCTGTCGAATCTATTACACCCCCATGATTTTTCTTGGTGGAGGTGCCGGGTACCGCCCCCGGGTCCAAAATGATTATTGCACAATGGATTCAGAATCATCATCACTTGCGTGACGTTAAATATTATAATCTTCCTGCTGGAAATTGCAAGTTTTTAAGTTATAATGCCCAAAAAAGGCACAACAAATGAAGTTCTTGGACAAGGCAAAAATTTATATCAAGGCCGGCGATGGTGGCAACGGCAGCGCCAGTTTCCGCCGGGAAAAGTATATCGAATACGGCGGCCCCAACGGTGGGGACGGCGGGCGTGGCGGTGACGTCGTGTTTCGCGCGGTGCCGAATGTGAATACGTTGATTGATTACCGATATAAAACAAAATTTTTGGCCCAACGGGGTGAAAACGGCATGGGCAAGATGCGCACCGGCGCATCCGGCGACACATTGGTTTTGCCGGTTCCGACCGGGACGGTCATTTTATCTGAAAACGAAGAAATTGAATACGCGGACCTGAACGCGGACGGTATGGAATACCGCGCCGCACGTGGTGGCAACGGCGGGTGGGGCAATCTGCATTTCAAAAGCCCGACAAACCGCGCCCCGAAACAGGCCAACGACGGTCTGCCGGGCGAAGAACGCACCGTGGTTCTGCGATTGAAATTAATCGCGGATATTGGGCTGGTCGGGTTTCCGAATGCCGGCAAATCAACATTATTGTCGGCGGTGACGGCGGCGCGCCCCAAAATCGCCAATTATCCGTTTACGACCCTGAATCCGCAATTGGGGGTGATGTACGCGCATAACCGCGAATTTGTCTTGGTCGATTTGCCCGGATTAATCGAAGGCGCCCACACCGGCGTCGGCCTGGGCGACCGGTTCTTGGGGCATGCGGAACGCACAAAAATGATTTTGCATGTTATTGACGGGACGGAACCGGATTGGGCGGCGCGGTATGCGGCCATCCGACATGAAATGGATTCGTATGGTGGCGGGCTGTTAAATAAACCGGAAATGGTTATTATTAACAAGATTGATGCCATCGCCCCCGACGAATTGACCGAACGCATGACCGCATTTAAAAAATCGTTCGGTCGCAAAAAGAAACCGGAAATCATGACCATCAGTGCGGCCGGCCGCATTGGAATCACCGAATTGATTGCCGCCATCGAAAAGAAATTTTTAGCCCTGGGGGATGCCGAATGACATACAGAAATTCAATGGCCGAATACCAAGACATCACAGAAAAACGGCGTGCGTTCGCCATCGGATGCGCGAATGGGAACCTGGCGTGGGATGCCGCGGGCCGCGAAATCCCGTTGCGCCAATTGAAATTGGATGACGTAGAATTCGTCGCGGGCGCATGGCGCGTCCAATCGAAATTCACCGAACCGATTTTCGAAATCCGCGGGCGTCGATTTGTATTGCGGGAACGGTTGCCGCGCGTGGAACGCAATCGATTTGAATTTTATCGTGCGGCGATGGTGGCGGAAAATTGTTACGGATTGTTTGCGGGATTGCCCAGCGCGGTCGTTGCAAAATACCATACGACCGACGGCACATATTGGGGATATGGCCCCACGATTGAAAGTGCGCGCGCATTTTTGGGGATAAAACTGTACGACGTGTACCAAGACATGATTCACGCGGCGGTTGGCACACCCACGAAACAAAAATAAAGACATCCGGGGCGACAAACGTCCCGTTTTATTTTTTGCATTTTGGATTTTTATCTGTTATGATTTCGACGGAATAAAATCTTAAATTAATCCAAAGGAGAACATAAATGCCCACATTAAAAGGAAGTCAGACAGAAAAGAACCTGTTGATGGCGTTCGCCGGCGAATCCCAGGCGCGCAATCGTTACACAATGTTTGCGTCCGTCGCCAAGAAAGAAGGATACCAGGCGATTGCAAAAATCTTTTTGGAAACCGCAGACCAGGAAAAAGAACACGCATGCCGTTTGTTTAAGTTCCTGGAAGGGGGCGATTTGGAAATCACAGCTGCGTTCCCGGCGGGCAAAATCGGCAACACATTGGAAAATCTGCAATCGGCCGCATACGGTGAACACGAAGAAAACACCGACATGTACCCGAAATTCGCCCAGATTGCCGCCCAAGAAGGCTTTACCGCCATCGCGGACATTTTGAAAAACATCGGTTACGCCGAACGTTATCACGAAGCACGCTTTCGCGCCCTGGCCGATGCGATTGAAAACGGGACCCTGTTTAAACAGGATAAAATTGTTATGTGGCGTTGCACCAATTGCGGCAATTGGCACATTGGGACCGACGCACCCGAAGTTTGCGCGGCATGTTTGCACGAACGCGGATACTTTATCAGCGAAGGTGTCGTCAACCGCTGTGACACGAACGAAGGTTTTTGTGAATACACCAACAAAGACTAAGAAAAATCCCCGCCGTATGGCGGGATTTTTTGTCGGGCGCGGGGGATTTTTTTAAGACTGGGCACTTACTCTCTCTTGTCATTGCGAGCCAGGCGGGGCGCCGGTATGGCGTGGCAATCCAGATAATAAGGAACAGACCACTATTCACTGGATTGCTTCGTTGCACTCGCAATGACAATGGTGTTGAATTGCTTGGCACTGCATCCACTTTGTCATTGCGAGGGAGCATCGCGACCGCGGCAATCCAGTCAATTAATCCCCACACCAGGTGATTTAAATTCCTTGAACATTCCCGCATAATGCGATATACTGGACATGCATTGGGAATCCGGTGCAGGGTATCAAAGCCCTTTGACGTTGTCAGTGATGACATAAAATATCTCCAACCCGTTGGTTGGGGGGCTGTGAATATATTGAATAAACAGCACTATTACGTCAATAGCTTTGAACCTCCAACCACCCAAATGTCTTGGGTGGTGTTTTTTATGACTTAAAAGGAGTAAAAACTATGGCAAGAGTCTTAATCGATGCAAATTATTATGGCAG